>CAYFER010000105.1:0-1563 GCA_964342185.1 uncultured Vicinamibacteraceae bacterium | reverse complement strand
GCGGCAACAACCGTTGCACCAAATGTGGCACTTCGCATGTCGATAACCTCCAAGATCCGACTAAGCCAATGAGCCTAGACAACCCGTGGTAAAGATGAATTTACACTGTAAATTTATCCCTTAAGCTACAGCCTGTCAATGAACATCTCCTACTAGTCAAAATTGCAGTAATTGCGCGTGGATACGCTGTTTTGCAACGAAATATTCTGTTTTCACTCCTGCCAGTCGCCAACCAACCACGCACCATAGCGGCAGAGTCCTCACATATATTTCGGTTCTGCGTGTCCTTCCGTTACGATCCCAAGTCTGCCATGGACGCGGATCTTCAAGAAGCCATCGACTTTCATCGGACGATCGTTGCCGAAGGCGGAAAAGCCCTTGTTGGATACGAGACCGAGAAAGCTCTTGCCAACATGGTGCTCTTGGCCGAGATTCCAACAACGTACGATCACAAGGAACAAAGACAGGTTAACGCCGGAAATTTGTTGCTTCGAGGCGTCCCAGGGGTGGGTAAGACGTTCTTTGGTGTAATTCTGGCTGCTATCAGTGGTGCTAAATTCGCGCGTCTTCAGGGCCGGGCTGACCTACAACCGACGGAGGTCGTAGGCTTCCAGATGGTCAATCCGGCTACGGGCGAGTTCATGACGGAAATCGGACCTCTGGCGTCAGCGGAAGTGATCCTACTGGATGAAATCAATCGGATCCCACTTAAGTCCCAGAGCGCGTTCCTGGAAGGGTTACAAGACCGCGCCGTCACAGTCGGTAAGACGACCTATCAATTACCCGACTTCAGTTTTGCCATCGCCACAATGAATCCGGTCGAATTAGGCCAGGGTACTTTTCCGCTCTCAGAAGCCGCCACGGACCGGTTCGCCATTATGGTGACGATCGGTTACCTCCCACCAGATCAAGAAGAACAATTAGTCGACTTTGATTTCAAAAAGGTCCAACTGGACAGTCTCATGTCGAAGGAACGGGTGATCGAACTTCGCTCGGTCATCACCGAACGAGTATTTTTGCATGATGCCCTCGGAAAATACATCCGCCGACTTGTCTCTGCTTCCCGACCGTACAACGCCGATGCGGAGTGGCTTGAGCGATCGCCGTCTACGTTAGTCGAAGAATTTGTGGAACTGGGCGGATCACCACGCGCCACGATCTGCTGGGGGCGCTTGGTCAAGGTCTGGGCATTAATCAATCACGGCAGGTCAGAAGTCTATCCGGACGACGTGCAAGAACTAGCCAAGTATGTCCTAGGACACCGCCTCTGGCTGGCACCGCAAGCTTCAGCCCAGCAACTCAACGTCGAAACAATAATTGACGACATCATCGCTCAGGTTCCAATCCCATGACTGGCTCACTGGTAGCGTCTGAAACGCGATCCAGCACACTCGTGAATCTGGCAGACCTCAAAAAAATAGAACTGATCGTGCTGAAACGCATGCGAGACTATGCTGCTGGCACTCACCCGAGCGTCTTTCAGGGACTCGGATTTGACTTCGTTGGCCTGAGAGACTGGCAACCTGGAGACAGACCATCCGACATCGATTGGCCACAGTCAAC
>CAYFER010000104.1:0-1643 GCA_964342185.1 uncultured Vicinamibacteraceae bacterium | reverse complement strand
ATGTGGTACTAAGCCCACATGTCGCCTACAACACACCTGAAGCGGGTGATGCGATCTATGAGATTGCCGTAGAGAACATCGTCAAGTACTACGAAGGCAACCCAATTAACATTGTCGCGGCTCCTGGTCAGGAATAAAGCTGATTGTTGAAAGCTACAAACTAGTCAGTCAGTGCCGAAATTCTTCCTCACTACGGTGACACTCTATTACATGCCCATTTCCTAGGTCACGGATAGGTGCCGTCTCACGATCACACGTTCCCTCAATCGCAAGAGGGCAACGATCAAAGAACGGACAACCAACTTCGGTCAACTGGACAACTCGATCGATACCAGCTTGTGCTTCTTGTGTCTGCATAGTCTCTTCCAGCCATCCAACACGAAGCTCCGGTACAGAACTGATAAGCAAACGAGTGTAGGGATGATAAGGGGGTGAAAGAACATAGTCGGTCGTGCCTTTTTCAACCACCCGACCAGCATAGAGCACCACGATCTCATCCGCAAACGAAGCTACCGTCGAAAGATCATGACTGATAAACACAAACGATACACCAGTTTGTTGACGTAGCCGTTTTAAGAGCTCAATGACATTTGCTCCGACAATCGAGTCCAGAGCTGAGATAACTTCGTCGCAGAGCAACACCTCGGGAGACGCAGCCAACGCCCTGGCAAGATTAACGCGCTGTTTCTGTCCGCCCGAAAGTTCCTCGGGATACCGGCCAGCAAAGTCTTGAGGCAGTTCGACCATATCGAGTAACTCCATGACCCTCCGACGCTTTTCCTTACCTTTTAGGCCCAGATAAAACTCCAGTGGCCGACCCAGAATGTGATCGATCCGTTGACGCGGATTAAGTGCAGTATCTGCCATCTGGAAAACAAACTGGACCTTTTGCAGTTCACTACGCGCGCGCTTTTGAAGCGCTGGTTCCAAGTTATCGCCGTCCAACAACACCTGTCCTTGCGAGGCAGGCAATAATCCAGCCATCACCCGCGCTAAGGTAGATTTCCCGCAACCAGATTCACCAATCACGCCTACAGTATGGCCGCGTTCAATAGAAACGTTGACGTCACGCAATACAATAATTGCAGGTACGCCGTTTTTTTTACGACCGTAACCTGCAGTAATGTCTTGAACCTGTAGGGCCGGTGCTTCTCGCTGATGCTCTTCCGATGTTTCATCACCTTGTCCTGCCGCAGGCGGTGGCCGTACCGCATGCATCAAACGTCGAGTGTAGTCGTGCCCTGGCTGATCGATAACCTGCTCGGCAGTACCATGCTCCTGAGTCTCACCTGCATAAAGAACCACGATATGGTCCGCGATCTGCGCCACTACAGAAAGGTCGTGCGTCACATAAATTGCCGCAGAGCCTTCTTGCTTTATCACAGATTTGAATGCCTTCAATACTTCAATTTGGGTGGTCACATCCAGCGCGGTCGTTGGTTCATCTAATACCAGAAGATCAGGCTTTCCACACAGTGCCATTGCAGCCATCAAGCGTTGCAACTGACCTCCCGATACTTGGTGTGGATATCGTTTGCCCAACCGATCAGGATCCGGCAATTCCAGAGCACGATAAAGTGTCTCGGCACGTTCATTGGCCTGTTCTTGATCCATTATTCCGTGTAGCACACAAGACTCTGTCA
>CAYFER010000103.1:0-1668 GCA_964342185.1 uncultured Vicinamibacteraceae bacterium | reverse complement strand
ATTCACGCGGTGGTGCTTCTGTCGATCGTCTTTGGTGGTTCGGGACTGGAAGCCGATGGCGTCAAGTTGGCGCTCGCGGCGTTTGCCGTATTGGGGTCTCTTTGGTTGACGATGGGTGTCGATGGAGCCATTGCCGACATTGGGGCTTTGGCGAAGGACATGGACGAAGAGATGGCGGCCAGCCACATGGGCCAGAATTGGGCAAAGGCACCCTTCGGGATGTTTCGGGTCATTGGACCTGTCTTTACCGTGCTGCTGCTCATCGCCGAGTTGATGGCGCTTTACGCCTGATCAACGGACAGGCTCCTGATGGTCACTGTCGAACCGGTCGCCTTACCCAATAGCGATTAGGGCGACCGCAAGGCTTGATCCACCGAGCCCTAATGCCTGCCACCACCACATTCTCTGACCTCGTATCGCAACGCCAAGGAGCACGGCCACCGCCGCGTACTGCGACCCCACAACGCTGACCACCGCGAGGCTCCCTCCTCTGAGGGCCAGAACGAACAGGACCACTGCTCCGATTCCAAATATGCCAGCTCCGAAAGAAGTGATGAAGGCGCTGCGTTCACTCGGAAAGACCCGGGGTCCGGTAGCGCGAGCAACCGAGATGGCAATAACAAACGCCACGACGCGTTGAAGTAAGAGCGGTGAACCACCAGCATCGTCCCCGATGTAACTAAGCAGGATCAACAAGACGCCAAAGACGACCCCCGCCAGGCCCGCTATGAAGATGCCGGCCGACCCGTTATTAGGTTCTCCACGCTCGTAGGACGACAAGGCGATGGCTGCAACACCCAACGTGAGCCCGATTGAGGTGATCGTCGACGGTGAGGTGCCCGAAATGAAAATGTCCCATAACACCGGGACACCAGACATCACTACCGCAGCAGTCGGCGCCGCGGAACGCAACGACCCGCGGGAGTACGCAACAAACAACAACAAAAGACCGACACCGTTGGCGGCCCCGGCGAGAGCTCCAAGTACCAGGTCAGCGGTTGTGGGGTTCCCAGACCAGAACACAGCAGTAGGTGCCATGACCACAACACCGGCGAACAGCACGGCCGAAGTGACCTCGTTGGCTCGCTGTCGCTTAGCGATCCCGGACGCGAAAAAGTCACTCAATGCAATTGAAAATGTTGAGAGCACCGCGTAGATCACCGACACAAGGCAGCAGTATGCATTGACAGGCACACTGGAGCGGTGAGCCAAACAACCATCGTGCACAACCAGGTTGACGAATACGACGTCTACATCGGACGTGCCGTCCCTGAGCACGGCATCGACGGCAGTAAGTGGAGAAACCCATTCGTGATGACTAATGAAAGCGACGCCGAACGCGAGCGTGTCATCAACGCCTACCGGAAATGGGTAATCACGCAGCCTGAACTGATGAGCTCACTCGAAGAACTACGGAACCAAAGACTGGGTTGCTGGTGTGCGCCAAAGCCATGTCACGGCGACGTGTTGGTTGAACTTCTCGAAAAGGCTTAGTCGGGCAGCAACCCGTGTGGATATACAGCCCTCAACAAGGGCCTTGCCAGATACCAATACTTGCGTCTACTCGTTCCGGCTCCTCTACTAAGAGAGCCCGGCTGGAGCCCCTGCTGGTCCCGACCTGAGAGTCACCTAGCCTTTGTCCATGACTCGTTTGATACTTCACGGCGG
>CAYFER010000102.1:0-1924 GCA_964342185.1 uncultured Vicinamibacteraceae bacterium | reverse complement strand
TCCGGGTCGAGCACGACGCCATAAATGTCACGCGCCGTGTCAAAACTAATGATCTCATCACGCACATGCTCGCACACCTTTTGGGCCGAACGCTTAAGTGGATCTCCGAAACCGCCGCCGCCTGTAGATACCCCAACCCAGCGTTGTCCCTCTTCAATTTGCATGTAGCCCTTGGCCGAGCAGTAATCTCGGTGCCCGCCATCAAGGGTTTCACAGTAATTGCCGCCTCCGATCCCCTGCGTACCACCGAACACACCAAAAGCTGGATTTGAGGCACCGTCGCCAGAAATGTAACAATGCATGGGCGCTCCGTAGGATTGCACGGCAACGCGAATACCTGCCCCTCCCATGGTATTGCCTTGCCCCATGGAATCGGTCTCAATCTGACAGTAGTCAATCATTAAGGGGTAGAGGAGTTCATGCGCCTCAACGCTCCCGATTTTTAAACCACCCAAGGCCGATGACAGCATTGTCAAGGGCCACCCATCGGCATTTTTCGAAGCAGCCCCGCCAGACGCGCCATTGAATAACACTGCAGCCCACTCGGTCGGTTCGTCGCCGCGGTTATCAATACCTGAAAGCGAGGGGCAACATTGAAAGCTTCCGTAACCTGCTGACGTCCGATCGGGGGTGGCCTGCGCTAGGGCCTTCCATACCGCTTCCATTTCCTGAGTTGCCGGTGTCAGCGTCGCCATCGCGGTTGCCGCCGGATATTTGGCTTTCACAATCGAACCTTCCGGCGCCTCACAACTGATGTGACGCAAACAACCCTCGTTATGTGGAATTTCCGGATCGATTGCACATAAAATTGGGATCCCGGAGGAAGCTTCCATGACCCCCTGCGTACCGTTGACTCCACCGCCACCCTGTGGAGCGCTGCCGGAATAGTCCACGTGAACATGGTCGTCTTTGACCGTTACTTCCGCGCGTACGGTCAGGTTGGTGTTACCCATTCCGTCTGAATCGATCCAGGATTCACCAACATAGCTGCCATCAGGAATCGCACGGATCTCCTCACTCGTGCGCCGGTGCGCATAATCAATGATGGCATCAATGTAACGGGTTAATTCGTCCGGACCGTATTCGTCGACGAGTTCCACCATGCGTCGCTTGCCGTTCCAGATCGAACCAAGCTGCGCCATCAGGTCCCCATACAGCATGTCTTTGTAACGCACGTTCGCGAGGTACATGTTGATAACGTCCTGCCGCGGCTTCCCACGCTCGTAAAACTTGATGGGCGGCAGTTGCAAGGCCTCCTGCCATACGTTCTTGGCACTCGGTGCTATACTCGTTGCCTCATACGCGCCACAGTCGAGTTGGTGCCCCTTGGTTACCGACCAGAATAGGTGTTCACCCTTGTAGAACACTGGACACGCAGTGACGAAGTCGCCCACATGCGTATTGCCACTATAAGGATCGTTACTAACGATCACATCTCCGTCTTCAATCTTGCCTTCGAAAGCCTTGACCATTTCCTTCAGGATCACATGCAGTGAGTTGGTGTGGACCGGTAAGGCATCCAGCATGCATACCTGACGCGCCTTGGCGTCATAGATGGCGCACGAAAAGTCTCTCGCCAAAGCTAAGATCGATGTCCAGGCCGTGTACTCCAGGGTCAGTGTCATCTCCCTGGCAATGGTATTAAAGCGGTTCAGGATCACCGAGAAGGTGATCGGATCGAGATCCCCGTCTGGGAGCAGGGAGATCGGGCTTTCTGGCATGAAACTTTCAAGAGGTTCAACTGTGCTCATATGAGCTACTCCTGCCTATTCCGCATCGGGCGTGAAGGTTAATATGTGTATAGATTAATTTTCTTGTCGATTTTACAATCTTACTGGCCCGCCGAGCAAATCGCTGAACATAAATAATTAGACGCAAGGGGAGATAACTAGAGCAGCCACTGAACAATACCCATTAAAAATAG
>CAYFER010000101.1:0-2167 GCA_964342185.1 uncultured Vicinamibacteraceae bacterium | reverse complement strand
AAGGGAATGTCTTGGCGACGGCTTCGCAGCGGGGGAAGTGGCAACGTAATGACGTGTAAGCGATAGTACAAATCCTCTCGAAACTTGCCTTTCTCAACCATCTGGCCTAAATCGACATTTGTTGCTGCAACAATTCGAACATCAACCCTGATTGTCTCGACACCACCCAAGCGCATGAACTCACGCTCCTGGATCACTCTAAGTAGCTTCGCTTGAGTATCCAAGGGGACACTGCCAATCTCGTCAAAAAAAATTGTCCCCTTATGGGCAACCTCGAAAAGGCCTTTCTTGGACCCAATTGCACCTGTAAAGGAACCTTTAACGTGGCCAAAGAGATTCGACTCTAGTAAATCAGCCGGCAAGCTTCCGGAATTAACGGTCACAAATGGTCGATCATTCCTAGGAGAATTAGAGTGGATAGCCCGAGCTACAAGCTCCTTACCGGTACCGCTCTCTCCTTCAATCAGAATAGTAGACCGACTTGGGGCCACCTGGCTGATAAGAGAGAACACTTGCTGCATGCTGGGGCTGTTACCAACAATTTCACTAAATCCATGATTCTGAGCTTTCAGATTTTCACGAAGTAGCTCGTTCTCAGCTATCAGTTGGCGGGGAAGGAGAGCCTCTTCGAGGCGCTTTAATATAACGTCGTTCTTGAACGGCTTTTCGATAAAATATTTTGCGCCGCTGTTAATAGCCTTTATAAGAATTTCCTTTGAACCATATGCCGTGCAGATAATGACAGGCATTTGATTGTCAATACGCTTGAGTTCTTCGAGTGTCTGGATGCCATCAATGCCAGGCATCATAACGTCCACGATTGCGATATCAAATGATGAGCTTTTCGCAAGTTGGAGTGCTTCCTCTCCAGAAGCCGCCAGCGAAACCCGATACCCTTCGCGAGTCAGTAATTTATCCAAGACCTCGCGCAGCATCTCTTCATCATCAGCAACCAATACTGACACGTTTTCCGACATCGGTTATTGAATGGCACCTACGACCGTAGTATCAGGTCGACCTACCAGCGGTAACGTTAGCGTAAATTTGGTTCCCTGGTCCGGCGCGCTGTTACATTCGATCACCCCATGATGTTCTTTAACCACACCGTAAGTAATCGACAAACCTAAGCCTGTTCCTTCGCCTGGCGACTTGGTGGTAAAGAACGGGTCGTAGATTCGAGACAACGCCTCGGGAGGGATACCGGAACCTGTGTCAGACACTTGGACGACAGCTCGTTGGCGGTCATCAACGGTTGTGCGGATAGTTAACCAGCCACCTGTTGACATGGCATCTCTAGCATTAAGAAACAAGTTTAAAAAAACCTGCTGTAACTTAAACTCTATACCTTCCACCAAAACAGGGTCTGAGGACAACTCGCGACGCACTTTCACGCTGACCGATGCCAACTGGTGCTCGAGTAGGGCCAGCACATCATTTACAACCACGTTAAGATCGACCCGTCCTGAAACGTCGGATTGACCCGGTCGGGCCAAGTTCAACAAACCGTTGACAATTTTGGCTGCACGAAAGGCCTGGTTCTCGATTTTCTCCAAAATCTCAGTCTCTGGATCATCGGGTTTTGCCCCGTCCAGCAACATCTGCGTAAAACTTGAAATCCCGGTCAGCGGTGTGTTGACCTCGTGAGCAACACCTGCCGCCAAAAGACCGATTGACGCCATTTTTTCAGAGATTTGTAACTGTTCCTCAAGCTGGACACGTTGAGTAATATCTTCAACGATCAGCATTAGCCCATTAATCTTCAATTCTGGAGTCAGCAAAGGAGCAATGGCAATGTTGACCAACAAGCGTTTCTGGTCCGCTGAATTCTCCACAGAATGACGTGAAAACAGCGGAACCCGGTAAAACGTCGAACCAGCTGGAGTTTTCTCTCTAGCCTGCCGCAAGTGGTTAATGAATGTCGCGTCAAATAAATCCTTGATATCCTGACCAACTGCTGCAGCCTTCGGCACGCCGTACAAGCGCTCCATTCCCGCATTCCACCGGACAACTAGATCATTAAGATCAAGTACCACGAGGCCATCATTCAAAGATTCAACAATGTCCTCACTGAACTGACGCATACGATCGAGTTCCCTAGCCTTTACTTGCAGTTGTCCATATAACCGGCCGTTCTCAAAAGCTGTGGCTACCTGACCAGCCACGGCTG
>CAYFER010000100.1:0-2230 GCA_964342185.1 uncultured Vicinamibacteraceae bacterium | reverse complement strand
GACGAGCTAGTCGTTTCTGTGACACGATTGAGTGCAGAACGCATACTTCCGACCGGAAGTGTGACGTAGTAGAGCGCTGGAGCATTTCTACCCAACTTGTCTATGACTGCCGTTGTGTGTTGATGGACTGCGATGTGATCGGGATGCCAGTAGAGTCCATCTTCGCCAAATGTGATTACCACGTCAGGTTGCCACTGCTGGATGGCTTGTCTAATGTCAAATTCGATTTGACTACTGTTACTCCATGACAGCATTCCGTCTTCGTAATCGAGGACAGACAAATTTTTAATACCAAGGACGCTTGCTGCATCGTGTAGTTCTTTTTCACGTGTCTTTCCTAAGGTTGATGAATCTCCAGGTCCGTGCTGACCTCGGGTCATACAAAGAAGTGAGATGGTAACTTCGAGTTCAGCACACCAGGCGATCAGCCCTCCAGAGGCTAAGGATTCATCGTCCGGGTGGGCGAAGATCGCGAGAATGGCGTTTTGGCTTGTTTCCTTGGAATAAGAGCGCTCGAGCATATCAGGCCGTTTATTTAGAGCTCGGACGTTTCAGTTCAGACTGTGTAATCCGCCGATAGACTTCTATATGCGCGTCTACCATTCTGTCCACACCAAAACGATCCTCTGCGAAACTACGGACGCGGCGGCGGTCGAGGGTCAGCACGGTTGATAGACCGGTGACAAGGGCATCCACTGTCGTGAAGATCCCGCCAGAAATGCCGTCATCAACAATTTCATGTACGGCGCCACGGTTCAGAGCGGCAATGGGTGTGCCGCAGGCCATCGCCTCGGTTAATACTAGGCCAAAGGGTTCAGGCGATTGAATTGGATATATGAGGGCCTTCGCATTTCTTAGTAGTTCGACTTTACCTTGGTGGTCGACTTCGCCCGCGTAACAGATTTTGTTTTCGTCAACCAGAGGCGCCACAACGTTACGGTAGTAGTCGTTTGCTGCGGCGGCAAGAACAAGGCGATTACCTGTTCGTCTGGCCACATCTATGGATTCTAGGACTCCCTTTCCTTCGGTGAATCGACCTAGAAAGAGAAGATAGTCGTGAGGCGTAGCATTGAACTGAAATTTGGATAGGTTTAGCGCATGATGAACAATCCCGACCACATTCAGATCGGACAGGTGACTGGCCTGAAACGCTGATATTGCGATGAATGGTATTTTCCGGTGTTTTGCCCACAACGCAATTTCCTGCGACGAGGGAGTATGGTGGATCGTTTGCACTACAGGGATTGGTGAAATCTGGTCGTAGGCTAGTGCGATCGGTGAGTATTCGGCTTGGTGGTGAATTACATCAAAAGAGTCGGCCTGTTTGACGGCTTCGGCTAAATTGAGCAGCTCGCAAAGTTCCCAAGGCCAAATTGAAAGATCTTCGTGATAGCCACGTTCAAAAATTGTATGCAATTCTGCGGCAGTGGCTGAGTTCCCTGTGGCAAACAGCGTCACATGATGCCCGCGCGCGACCAAACCATCCGCGAGTAACGCGGTGATGGTCTCCACTGACCCTGACCGAGGCGGTGGGATTGGTTGTGCGACTGGTGCAACAAGTGCGATACGCATGGTGTCAGATCGGATCATGTGCACGCAATATCGAGTAAACGAGACAATACACGTCGTGCCGCAAAGTGTTCATCTGCGATGCGAATAGCTTGGGCAGAGTGTAGTGTGTAATCCTTATTGACTTGTTCCAAGGCGTCGATTGCTTCTTCAGGTGTTGAGAATGGAATCAAACCCTGTCCGGAGTGGAGATGTTCAGACCACCCAGTGTCTTGAACAACAGCTGGTCGGCCCGCCGCCAGATAGCACTCTGTTCTGTCACTGAACCATCCTGACCAACGGTCTACATACGCGTGTTTGGCAATGCTGAACTCTGCCCGCGATTTACGAACGAAATCTCGGTAGTCCCATAGAGAACGGGACACGTTCATTGCGTCTATAACGTCCCAGCCATGTTTAATGAGCAAATCACGAGGCCCATTGATAGCGAGTTCAAATTGACTTTCTGTTTGAGTCGGCAAGTCAATGAAACGGATAAATTGGCGGTCCTTATTGCCGTCAACATCCGTAAAACTTTCATTTTTCCAGGTCATCACCGTCGTAAATTTGTCGTGACTCGGCGGATCACTGGTGTGCCAAAGTTCTGTCACAATGGGTTGCCATGTCTTGTGCCATGTGAATCCTCCGGTGGGTACATCTGATCGGGAGGTTCCAATATTGG
>CAYFER010000099.1:0-2239 GCA_964342185.1 uncultured Vicinamibacteraceae bacterium | reverse complement strand
TCGTCGCAGTGATATCACTTCTCTATATTTGGTTGACTCGCAAAGTCACGGAGAATATCGCGTGAACGAGGTTGCCTACATTGACCGCCCCAATCGACCGCTGTACTTTTACGCGATCCTCTATCTTGCCTTTCTTTACATCCCCGTACTGTTTTTGCCGTTGTTCTCGTTCAATGACAACATCTACATTGCTTTCCCACTCAAGGGTTTTACCACACAGTGGTACGTAGCGATGTTCAATGATCAACCAATGTGGGCGGCGCTGAACAATTCTCTCCGTGTTGCCTGCGTGAGTTCCGCTATCGCAACTCTGCTTGGGCTCTTTGGTGCCAAGGCGGTGACTCGTTACCGGATTCCCGGTGTGAAGCCGATCATATTCGTCATTATGCTACCGATGGTGGTACCGCTCATCATTATGGGCGTCGCACTGCTGATTCTTGTTACCCGCCTGGGGTTTAATCTATCCTTGTACACCATCGCCATGGCCCACGTGCTGATCTCGGTACCGTTTGCGATGGCAACCTTAATTTCTCGTTTCGAAGGGTTTGACCCATCCATGGAGGAAGCGTCTTCAGATCTTGGCGCTGGGCCGTGGTCAACGTTTTGGAGGGTGACTTTGCCGATGGTCGCCCCTGGAATAGTCGCGAGTTTCTTGCTGTGTTTCACGATCTCTTTTGATGAATTCATTATGGCATTCTTTCTAGGAGGCACAGACCCCACACTACCCATCTTTATCTGGGGTCAACTGCGCTTCCCGTTCAGACTGCCGGGGGTGCTGGCACTCGGATCGCTCATTCTTATCATTTCCTTCGTGCTGGTGTTTTTCGCTCTCTGGCTGCGACGCTGGGGAGTCGAAGACACCAAGTCAGGTATCTAATCTATGACCACCAACGATGCCTTTGTAAGCTTAGTCGACGTGTCCAAACACTTCGGGGCAGTGGTAGCCGTCGATCATCTCAGTTTCACCATTGATAGCGGTGAATTCTTCTCACTGCTTGGACCATCCGGTTGCGGCAAGACCACTGTACTCAGAATGTTGGGAGGCTTCGAGTCTCCGACCACGGGTGAAATCTATATAGACGGCGCGCCTATGTCCGAAGTTCCGCCACATCATCGTCCGACCAATATGGTATTTCAGAACTACGCTATTTTCCCACACCTCAATGTCCGTGCGAACATTGCCTATGGACTGCGTTACGATAAGATTGAAAAGGCCGAGGTAGCACGACGCGTCGAGGAGGCCCTGGAGATGGTCAAGCTGCCGGGCTTCGGCAAACGTCGCTCCAATGAATTGTCGGGGGGCCAGCGCCAACGTGTGGCACTCGCGCGAGCTCTGATTAAGAGACCGAAGGTACTGTTGCTTGACGAGCCTCTGGGAGCGCTTGATAAAAAACTTCGTGAAGAAATGCAACTGGAATTGCGGGCACTGCAGGAATCGGTAGGTATTACCTTCATATTCGTGACCCACGACCAGGAAGAAGCGCTCACCTTGTCAACTCGCATTGCTGTCATGGCTCGTGGGAAAGCACTACAGGTCGCATCACCCAAAGATCTCTACAATCAACCGGTAAGCGTCGAGGTTGCCGATTTCATCGGTCAGATGAACTTTGTCGAAGCCCAGGTGATAGACGTGCGTAACGGTGAAGCGGTACTCGATACAGCTGGTTTGGGGAAAATTACCACCGCCGCAAACTCAGACTTCATTCACAAGGATACAACCATCATCGTCGCCATCCGTCCCGAAAAGCTGCTTCTGTCGGCTGACCGGCGGCCGGAAAACCAAGCTGCTGTACAAGGCATCCTCAAAACCTCGGCCTACCTGGGTGATCGAAATCACTTTTATGTCTCGGTTGACGGCGCCGAGAAACCCCTTGCCGTTGCGGCGACTGAAGCCGAGGTAAGCGGAGAAAAACCGCTTGACCACGAAAGCACAGTTTGGCTCTCTTGGGCAGACAACGCATTAATTCTACTTCCCCGCGATTGACCACACCGGGGTAACTGTGCAGACACTTTCTGGCCAACCCCACTATCAGGAACCTCAGAGCTTTGCGGGATAGCCGCTATGATCTGCTGTTTGAGCCGGTTCAGATCGGTCCGGTAGCCGCGAAAAACCGTTTTTATCAAGTCCCCCATTGCACCGGCCTTGGCCGACTTCGCCCACGCATGCTGGCGGCGTTGCGGGGGATGAAGGCCGAAGGCGGCTGGGGCGTGGTGTGTACCGAGTGGTGTTCCATCCACC
>CAYFER010000098.1:0-2251 GCA_964342185.1 uncultured Vicinamibacteraceae bacterium | reverse complement strand
CCGCCGTAGGCGAACATGCGCTTTATATTGGTTTGTACCAGCGCAAGCGCGCCACCGATGACGGCTGCGAGCACACCGATGTCTTCTAGCAACACCAGAACAGGGACATGGCCTACCTCAACACCGGGATCAATAAGCGAATACTCGATGCGTACCCAGGCAATCAGCGCAACTTTCGTGATTGTGGATGCGAGCAATGGGGCGACCGCTTGCGGCGCGTTAGCGTACGCGCCTGGCAGCCACCCGTGCAGCGGAATGAGCGCCATTTTGATAGACAAGCCGAGGAAAACGAATATCAGCCCGGCCACCACTGCGGTTGACGTCATGAGCTCGGGGAGGCGAATCGCGAGGTCCGCCATGTTGAGCGTTCCGGTCGCGGCGTAAAGGTAGCTCACGCCAAGCAGATAGAGGGTCGCCCCGAATGATCCGATAAGGAGATAGCGAAACGCGTAGAGCAGCGCGCTACCACCAGCCGCGCCCACGAGTGCATAGCCCGTTAGCGCGGCCATTTCCAGAAACACGAATACGTTGAAGAGATCAGCCGCAAAGACAATACCGATGAGGGCCGCTATGAACAATAATATCAGGGTGTAATAGGGCACACTTTTTTCGAGATTTGACGACACGACGAGGCGCCCATAGATGAGCGTTAGCAGCGCGACGGCGCTCATAGTCAACGCTATCATCGCCGCGAGCGGATCGTTCAGCCACGCGATACCCAACGGCGCGGTCCAACCGCCAAAGGCGTACTGGCTCGAACCTTCGCTCAAAACGACGCGCAGATTGCTGACCGCAAGAACCACCATGACGGAAACCGCTCCCGTCGTCAGAGGCTGACACCATGACCGTCGTTTCGCACAGCAAATGGGCATCGACACAGCGGTGAAGAAGGGGACGAGAAAGAGAAGAATGGGCAGTTGAGAACTCATCCGAGCATCTTCAGGACTTCGTCCTCATCGAGGCTTCCAAATTTCCGGTAGATCGCCGAAACGAGCGCAAGCGAGACACCGAGCGTCGCGACCTGGACAACGATGGCCGTGACCGTCAGAACGTGCGGGAGCGGATTTGCATATGCCCACGCCTCGAGCGAGGTCAGTTCCGCGGAGATGATCGGAACTGTGGCGCCGTCCTTCACACTGAACGCGACGAGAAAGAAGATAACGCTCGTTTGGACGATATACAGACCGATCAGTTTCTTCACGTAATTCGGGTGGGCCGCCATGATGTAGATGCCCCACAGGAAGAGAATCACAAAGACGACAAAATTTGGTCGTTGTACTAACGCCTGTAGGAGCTCAGCCATGGGATACCTGTTCGTCTTCGGCCGACAGGCTGATCGCAATCGACACGCCCGTGACCGCCACGTCTGCCGCAACCCCGATTTGTGTCAGCATAATCCCGACGTAATGTCGGGATGCTTCGTCCAGCCCGGGGATCTGAAGATGCGTATAGTTCAGGAACTGCCCACCGCCTATGAGGCAGAGACCACCGACGCCCGCGAAAATCAGGAGTCCGATCCCGTCGCTCTGCAAAATTTTCGGTACGAGCCAACTACCGGGCGCATCGCGGCCAAAAATGAGAATAGCCAGTATCATGCTGGCGGCCAGAATCACTCCACCCACAAAGCCACCGCCTGGCCCGTGTTGACCGAACACAATCACATAGAACCCGAAAAGCTGCGCAACCGGGAGGACTATCCGCCCGAGCGTGTGCACGATGAGGCTGTCGTGAGCCTGAATCATGAGTCACCCTTTCTTAGAATAAGGGCGCACGCAATACCCGCTGTGAAAATCACAATGGTCTCGATGAGCGTGTCTAAGGAGCGGTAGTCCATAAGAATTGCGGTCACTACATTTGGGGTCCGAGTTTGCGCTACGCTATTTTCAATGTAGATGGGCGAGATGTGGGTGCTCGCCGGTGAACTCGGATCCCCGAACGCGGGAAGATCCGCCGCTCCGTAGAGCAGCAGCATCGCGGCAATCGGCAGGACAACGAACGCCCTCCACGGTATTGGCACTCGGCGGATCTGCGTGTCCTTTTCCGACGTAGTAAAGAGCGTCAGCAGGAAGAACACGGTCGCCAGCCCCGCGCCGACTACCGCTTCGACAAATGCCACGTCGACCGCTCCGAGCAGTGCCCAGATCAGCGCTAACGTAAAACTGTAGGTGCCGAGGATGAAAACGGACGAGATGAGATCTCTTACCAAGATCGCGCCGGCTGCCGTCATGACCAGGAAGATGAGAAGAGGAAG
>CAYFER010000097.1:0-2258 GCA_964342185.1 uncultured Vicinamibacteraceae bacterium | reverse complement strand
ACCAGCCCATTGCCGCGATTGTGCCGGCGGAAGTCTGGGGCGAAGCGATGGCGGACATGCTGGAAGAGCTCAAAGAGGGCCACATCGCCGAAAGCCTGGCCATCGGGGTACGCGACGTCGGGATGGTACTGGCAGAGCATTTCCCGCGCGCCGATGACGACCGCAACGAGCTTCCCGACCGACTGATCGAAGTCTGACCATGCCCGTCCCCGATCACGATGCGGACGAGCGGATCGTCTGGCAGGGCAAATACATCACCGCAAAAACGCGCGGTCGATGGGAATATGTGGGTCGTCCCCGCAACATCCGCGCGGCGGTGATCCTTGCCGTCGACGAAGACGACCACGTGCTTCTGGTGGAGCAGTACCGGGTGCCGCTTGGCCGGCCCTGTATCGAGCTACCGGCGGGTCTCATCGGCGACGAGGCTGATTTCGAAGGCGAAGACCCTCTCGTTGCTGCCGGGCGCCGGCATCAATTTGGCCGTCGGGTTCGTATCCGTGAGGTGCAGACACATCGCTGCCGACTCCGTGATCACCGAACCATCCGGCAGCCCGAGCGCGGGAATGGCTCCCATTGGGTTTACGTCCAGAAACTCGGTACTCTTAGGGTCCTCGACCACGATTTTCTCGTAATCCAACCCGCACTCCTCCAGTACGGCCTGCACTACAAATGCCCCGGTGCCTTCTTTATAGTAGAGCTTGAACATGTAAATTCCCGTTATGTTGACACGAAGTCCTTAATCCCTAGGGCATGTTACTCCTCTGCGAGTGCTAGTTTGAGAATTGCGCCAATACGCTCAGGCTCTTCGCGTAAAGCCTCCCACGAATTGATTACACCAACCCACCGCGCTGGCAGGACAAAAACAACATTTGGACAGTCGTAATACAGCAGCAATATCCACACTCGTCCTAAACATGAGCTAACGTGGTGGCCCCAACATACGAACTACTTTGAAATCTGGTCTGCGAGATTCTTCCCCGACGTCGGACATCACTACCGCGTCTAATCGATGCAAACCCCTTCGCGTGGGCTTCAGCAACGGGGCAAGAGGATATACCCCGATGAAGTCCCGCCTCACGAGCGGTCAATGTGGTGAGATCAGATATCAAGCCGCGCCCAAGCCATTTGGTGACTTACGCTTGTTACTACAACGTCTGTCAGACTCGATCGAGAAGCATCCTTGGTCTTGCGGCATTATTCGCAAGTAACGCGAGCCCCTAGAGGGGCAGCGCGCCCCAGTATTTTGCTCGCCCGGAACAAGGTCGAGAGTCGCACGGTTACTTTTTCCGTCAATGCGAGACCGAGCTTTGCCAGGAATGGTCCTCATATGAAGGGGTACGTTTGTCAACACAAAACGGGGAGCTTCGACGACACCTCCTGATGATGCCCGGGTTGTCGCGCTTGGATACAACCCGCACAACCTTGGGTCCGTTTTGTATAGGCCATACGGTTTTGCGGAACAACCTGGCACAGGAAAAATTTCGAAATCCATAAACAACCAAGGTAAGCAGGTAGCCAGACTCTGTTAAGTGACGCTGGAGTGCGCTGTCAGTCGAAAACTGACAAGCTCTGTACGGCAAATTGCTGCCAGACAATGTGTGCAAATCGCCACGTCGGCGAACATCCAGCAAAAAATGCCTTGGGCTGATTTTCTCGACCAAAGCAGTGAGCAATCACAACAGATGGATGCAGCTCTAACCTCGAGGCAGGCCGATGTTTCCTCGTGCACGATGAGAGCCGCCGTAAACTCAATCGTGGCCTAACCAATTCAAGAAGAACCTAGTTGAGCGAGCGCGCGTTTCATTACGGAAGCTCCGTTCCCGTTGTCCCGTTGGGTGTTGGAGTCGGTCAGCCTAAATGACAAGGTCAACTCGTTCGGTCACCAAGCAATCTTAGCGGTGCATGTCGGCCCTGCTATGGAAGCGCAAGTACGAACCGTGTGAATCGGGGACCTCAAAATCCTAAGCGGGTACGAATAATTTTGGCTGCGTGCTGCCTTCCAGGGCGTGCCGGGGACCACGCTACCGGCCCGTCCGTTGGGGTGGTACTGGACCATCGCAAAACCAATCTCTCCGACCGCCTTGCAGACGGGTATTTCAGGGTCGGAGAGCGGCGCCTCCTCTTCTTCTTCCTCGAGCCCTGCTGCTCCTGCCACTGCAGCTGGGACACACCACGGGAAGAAGAGGAAAACCCCGTTCCAGTAAATGACGAGCCTCGCCTGCAGAACTGCGCATTCGTTCTGGCGCAACTGCGGGACA
>CAYFER010000096.1:0-2360 GCA_964342185.1 uncultured Vicinamibacteraceae bacterium | reverse complement strand
CAAGGTAAGCCGAGACCCTGCCTTACCAGGACTCTGTGTGATGACTGCCATTCTTTGCTGCGCCGTCGTATCACCTGCCTGGCAATCACGGAACAGTTCTTTCGCCTGGTGACGAAGTTGCCGGAGATTGGCACCCTCAGGAAACCTGGTCGTCGACATCGAGAACTCCTTTCACACGCACCGCGTTCCACATCGCCGGCAGAAAGAAGTTTGGTATCGATCGTGCCACAGCATCCGGTGGCCTCAGGCCTTTCCGTGGACTGGCAGCACCCTGCGCGCTGGCTCGATGCCCAGCATGGGCCAGTTGAGATATTTGTACAGAAAACGAAAGGTTCCTTATTTCTGCATCGTATGGCCACCATTATGGAATCAATCTCGGTCCGATCTCCAATGTCCAATTGATCGTACATCCAGCGAATCTTGGAATGTTCGATGGCCGCCCAGGAATCGTCGGAGACCATATCGTCTCACGTAGTAGTTACCGCTTATTTCACCTGAAATCCACTGGCAAACTTTCAGGATTCCACTGACCATATAACCGCAACAACCGCTCTAGCTTGTATCCTCTTCCCAAAATTCAGTAGTATTGAAAGATTGTTACGTCCTCCCCTCCAATCAGCAAATCGACAAAACACAATTAAAAAAATGGTCTGTTCTCGCAGCACTGTTACGCCTGACTCAACGACTTGTCTTCCAACCTGTGCGCCACAAATGACATCACACCAAGATGGTATTCAATTTCCCGTTTTGTTTTTTTGCGGTTATCTACGTTCTGTATCTATCTTCTTCACAGCAATGACGCAACTGACTCCTGCGCACCGTCATTTACATCTTATGCGGTGGGTGGGACTTGCGGCTGAGCAGTAGTTCCTGGAACGACGAGTCACTTCTCAAGAATTGCAACGCAAGCCAAACATTAAGATCATCGGGGTGCATCATGAAGTTCATGTGGTATCGGCGCACAATTACCCGGGCCTTAGTTCTTACGGGGGTAGTGGCCGTCGCATTTGTCTTTGGAATGTTCGTTTACCGCCAAGGATGGCATCGTCCGACGCTACGACGTTTACGACAACGCACAGCGCTGCTTGAAACAAATACAAACTCAATTGACCAATATTTGCCTGCAAGCAAGTTACACAATACCGCGGTACAACCTGAGTGGGTTCGTCGCTCTAATTACATTGCCCTTAATCTTCGGGTTCAGCCAGGCAATAACGTGACATTTTCGGTGCCGCCAACCTTAGTCTCTGAGGCAGGCTACGGTTCTGGCGTTGACCACGACTCTCCTGACGTAAGAAGCCGCTCCTCTCTCCGTACTTTGACACTAACAAATCGTTCGACACGCACAGCCACACTGGATGCGGTTTACCTGAATCACCGCGGTTTGATATTCACCGAGCGCGGCTTCTTCACGCGTTATCCGCTTCATGCCGAACAGAAACTCGACACATTGTTGAATTATTTCTGGGATGACTTTGCTCTCATGCATCATGCATCCCCTCAAAAAATGGGCCCCCGCGGCCTACAGAATCCGATGATCTGGAATGCGTTAGGTTTCCAGTTATGTGGCCAACATAACCGCGCATCCAATCGCCTATTCCAACTTGCTTCGATTGCTTCGCGACGACCTCCCGTTCACGGCCATGTTGTCAATGAGTTTTTCGTCGAACGGGGCTGGCGCCTATTTGATTTTGATCGCAAAGCCTATTACCTAGACATTGATGGCAATATCATCGGTCGCCAGCAGGCGGTAAATTTCCCTCAGCTAGTTCTTGAACAACAGAACAACGGCCCTCAGTCTCTTCGGAAAAACATTAACAACACCAATACGCGAGCAGCCATCGCTTATCAGAAAAGTGGTTCTATGCAAAGCCGGAAGTTTCCGGATCGTCACTTGACACCTCTCACCATTCGACCGCGTGAGTCTGTCCAATTTGGTAATGAACCGGCCAAGAATACCTTAACGAATTACACCAAGCGGCTCTGGAAGAACCCAAATTTCTATTTGCGCAAGGGTTCATTTGATTTCGCCCCAATCACGCAACGGAACGATCCCATCGTCACTCTGTCTAAGGAACTCCCCTTTTGGATCGATGGAGTCAGCCTCAGTTGTCGCTGCCGACTAGCAAAGGGAGAGCATTTTACCGTCATGGTTCGCATCGGTGAGAGCATGCTCCCTGTATGCAAATTGACCGACCGAGATAATGGAGAGCAACAGGTTGAGTGCCCACTTCCGGTGACTTCGAACAGTGTAGAGCTGCAATTATTATCGTCAGGAGCGTTACACAAAGATGGCGATTGGGGTATAGCGGATCTGAACGTAAGACTTTGGTTTCAGTACAACGTGCGAACATTGCAGG
>CAYFER010000095.1:0-2364 GCA_964342185.1 uncultured Vicinamibacteraceae bacterium | reverse complement strand
CTTCCTTGGTGAAGACACGATGCATCTTCAGGTGGCGCCAAGCGACAGTGAATTCTATGATTCGACCATGGGTGCATCGCTGCTGGAACGCGTCGCTGGGGAAACGGGCGGTCGATTTTATACACCCGACACTGTGGCGAGTTTGCCTGACGATATTCAGTATGTTGGCGGCGGGGTAACGGTTGTCGAGGAGCGTGACCTGTGGGACATGCCAGCGTTGCTCCTACTCCTGGTTACATTGGTGCTCGGTGAATGGGGCTATCGGCGTTACAAGGGGTTGGCATGAAGCGATTCGACGCCCGACAGGTGATTGTCTTGGTGGTTGTCTTGGTGTCGATGAGCAACCCCGCAATTGAAGCTCAGACAAACCAGACTCATTTGTTGGTCATTACCGGTCTGGGCGGCGACCCCGATTACACGCAGCAGTTTCATGAGTGGGCGATGACTTTAATCGGTGCGGCAGAGAACCGGTATAACGTGCCGCCAGAAGGGATTACTTACCTCGGCGAGAAGCCGAACCTTGATCCTGAGGCAATTGCCGATCGGTCAACCCGCGAGAATGTCGAATCCGCAATTCAGACGATTTCTGACCGGGCTTCGTCGGGCGATCACGTGGTCATAGTGCTTTTTGGCCACGGAAGCTTCACGGATGCGGCGCGTATCAATCTCCCGCGGCGGGACTTGTCCGCGGAGGATTTCGCTACGCTGCTTGAAAAATTGAATGGACAGCAAGTGACATTCGTTAATACTGCAAGTGCTAGCGGTCCCTTTGTTGAAACATTGTCGGCTCAGGGTCGAACAGTGATGACCGCGACAAGGACAGGGAACGAGCGAAATGCCTCGGTCTTCGGGGGTTATTTTGTGGCAGCGTTTGCGGGTGGTGAGGATGATGCTGACCAGAACCGAGATCGGCGAGTGTCGATGCTGGAAGCCTTCTCTTATGCCCGGGCGCGAGTTGTACAGAGTTACGAGGCTGACGGGTTGTTAGCCACTGAACACGCTCTGTTGGACGACAACGGCGATGGAGAGGGCACTGACGAGCCAGATCCACTATCAGGCGACAACCCGGATGGCTTGGTAGCGCGCACACTCTTCTTTACGAGTGGAAGCCAAGGGCAGCCTGGCCGGACATTCAACAATCCAGCGCTTGAAGTCCTCTATCAGGAACGGCAAGAGCTTGAAGCGCGAGTCGATGACTTAAGACGAATCCGGGGCGGGAGCGACCAGCGGCAGTACCAAGAGGAGCTCGAAAAAATCATGATCGAGCTGGCGCTTAAGAGTCGAGAAATCCGTGAACTCGAGGCAGTTTCAGGTAGCCCAACGGACCGCTAATGACAGACAGTCGCGAGTCAACGTTAAAACCGACGAGGTTTCAGAATCGAGTGAGGTGCGTGCCACGGCCAATGACTTCTGCGGCCGTGGCAGGACTTGTAGTTTTGAGCCTCCTTGCGTTGACACCAGTTGGTGCCGGTTCGAGTCTGGATGTATCCAGTGAGAATCCTGAATACGATGGTGGTTTCACATTCGTTCGGTTGAGCTACGAGATGAGCCTCCGCGGAGGGTCTTTCCTTGGCGGACGTGATTTGCCGTGGGCGCACGACTACCCGAGAGCCGAGCGGAACCTGACGAAAATTCTTGACGAAGTGACCTCTCTGAATCTGTTTCAGGGCGCCGGCGCCGGGAACGTGTTGGCATCCGGAGACTCCGAGCTTCACAGATTTCCGTTCGCATATATGTCGGAACCCGGCTATTGGACCCAGACAGATACTGAGGCGGAAAGCCTGCGCAGCTATCTACTCAAAGGTGGGTTTTTGATCTTTGATGATTTTCGCGGTGAGCATTGGTACAACTTCGAAGCGCAACTGAAGCGAGTGTTGCCAGATGTCCAACTTGTGGAACTTGATATTTCACACCCGGTTTTCCATTCATTTTTTGACATTAAGACTCTCGAAATGGACGATTGGATGTATGGATTACCTCCGAGATTTTTCGGTGTTTTTGAAGATAACGACCCAGACGCCAGACTGATGATAGTTGCCAACTACAATAATGATATAGGCGAGTACTGGGAGTACTCTGATACGGGTTGGCTCCCGATCGATCTAACAAACGAAGCTTACAAATTTGGCGTCAATTACGTGATGTACGCAATGACACATTAAGGGAGGCTCAAGAATTGTTCCTGAGGCCTTCGAAAGTAAGGAGCACCATTGGATCTTGATCTAAAGCCGGACGAACCCAGAGACCTTGAGGCGCCTGATGACATCGCTCTGGCCGATAAGCTGAAAGCTGGTCGCGAAGGCATCCTTGCGGAATTACACAAGCTCATTATTGGCCAGCAGGAGGTAATCGAACAAACCCTTC
>CAYFER010000094.1:0-2397 GCA_964342185.1 uncultured Vicinamibacteraceae bacterium | reverse complement strand
GAAGATTACGAGATGTTGTTCATCTGGCTATTGAAACACAACTCGTTTCGCCACAAATTTGCACAAACATTCGCCATGCACCTCAATTCAACTTTTGCACCAGTGAGACTCCTTGAAATCATCGAACAAAAAAAACAACTTATCGAAGCAGAAATGCCGCGCCACATAGATCGCTGGAAATCATCACCTACTTTCGTGCAGGACATCAACAACGGCTTGTCGGTTAATCGTTTTTCCCCAATCCAATCCATCGCAGACTGGGAAGAGTCGACAACTATCTTGACAAGATACGCCAACCACAGACCCGCATACATGCGCCAGCACCTCATGCGCTGCTTGGAGCTAGGGCGGCTAGTTGAGGTGCAATGTGAAGTTAAAACGGCGGCGGCGGGTCAAATACGAATCAGCGGGGTCCCGACGAGATCGAACCTCTTTCACGGCAAGTTCTTTCGCGATAGCCCACTACAGCTAGAGGCAATTCCACACGCCGGCTATTCTTTTCGGCGCTGGGTGCAAAACGGAGTGCCTGCTGGTACAGAACGTGAATTAATACTAACTCCTGATCGCGACACGGTCCTCGTTGCTGAATTCGAGCCTGGGGGCATGGCGGTACTGCCAGCAGAAATTGATGGCGTGCTTACTTTGCGTCAAGAGGATTCTCCCTATCTCGCCCAAGGTGACGTAGCAATCTCAAAACACGGCCGTCTGCACATAGAAGCGGGTGTTACGGTACTCATGCCGCAAGATGCAGAGATCTTAGTCAGGGGCGCGCTCGTCATCCAAGGCACCAACAGTCAGCCAGTGCGCATTCGCCCCAATACGACCGCCGGATGCTCACGGTGGGGCGCTATTTGCATCGATTCAGCTCAGGGCCCGGTCATCCTGGAGGGCATTGACATACGGGGAGCGTCAAATGGGAGAACACGCAACAGGTTTCCCGCCGCAATATCTTCCATAAATAGCCTTGTAACGCTAAACAACTCCAGCATTGCAGACTCGGGACAACCCGTCTCCAGCATGGATGGACACCTCATTGTGAAGAACAGTCGGCTGAGCTGTGGGAACACTGGAGATTTAGTTCACGTTGTTCGAGGAAGAGCGCTCGTTCAAGACAATGATCTGAAGGGAAGCGGTGCGAGCGATCTGGACGCGATAGATTTTGATGGAGTCGCGAATGGCAGAGTGGTCGGAAATATTGTCAGCGGGTGCGTTGGAAGCAGCGGCGACGGAATTGATTTGGGGGAACAAAGCGACAACATCATTGTTGCAAACAACTTGATCCTGGGTTGTCGCGGTAAAGGAGTGTCAGTTGGACAAGCCTCAACCGCAGTTGTGACTGACAATGTCATTGTCGGATGCAAGCAGGGTATCAGCGTCAAGGACTTTGGGTCTCAAGCAAATATCGTTGGCAACGTGTTTCTTCGGAATCATGTCGGCGTCGCCTGTTTTGAGGAAAACAAAGGGAAGGGTGGCGGGGGCGTATTGATCAGCAATTGCATATTCTACAAGTCACTAGCACAAGCTGTGTGGTCAGATAATCGGTCGACAGCATCGGTAAATTATTGCATCACGAGTAACAGCGTGTTGACGGGCACGGAAAACCTCGTCGGGTCTCCCGATTTCCTGGATGTACAGAATCTAGATCTTTCACTTGCAGAAGACTCACTCGGCAAGAATTCAGGTGCCCCAACGGCTTTGAATGATCCAGACGGTTCTCGAGCGGACATAGGCGGACGTTTTGAGCAACGAAGCATCTCGAACGAGGTACTATCTGAATATCAACGACTGCTCACAGTGTCCTTTGCTGACATTGTGATCACCGAGATTCACTACAATCCATCCCGACTTCAAGAAGACGAGTACTACGAATTCATTGAGATCTGTAACAGAGGTAATTCTCCTGCCGACATCTCTGGGTATTCGTTTGTGCGTGGGATCGACTTTGAGTTTCCACTGGGAACTACGATTGCCCCCAAGGAATGTGTGCTGGTATGCGCAGCATCGGAGGTATTTTCTCAACAAGGACTGCAGGTATTTCAGTGGAATCGAGGGAAACTTTCGAATGCAGGTGAGGCCCTAGAGTTGCTTGATTCGCGAGGTGAGATTGTAGACCTTGTCAACTACGACAACCGTGGGACATGGCCAAAGCAGGCGGACGGGGGAGGAAGTTCTGCTGAGCTATTGGATATGCATACCGATAATGATATAGGCTCAAACTGGAGAGCAAGCGTCGTGGCTGGCGGAACTCCCGGATGGATACCAGAACGGTCTCCTCCCTAAGTTACCTTATCTGTAGAAGTTGTTGCCATTAGAGCTGCCATTGAACCACGAGTGCGACTAAAACTCAATTTTGAGATCGGGTTCCTCCTCAACGGCCCTCGGTAGCGAATCCGCGAG
>CAYFER010000093.1:0-2516 GCA_964342185.1 uncultured Vicinamibacteraceae bacterium | reverse complement strand
CAATAAGCGCATAAATATCGCCCGGTCCGGTGTTCGTCGAAACTTCCACCGAAACACGGGCGTTTTCATCCCCAGTGGGGATCTCTATTTGTTTTTGTTTAGTACCTCATTAGTTGGCAATTCAGCCTATTGAATCTGCCAATTTGAAATTCCACACAATTGAGCGGCAATCACAACGACATGTCAGGCGCGGCGACCTCGTAGAATTCTCGCTCTCGTGCGATTCGCAACTCGGACAACCACCAGCGGAGTGTAGGAACCGAGATTTCCGATCCCGTTTCGCTGGCGATGGTCTCGCAAATGTCTTCAGGGCGGATTCCGTCATCCGCCAAGTCCAAGATCCGTTGCTTGCCAAACTGACGCACTACGTCTTTGGGTCTGATTGGACGGCTATAGTTGTCATCTCGGAACGTGCGGTTGTTGAGGATGTCGTAAATCGTCCGCCGCGATTCACCACACCGCGCCGCGATTTCCACTACCGATACGCCCTCGCGGTATCGTTCCCGAATTTTGTCAGCTAGTTCTTGATCCATGCTATTTTTCTCCCATGACGTAAAAGTTGGTCCACAACTTTATTACACCAAATTGGAAAAAACCGTAGTTTGTTACGCTAGCCGTCCAAGAGGTCAGCACGATGGGAGTAAAGCACCTCGATTAGCCTGCTCTTGGTCTCACGAATGGGGCCGCCGAGGAACAAGTTAAACAGGTTTGGCAGGTTGTTTTGTCGTTTTGTTTCATGGGGTTCCTTATGGTGCCGTTTCTGTTTGTAGCACCAGCAGGTAAACCAACCGGAATGCTCTTGTGTGATCGTGAAACAACCTCGGGCTCCACAGATGGGGCAATTAGCGTTTCCCCATTTATCACCAATGACCTGACACCCTTCTTGATAGTGCTCACTGTTCAACATCTGGAATGCAAGGTCGGGATTGATGATTGTCAGTGCGCTGGTAACGTCAGATAAATCTTTGAATTTCCTCGTCCAGAAATTTCGGGATTTCTTTTCAGATTCCGGGCAGTTCAGCACCAAATTATCGCTGTTCGTTGTACTAGTATTACAGTTAACGGAAATATGATGACTTACGTGCTGATCCAGCATGTCGTTGAACCGATGTGCTGACATATCCGCTTCCCGGATCTCGCAGACTCTCTTGCGTCGGTTCGTCTTGAGTTGCGTTCCCTGTACGTATTCTTCTTCAGGAAGGGCAATCGAATGTCGGTTGCGATTCGTTACTCGGTTCGCGAACTTACTGATCAGATCTACGAGTCGATTGCGAATCTCTTCCAGATCAGGTGAACTCAAGAGTTCAACGAACACATCGTTTACGTAGTCCTCTTCGTCGTCCAGTTGGACTGCTCTGCCGCAACGCCTCAGCTGTCTCAGTTGTTCAAGAATGACCTCCTTCAAAAAGTCGTGTTCTCGTTCAGTCATTTCTACGTTCTCCTACATCGCGTCTCCTTGTAAATGGAACACCAAACCGCTTCTGGCGTTTTATAACTATACGCGCAGAAACTCCGCTTCCGTCACACTCGTCGCATTTCAATAAAAAAAGGACGACCAAGTGGTCGCCCTATTTCAAACTGTCTGTGTCTGGGACGTTACGGCGAGCCGCCTTGTCCTATACCTCACGTCAGGAAGGTGCTATCCGGTAATTTCATTGGACCAATAACCCGATAGCCACAGCCCCTCATCTTTGTGGCCCACATTTTGTGTCTGAAATCATGGCTCATCATCCGGATCTACTAGTTTTGCAATTATTGGTGGGACCTTAGTTTCTTGCAGCTTCGTTTCATTTTCCGTATCGGCCAGTTCTGCAACGATTGGCTGGCGTTCGTATTGTTCTCTCATATTTATCGCTTTTTGTCTGAACTCCTCGTATCCCTCCTGACTATTCCAAGTGGTGTTCTTAAACACTCGATACAGCAGCAGACCCAGCCTGAGCAAGCGATAACCAAAGAAGCATATCACCACCACTAACCCTACTGTAATAATCACCGCAGGTACAAGCTTGAGGCCGTCCAATACAGCAGTAGTCACAATAACCTCCCCCTCTGACATCCCACGTACTCTCGTCGCCACCAAGACACACGGGCTAATTCAATAATGCGTATCTTATGCCTCCGTGAAACAGCTCGCCAACTGTTCCGCCATCTGACTTCACACACGCTCGTGGCATGAACAAGATGCAACTCAGCAACGCCAAGACACATAATTGGATTCGTGGAACTAGTTCGTTACTCTGAGGTGACCTGCGACAGCTTTAATCAGGCTTACAGAGACTCAGCAGGTACGTTTTGATCAACACGCAGATTACTACAGGTGTACGACTATGAGATATCTAGCGGCTCTATTGGTGATGGTGACGTTTTGTGGGTGTGGTGGCGGTGAAACTCCCCAGCAAACGGATGGTTCGATTGCGGGGTCTCCAAGTGACGTTCCAAAGCCTGACGTTCCAAAGCCTAGTGGCAAAGCACTACAGACGCTCAAGGGACATACCGGTTTTGTCTGGAGCGTGGCG
>CAYFER010000092.1:0-2588 GCA_964342185.1 uncultured Vicinamibacteraceae bacterium | reverse complement strand
GATTTGGTAGTCACCGCCGGCGGCACTCTTGTTAAGAACACCGCCTACAAAGTGATTCTCAATGAAAACGGGTACGTCACTGCGGCGATGGCCGACCCGAGTACCGCGCCCAAGCGGTTCTATGTCGGCGTTGCGCGTGCTGCGGCTACTTCGGGTGATGTGATTCGGATTCAGATTGGTGGACGCGTGACGGCGCTTATTACTCCGTCACTATCTGTTGCTGTGGGGCATTCGCTCGAGATCCATGACGGCGCTATCGCCGACGTGGGAGCGGATTACTCTGGCACGGACGCCGACTTTTGCGCCTGCATAACCGCGAGCACTAGCTCGACGACGCAGGACGTGATGCTGATTCCGAGGATCATCCTCGAAAGCACCTAACAGGGTTGGCCGGATACCGGCCATATAGATAACGACCGCGGGTTACCGGAGGGGGGACCTCCCATCCCCCCTCCCTGCCCCGCAGTAAAAGGACTTTGAATGGGATTAACAGCAGCGATCGATCAGAACCCTGATCGGCGAACATTTAACGGGCACATGGCCCGAGGAACGAGAATCACCTCTGGAACGCTCACTTTCGACGATAGTTACCCGACTGGCGGCGAGGCGATAACAGCCGCGAACGTGGGGATGAACCGGGCGATTGACCGGATCATTCTAGAGTCGGAGGACGGCTACGTGTTCAAGTACGACAAATCCAACAAGAAGGTATTGGCGTACTACGCGGACAATGACGCCGGCTCGGACGGCGCTCTGATCCAGGTGGCCAACACGACAGATCTGTCGGCGGTAGTGGCCGGCTATATCGCGGTAGGTCAGTAACTATGGCGCACGGCGCACGCAAAGAGGCTTTTGCTAACGACCAAGGCGCTGGCAGTGCCGACCTGCTTGCGGCGCCCGGTGCCGGTGCCCAGTACAGCTTGATGAAGATTCAAGCGAATATCAGTACGGCTGCGGGCACGGGGACTCACACCATTGATTTCACCGACGGGTCGACTGTTTTGTTCGCGATGGCGGCCGGTGATCGCGGGAACTTCGAGTTCGACTTCACGTCTCGCTACCTCGATGGTGGCAAGCCGTGGGGAAACAACGCGAAGATAACGGTGGTGGTGCCTACGGGCTGTGTGGCGAGTGTTAACGTAATCGCCTCACTGCGGGCGTCGTCTGGTTAGTTAGGTGACGCTCACGAACGTAAGGGATCGGGCGCGGCGGTTGTCGCGTACCGATTCCACGTTCGCCTCGAACGCCGAGGTGGACAGCTGGATCAACCAGGGCAAGGACGAGATGTCGCAGATGGTTGGCGGCTTCCGCAAGGAAGAGTACCTGACCCTCGCGGCCAGGTTTGATACTGAGCAAAACTTTGCTGTCCGGGTGACGATTACAGGGGGGACGAATGCCACGTCTGCTACAGATGTTGCAATCACGGCCCACCAAAGGGTGGACACGACTGGAACACAGGTTGCGACGGATTTTCAGACCGCTCTGAGAGCGCTGGGGACGATATCGAACCTGACGGTTGCTTACTCCACCACAACCTACAAGTTCACGGTGGACTCGATAAACGGCACCGACATCAAGTTCGAAGCTCCATCCGGCAGCAACTATGTCGATGCTACTTCGCTTCTCGGCCTATCGGGATCTTCTGGAGCTTCGACCTTTGTGTCGGGCATTCCTCAGGACTGCTTCGTCGAGACTGACCTGGCTTCCACCTGGGAGCAGATAGACCGGGCAGAGTGGGATCAGTACGTGCTTATCCGCGGCAACTGGGATTCGGCGATGTCGGTAGAGCAGCAGGGCGATCCGGCGTTCTTTGCCGTGAGCGACAACATGAGAATCAGAGTCTGGCCGTCTCCCAACAGCCAGAAATTGTTTCACGTGGCAGGTCGCGGCACACCGGCGGACATAACCTCGGGCATAAGCTTCCTGCCCGCTCAGTATCACAACGCACTGGCGTACTACGCGGCCAGCCAGATTGCTTCAGAGAACCATGAGTTCGAGATCTCGGACCGCTTGTTTCTGTCGTTCATGAGCATCGTGAAGCGCTACAAGGCTGCGAGGATTCGCGGCGACAGCAGGATGGGCGACGAACAGATCGAGTACTCCGGCCGACGCATCGGCTACCCGAGTAGCGTGACTGTTTAATGGGACTCCTTCAGCTCACCGACTTTTCAGGCGGTTACGCGACCGACCTGGATTCAGAGCAGATGGCTTCGAACGAGTTGCTGACGGCAACCAACTGTCAGTGGCGGAACAAGATCGTGAAGCGGAAGGGGACCAATCAATACGCGGACGTCAGTTCTAGCACTGACGACCTTCTGGGTGGATGCCGGGTATTTCTCAACGACACCTGGATATTCATCATCGCCAAGGAGGCGAGCAGCGCGGTAAAGCTATACCAGGGCACGTCCACCTCTTACACCGAGATCACCGACGAAAAGAACGTTGCCTACACCCTGACGGCCGACAAGGAGGTGTTCTTCTCTGAGGTCATTGGCGGGTCGGTTCTTGCGGTTAACGGGACAGACCGGCCGACGGTTATCCACTACGACGCAGACAAGACCGGCGGGGCCGGCTTCGTTGCGAGGGCG
>CAYFER010000091.1:0-2676 GCA_964342185.1 uncultured Vicinamibacteraceae bacterium | reverse complement strand
TAATGACCTCGCGGTGTTTTTCCAGCGGCTTCAGAGATTGGGAGAACTTGTAGTCTGGTCCTGACTCGGTGATCTGGTAATTGAGGGAGTGGACACCGTTGGCCAAGTAGATAAAGGCGCTGCGTCTCGGCGTGGAGATTTTTTCTGCTGCCCGAAGCGGGGTCATGCATTCCAGCATGGGGAGGGCAATGCAGGTACCCATTGCCCGAAGGGCATGGCGACGGTTGATAAGCCAGGATTGTGTCTGAATGTTGCTCATGTTCTTTCCCTGTGTTTGTTTTTAAATTCTAGCGCTTGCGGATGAGGTCGGAGAGGGCCACGGCCCGCACGATGTCTTTGATTTGAAAATTCTTTTTCTTTGCCTCTTCTGCGATGGCTGAGACGTCGTCCTTGTCGTCGACCGTGAGGACGCGACGCAGGGCATAGGTGCAGAGGTGTTCGATGAAAGCGCGGGCAAATTTTTCGCGGTCCTGAAGCAGTAATCTTTTGAACTCAACGGAACCATTGAAGGTTCGTCCGTCGGGCAAGGTTCCCGAGGCATTGACCGGAGGATTCTCTCCCACGCCGGTGGGTACTTGTTCACTGGTTCGCCATTGGCCGATGGCATCGTACTGGTCAAAGGCCAAGCCCAGCGGGTCGATGGTTTTGTGACAGGCAGCGCAATTGGGATCCTTGGTGTGTGCCTCAATACGTTGACGAATGGTGACCTTATCTCCTTTGGGAGGGACAGGTTCGATCGGATCGACGTTGGCCGGCGGGGCGGGCGGGGTCTTGTTGAAGATGGTTTCAGTCAGCCATACCCCGCGATGAACCGGACGGTGGCGCGTACCGTCCGAGGTCAGTCCGAGAACTCCTCCCATGGTGAGTAATCCGCCGCGGTTGTGTTCGGGTTTGAGGGATACCCGCCGAAACCCGGATTTGGTGGGTTCGGGAAGTCCGTAGAAGTCGCTGAGGCGGGCGTTGGCCATGGTCCAGTCAGAATCAAGCAGGCTTTCGATGGGCAGGTTTTGGGAAAGCATTTCGCGGAAGAACTCAACCGGTTCGTTGCGCATGCTGGTCTCGAGCCAGTCATCGTAGGTGGGGTAAAGTTTCTTGTCCGGTGGGAACATTCCCACCTTGTGCAGTTGTAACCACTGACGGGAAAAGTCTTCGACAAATCGTTCGATCCGAGCATCCGATAGCATTCGATCGACCTGTTTGGTTAATCCTTCACCATTTAGTTTTCCTTCCCTTGCTTTGGCAAACATCGTCTCATCGGGCATGGAACTCCAGAGGAAGTAGGAGATGCGAGAAGCAAGTTCGTGCTCGTTCAGCATTTCACGAGGTTGAGGATCGCCCTCCACTAAATAAATGAAGTTTCGCGAGGTGAGGACTCGAAGCAAGGCCGTACGAAACGCATCTTGGACTTTTTCACCCGCATTGAGATCTTCTTGATAAGAGTTAAGATAGCCGGCTAATTCCCGAGGATCCACCTTTCGTCGCCATGCCCGCTGCGCAAAAGACTGCAGGTGATCACGGACTGTTTCAAAGGTCGCATTGTTTTCGGGAAAGATTCCTTTGCGCAGTGCTTTCTCTTGAGGGGTTACGATGGGTCCTTCCCATTCGATCCAGTCCAATATGACCGTTGAAAAAATTCCGTTTCCCTTGTCGTCGAACATCTGCGGCGCGTTGGGGTTCAACAGGAAGGTCTCACTGCTGTGCGTAAATATGTAGCTATCCCTGGCGGAAAGTGCGTTTCGGAAGGCGGCACCCTGCCTCCGGTCGATCACGTCCGTGGCCACAACGGCAAAGTGCAGTTGCGTAGGCATTTCAAGAAAGATTTCGAATTCGTAAACCTGTGGCTTGTCTTCCGGGGCGGTGATATCGAGTTCGATCAGTCCATCGACGTTTTCCTCACTGGTTCGCATTCCAATGCTCAGGTGGGCAGGTTGTCCGCCGGGCGGACGAATACCACTGGCTTGGAGACGAAGTTTATAAAGTCCGCTGTGTTCGGTGCCGGTTTTGCCAAACCAGTTGGAGGATAGAGCCTGTTGAACTCGGCCCGGGAAATGGAGGTAGCGCAACGGCCGCTTGATACCAAACCGTTTCAGGGCTTCCTTTTGTTTTTCTCCCCCGCCGTAGCGAAGGTCTGCCGCCGTCTTTTTAACTTTTCGGGCTTCCCCTTCTTTCTGTGGGAATGCACGGTCGAGCACGATCTCGGCTGCTTGGTAGTAGCGGTTGACGTGCGAAGGCGAGAGCGAGAGTTGCGAGCCGATGCGCTCGTAGCCGTGCCAGAGCGTGTCCTCATTTAGCTCGCCCGGTTTGGTCGGGTCGTAGCGGACGCCCAATAGGTCATAGACCGTATTCTGATATTCCTTCCGGCTCAGGCGGTAGTGGGCTACCGCCGGGCGCGCCGCCATCCGCGCCGCCCGGCCTTCGCGAATGCGCTGATCCAGTTCGGCGATGACTTGGCCGATCTCCTCTGTGGTCGGCTGTGGTTCATCCTCGGGGGGCATTTCGCCGGCATTGATTTTCTCGACAACCTCGGCCCAGATTTGTCCGTCCACGCCGGACTTGAAGTCTCGCGACAATTGATCCAGCCGCAGATCACCCTTCGACTTCTTGGGACCATGACAGCTCACGCAGTGCTTGTTGAGAAAAGCCTCAAAGGGTTCGGCCGCTGAACCGATGGATCCG
>CAYFER010000090.1:0-2731 GCA_964342185.1 uncultured Vicinamibacteraceae bacterium | reverse complement strand
CTCCAAGAAGTCTTGTACGTTCATTCCTGAAATCTTCTCGACAAGGAGCGCAACGTAATCGGTTGAGGCGCCGTATTGCCAATCCTCACCGGGATGAAACGCAAGCGGAACGTCGGCGGCTCGGTCGATAGCCTCCCCGACCGTTCGTGGTCTCGTGCGGGATTCCTGTTCCGGCAGTCGGAGGTAGTCCGGCCGAAAGTTTGGGTGCAGGCTGAGTCCTGACGTGTGGGTTAAGACGTGGCGTACCGTGACGGGGCGGATGGCCGGTTCGGTCGGCCGCCCTGGTGGCGCGGGATTGAGAGACACCTGCATATTCTCGTATGCGGGCAGCCATTTTGAGATGGGATCATCGAGAAGGAAATATCCTTCTTCGTAAAGCATCATGAGGGCGGTTGAGACGATTGGCTTTGTCATCGACATGATCGTGAAGATCGTGTCGGCTGTCATCGGCTGGTTCGCCTCTTTGTGCCGCCAGCCCTGTGCGGAGACGTGCACCACCTTGCCATGACGAGCAATGAGCGTGACCGTACCGGCCAGTTGATTGCTATCGATATATCGCTGCATGGTGGAATCAACCCGCTGGAGGCGCTCCGATGACATACCGACGTCCTCGGGTTCAGCCCTTGGCAGATCCACGAGACCAACGCTTTCGAGATCAACGGTCGGGAGCACGATGGTCAAAATGGCAACGATGACTGAGATGGTGAGAACTCGTCTTTTCGATTGCTGAGTGAGCATTTAGCCTCCTTGCCGGTACGACGATCGCATTATTATGACCGGGACTTTCCGGGGGAGTCTATATAATTCGGGACATTCGGTTTTGAATGGGATGATGTTGTCCACTGGAACCTAGGGAGGCTTCATGACGAGCAGAAATCGGCGATTCACATTCCAGTGTGGTCCGCTCTATCCACCAGCGGCCTGTCGTTCGTTGTGAAAAGTCCATGGCTGACCGCTATTTTCGTCTCGTCGCCGTTCCGGTATCCCTGCTTGTGACCCTGACGACGACCGGGTTCGCGCAAGAGTCCGAGTCCACGATTGGTCAGTCAGCCGCCTATAACCACGTGATGTCGGCGAACCCGTTTGGGTTGATCTTGGTGCCGTGGTACAACGGCGAGTACGAACGTAAGGCTACGGAAAGAGTCACGATTGGTCTGTCTGGCTCAAGACTCCCTTGGGGTGACGGTAGTGGCTTCTACAGTCTCAATATGGCGTTACGCTATTACCCAAATGGAAATGCGTTCAGAGGATTCTATTTAGGACCAAGGGTCGGAGTGTTTTGGGTGTCGCAAGCAGAGGACGACATCGGTACGGACGAAGATCGAGGGCCACATCTCGGTCTCGGTTTCGAACTAGGATATGCTTGGCTCGTTGGGTCAGAACGACACCTCAGCATTAGCATCGGCGGTGGCGCGACAAGGGTTCTTAATGGCGAGCCAATCCCTGTGGTTCGACTTGTCAATATCGGTTGGGCCTTCTAGCACAGCAAGTGCCTGCGCCGAGCGCATAACATGCCATTGCCTGCCAGCCACCCCTCTGCACGGCTCGCGGTTCTGGCGTTCACTCACCAGACACCTGACAAGACCCACCGACCACAATCGGGAACAGCGGCGTCTCCTCAGGTATAGAGGGGCGGGGCGCATCGATTAGCGCTAAAATCTCGACCATGACTCTTTCAGACACGCTTGAGCATCTCAAGGCGCTCGGTGACGACAAGGTGCGCACGCGCAACAGCAGGAACGGTGCCGGCGACAATCAGTATGGCGTCAAACTGAGCGACATCCGGAAGGTTGCGAAGACGCTTAAATCCAACCACCAGTTGGCGATCGAACTCTGGAAAACAGGCAACATCGATGCCCGGTTCCTAGCAACCCTCGTGATCGAGCCAGAAGCGCTCTCGGCGGCAGAGATGGATCGAATGGTACGGTCTGTCGTCTTTGTGCGAGTCGCAGATTGGCTCAACTCCTATGTTGTCAGGAACCACCCCGCCAAGGAAACACTTCGTCAAGCGTGGATGATCAGCGACCACCCGATGGCGGCCCGCTTCACGCCGGCCGGGAGTTCACCAGGTCGGCCACCAACCGTAAGATCGCCGGCGTCTGCGGCGGTTTCGGTGAATACTTTGGTATCGATCCGACAGCCGTTCGTTTGCTATGGATCGTGCTTTCCATCATCCCGGGATTCCTTGTGGGCGGGGCCGCCGCGTACCTACTAACCTGGCTCGTGATGCCAGCCTCTCCAGAGCACCTCACCAACACCGTAGCACAGAATATCGGCGTCTAGCCTGCCAAGGCTGTCACTTAAGCTGTCAAATGGGAGAAAACAAAAGGCCAATCATCAGATTGACCCTTTTTTCTAGGAAAAATGGTCGGGATGACTGGATTTGAACCAGCGACCCCCTGACCCCCAGTCAGGTGCGCTACCAAGCTGCGCCACATCCCGTACAGATCTGTTATTCCGATAAAAACATTACCGCCATGACGTACGGCGTTTCCGCTTTACAGCTTTAGTTTTTGTAGATGTTTGTTTAGTGGTCCGCCTCGGTGCCTTGTCACTACTACGTGCCGAGGACCGTTTGACTGATTGTTTCGACGAGGACTTCGCTCGAGAAGCTTTCGTCGCTTTGCCATTTCCAACTTCCAGCATTTCCAACAAAGAACGTAACCCCTCACGCACTTCAGTCACTTCAGCCGGCACATCTTGTCCGTGTGGATGCGTGACCTCTGTGGCT
>CAYFER010000089.1:0-2823 GCA_964342185.1 uncultured Vicinamibacteraceae bacterium | reverse complement strand
ACCTTTGATGCTGACATCGTTACTCGGGTGCCTCCTTCGGCGAAACATCTGGACGTGATTCTGCACGAACTGGATCGCATTGACGCCGGTCAGCCTGGTTCTCTCGAGCGGCCTTTCTTCCGCGCGACCGAGTTCTTTAAGCGGCGAGGCATTATCGTAGTGATTTCGGATTTCTATGAAGATCCAAAGAAGGTTGTCGACATACTTAAGCCGTTGAGCTATGGGGGCAATGATCTGATTGTCTTTCAGGTTTTGGATCCAGCCGAGATTGATTTTCCATACGAGGACCCAACGAGCTTTCAAGACCTTGAGACGGGCCGAAAGATGCCCGTTGTGCCAGAGAAGCTCCGAGAGCAATACCGCGAACTAATTCAGGAGCACATTACTGCTTTGTCGAAACTGTGCGGTGAGAATCGGATTGATTACGCGTTGTTTAATACCGCTACGCCAATTGACCATGCGTTGTTTAAGTTTCTTGCGATGCGAGAGAAATTGAGTCGGGTGCGCTGATGGGTTTTCTGGCTCCTTTGTTCTTACTTGGCTTGGCAACGCTGGCCGTGCCCGTGATCATCCATATGATCCAACGTGAACGAAAAGAGGTCATTGAATTTCCCTCATTGATGTTCATTCGTAAGATTCCGTTCCATTCGTTTCGCCGGCAGCGAATTCGAAACTGGTTTCTACTACTGCTTCGGTGTGCTGCCGTGGCCCTGTTGCTTGGGGCGTTTGCACGCCCATTTTTTCCGGCAGGATCACTGGCCGCAGTGACCTCAACAGCCCGTGAAGTCGTGATTTTGCTCGACCGGTCCTACAGTATGGTGTACGACGGCCGTTGGGACCGAGCCAGAGATGCTGCCCGGGACGTGATCAATGGATTGAGGGCTGAGGACCAGGCGACGGTGATTTTGTTTGATAGTGGAGCTCAGGCGGGAGCACGTTCGACTACCGATCGGGCGAGTCTTCTAGGACTGGTCGAAGATGCAGAGACCGGTTCTGGGGCAACTCGCTACGGTCCGGCGATGAAACTTGCCGAAGGGATCTTTGATGGCTCGAATCTTCCCGAACTTGAGGCAGTGTTGATAAGTGACTTTCAACGCATAGGCGTAGAAAGTGCTTCGGGAATCCGTTTTCCTCAGGGCACCATCGTGACTCCTATTTCGGTGACGACTGAAGCCGCGGTAGAGAACGTAAGCGTTGCCGGCGTCCTGTTTGAGCGAGAGTTTTTTTCGGGGCGCGAGCGTGTTTCCGTAGTCGCGCGAGTAACTAATCGTGGAGAAGGTCCAGTCAGTGCGATCAATCTCTCCCTGTCAATAGAAGGGCGGGATGTCGAAACGGTAGCGACAGATTTACCAGCTAACGGGTCCGCAACCGTGAATTTTGCGCCAGTCACGGTTGGTGCGCGCCCCGTGACTGGTACGGTGCGGACGGACGGCGACCGTCTTCCTACTGACGATGTTTTTCACTTTGTCATTTCGCCAGGCCAGGTGGTGGGCGTGTTGGTTATTGGCAATGACCGTAGTGGTCCGGCGGATGCTTTGTATCTGCGTCGTGCCTTGGGCATTGGTTCAAGCCCGGCATTTGATGTTACTACTACGACAGTTACGAGTTTTCGAGCCCAGGATTTGCTGGACCGACAGGTCGTGGTGCTGAATGACGCAGGCCCTCCGATTGGTCCGGCAGGCGAGGCGCTGCAAGAGTTTGTTGAGAACGGCGGTGGGTTGTTGGTGGTTGCTGGTGAGCGTAGCGAATGGCCAGCAGACGCCCCTGATCTGTTGCCTGGGCCGCTTGGCCGCCCAGTCGACCGAGCTGGTCGTGGTGCGGGCTTGGGTTTTGTCGACTATAGCCATCCCGTGTTTGAGTTATTTAGCGCGCCGCGCAGTGGTGATGTCACTACTGCTCGGTTTTTTCGGTATCGTCCAATTGAGGTTGATGAATTAACTTCCGTCATTGCTCGGTTCGACGATGGGAGTCCTGCGCTTCTCGAGCACCGAGTGAATAGTGGTCGGGTGTTCTTTTGGGCGTCAACGCTCGACAATTTTTGGAATGATCTTGCGCTAAAACCCGTGTATCTGCCGTTTGTTCACAGGTTGATTGAATATTTGGCCGACTATTCGCCGTCGCAACCGTGGGCATTAGCGGGCCAAGTGCTCAATCTGGCTGAGCAAGATGGTCTCTTGGCGAGTGCCGGTCTCAGCGACGCTGATCTTGTGGCGATCGCGCCCTCTGGCGATCGAATTCCGGTTAGTGACGGGGCGCGAGCAGGTTTTCTGACGATGACCGAACAGGGCGTATACGAGGTGCACGACGCTACGACTACATCCGATTTCCCGCTGACGCTAGCAGTGAATGTGGACTTGACTGAATCAGATCTTACAGCAGTCGATCCTGAGGAATTGGCCAGTAGCCTTACGGGGCGTATGGTGGATGGACAAGCTGCTGTAGCTCCCACGGGTGAGGCCAGAGTGTTTGCGTCTGAGGATTTGGAGCAGCGACAGGGTATCTGGTGGTATTTACTTATTGCGGTGTTTATGCTGTTTGTCGCAGAGACGGTTGTGTCGAATCGACTTTCACGGACTGCATTAAATGCTGACTAGACAGTAAAGACTGGCGGATGTGACACAGGTATGTTGTACTCGGGTAATTGGAACCAAAGGGTGACAGAAGAATGGGCATAATATCTGGCCAATCGCTCCTTCCTACCGATCGTGACGAAATTCTTCGAGTGATCCGTCAGGTGCGAAATCGGTGGCGTCTGAGGATCGCGCTCCGAGGCTTCGCGGTTGTCATTGCTGCGTTGCTGGGGACACTGGTTGTCTCGGCGTG
>CAYFER010000088.1:0-2947 GCA_964342185.1 uncultured Vicinamibacteraceae bacterium | reverse complement strand
CATGTCGCTAGTTCGTCGCGCGTCACCGCGTGGTCGCTGGTTGCTCACGAAGTAGCCCCAACGTCCCTTCTGCCGCCGCTGCGGAACGCAGGTCGCGACGTGCCAGGTCCTGTAGCAGACCCGCCATCGGGCGATCGCCCCGCTTGTATCGGTTTCAGATCGTCGCCAAACAACGGGCGGGGTTTCTCTGATTTCCTCATCGCCGGCCTTACGCGGGATCGACCGGAGATCAATGACGTCGTGTCGCAGGTAGCCGACGGTGTGGAGAGCTTTACCTTCTACCCCAGCGACAGACGGGTGGTGGCCATTGGGCTGGGCGCCGTGCACAATTACATCGCGATCAACGCTGATCACGACGGTGGATCAACGATCGTAACCTGCGCAACCAAGGCGGAGAAGATGTGGAAGCAACGAATCGAATCGAGTGCCGATTGCGCATGTCAAACTGATTTTGGTCTCGCGGGCGCCCGGTACGAAGGCGTTTCTCTTGGTGTCCCTGGCTCTACGACCAGACGGTGGTCGACGGCTTGCTGATCATCTCCAATGAAACAATGAATACAGGGACCTTCGTTGGGTGTGGTTCGGGCTATAGTGGGACCGTGCGTATCTGAGAAAATCAGGTTGGTAATTCACTGGCACGCCTCTGGGGCATTTACGCGCCACATCGCAACGACGGCGGTTCTTGGTGATTCGATCATCGCGTAAACAGTTTTATTGGCCACACTTATATTTCCGAGATAAACGCCCGACGTGAACAATGGATACAATACCTGTTGGAAGAAAGTTACTGGCGACTAGGAATACCAATGCGAACTATACAAACGAACATCCCTGATATTCAGGTCTTTGAACCAGAAGTATACCATGATGAACGCGGCTTTTTTGTTGAGACATTTCGTCAAACGTGGCTAGATGCCGAATTTGTACAAGACAATCACTCGCGATCGAATTATGGCGTCCTTCGAGGTCTGCACTACCAACTTGCGCGGCCACAAGGAAAACTCTGTCGTGTAGCATCAGGTGCAGTCTTCGATGTGGCTGTTGACGTCAGGGTAGGGTCACCAACCTTCGCCAAATCAATATCTGTAATTCTGTCAGACAAGAACCAGAAACAAATTTACATTCCACCTGGATTTGCACATGGATTTTGTGCACTGACCGAAACTGTCGACTTCCTCTACAAATGCACGGACTATTACGATCCGAAATCCGAAATCACACTCCGATGGAATGATCCACAATTGAACATTGCCTGGCCGATTGAAACTCCTGCGTTGTCAGACAATGACAGGCAAGGGGGCTTGCTGGATGAGATTCCAAAATTCGCTTGGGAGCCCAACTGATCAACCGCATGTTTTCCCGATACGGATGAACGGCATCAGCCATCGATGTACGAGTGGTAGATGTGATTGTCACAATTCAGATTCAATGCAACTTCGATCACGCCCAACCTAGCACCAGTCTCCGCATTTACATCGAATTAATATTTCACGGACTCGGTAGTAGAAAACATGGCCTGACGCCAGATGTGAAGTGAGGTGCAACCTATTCGAGTTTTCCGCTAATTGCGAAGCCACGCAGAATGCTCTGATTTGTTGATACAGCGTTATGAGGGTACGGGTTGGGTAAGTAATATCAGCGTTATTGTGCGGTGTCCCAGGAGCGAGCGGAATGAAAACCGCACACAGTTTCGCGAAATCAGCAGAGGTGCGACCATCGAGCTAGCCGCGAGCCTGACGAAGGTGGTAAGTCTCTCTCCAGTGCTGGATAACCTCTTTGACGGATCGTATGCTTGTGACCTCTTCATAGGCAAGGCATTTGTCCCGAAAGCGACTGTTGAAATTCTTGACGAACCTGTTTTTCCATAGTCTGCTTGGTTCGAGGTAAGAAGGACCGATTTCAATCTTCTGAATGAACTTATGGACGCGTCGCGAGATGAACTCGGGACCATTGTCGCTGCGAATGAAACGGGGAATACCGCGAGTCGCCAACAAGTCCGCGAGTAGTTTAATGAAGTGGCCGCTGGAAAACTGTCGCCCCGGTACCAATGCCGACACTCTTGTGTGTACTCGTCAGTCACGACGAGGATCTTCAACGGGCGCCCACTTGCCGGAAAGATAAAGCATCCTGGCCGCATTCAGAGCGCAAAATATTTAGAACACGAGTGGTAGCGAGGTGGCAGGCAGAGATTGTTGCTGTCTATACGTGTCTACTCTGTGCCAAGAAAGTGTAAAGTTTTGTGGTATCCATCGTGGTGTTCGTCGGCGTGTTCTCGTTCGCTTTCGACTGCGCGGGCATGACGTCATGCTTGGTCCGTTTTGCCAATTCATACATCGTTTTTGTCTCCGTACCAACGTTGTAGAGGCCACGAGCACCTTTTTCTATCAACTCTATAATGATCTCCGAAATTACAGTTACATAATCAAAGTTGCCCGTTTGTGTCGTCCAGGCCTGCGCATATTGAAATGGGATTCTCTTGTGGGTGGCGCGAATCAGCAGGTATTCCGCACTTGCCAACTGAACTAATCCATCAGCGAGCAACTTCGTATACCCATACCAAGTACGACAGTGAACGGGCACATCGCGCTCCGACGCAAATTCGATTGCGTTTGAATAAAGATAGTCCGTCGAAATATGAACGAGCACTATATTCCACGTGTTACAAAATTCAATCAGGTGGTTCACTCCCTGGTAATTTACATCCCAGTGCAATGCGCTGTCCTCTGAGTATGTATCTGTATACGCAATACAATTGACAGCGTGACTGTATTTGGGCACCGGGCGTCCATCCTCACCAGACTCAAGTAAATACGGGGCAAATGTATTCGGTTGAGTAATATCAAATCGAGCATCACACGCCAGGTGTTCACGGGACCTCGCCACAACGTCCCACCCGGTTTGCCGGTTCATCTCGGTCCCTAACAGGCCGTTTCCTAAGATCACCGTG
>CAYFER010000087.1:0-3060 GCA_964342185.1 uncultured Vicinamibacteraceae bacterium | reverse complement strand
GCTTCGTCCATGCTACATAGTCCTTGCCTGGCTCGAATTCACGTGAGTCACCGTCCGTCGTTACCTGAAATTCACTTCCCGCCAGAGGTGTAATTCCAACGAGCGGAACACCCTGCACCCAACTACCGTCAGGGTTCCCAGGCGCTAAACCTAGGTCCGCAAACTGTTCAGTTAGGTATGCAATCGTCAGAACCTCACCCGGTGACCCAGGGGCGCGACCACCAAATTCATCTGACGAGAGGATTTCAATCTCGGCCATGAGCGTCGTGGCGTCGATACCCGGTGCCACCGCCGACGGGACCATCTTAGAACTTACGGACACGGAATCGTCATCTCCATTCCCACCGCAAGCGGTGGTGAATAACGAGACAACCATCAACGTTAAACGTGCTTTCACTCCAGCCTCCTGCTTAATTCGAAACGGTTTTCAAATCGTAAACAGCCTACCTCACTTGACCGTTCAATCTCGGATAATTTCGAACACTGTAGAACGGCGACAAATCTCGGTATAGACTGCTCCGACGATGAGTATGAACTACACACGGCGGGAGTGGCTCGCGACCGTAGGTACTGCAAGTCTCGCGTCCACAGTCCGGCCACTGGCTATCACTGCTGAAACAAAACCACTGCAGGGTGCCTTTATAATCCTGAGCACACCATACACAATCGAAGGCAATCTCCATTACGAGGATCTTTCAACAGAGGTTGATTTTCTTGACCGTTGTGGCGTTCATGGCCTTGTCTGGCCACAAAACTCCAGCGAGCAGCGCTATCTTTCGAAGGCAGAACGTCTCAGAGGCATGGAGGCGATCGCCGAGGCAGCACGTGGCAAGCAACCCGCGGTCGTCTTTGGTGTCCAAGCGGACAGCACCGGAGAGATGCTTGAATACGCTCATCATGCTGAATCGCTCAACCCAGACGGCATGATCGCCATTCCACCGACGTCCGCACGTTCGCTGAAGGATTTTCAAGAGTACTACGAAGCACTCTGCCAAGTGACATCGCGACCAGTCTTCATTCAAACAAGTGGTGGCGCACCTGATGTTGAACCAACCGTCGAATTCATTGTCAACATGGCAAGTGAGTTTCCAAATCTTGGCTACGTGAAAGAAGAACGTGAGCCTGTCCATAAACGGATGCGAGACCTGGCAAAACATCGCCCCCAGCGAATCAAGCGGATTTTTGGAGCTGCGTTCGGTCGGGCGTGGCTGTACGAGATGAGACTCGGCACTGATGGCATAATGACCGGCGGCGCGATGTACGCTGACATCTATGCCCAGTTATGGGAACTGCATCGATCTGGGGATTTAACAGCGCTCCGAGAGCTATATAGCAAGCTACTCTTGATGTTGAACCTAGATGCAACCATCCCAGGAATCCGACTCTACATGCTCAAGCGCCGTGGGATTTTTTCGACCACAAAGTCGCGCCGGGGTAACTATTCCTTTTCAGCTCCCGACATCGCCGAGATCGAATATCGCTGGGAGGGGCTACAAGCTTATCTACGAGCGTGACACTTTAAGAGAACACCGTGGTCAACCAATCGCCGATGTGTTTAATTTCTTCAAAACACACCTCATGTCCCATTGGGTATTCATGCCACTCAACTTGGTAGCCGGCATCCAGCAACCATTGATGACTCTGCTGTCCTAGGATGTGCGGCACAATTGGGTCGGCCGTTCCATGCGCCTGAAAAATCAGCGGCTTGGGCATCTTCGCGGCAAGGGTTTCGAGCTCCTGGTCAAGCGGGAGATACCCGGACAAGCAAATCAACCCGCCGAGTAATTCTGGACGTCGAAGCCCAGCAAATAGCGTCATCGCGCCACCTTGTGAAAATCCCGCCAGAACAATCCGCTGCGGAGCAATGCCACGGTCCACTTCGTGAGCCACAAGTTCGTCAATCCAAGCAGCCGACTGACGGATGCCCCGTTCATCCTGGTCGCGCCGATCGAATCCAGTCACGTCGTACCAGGCCCGCATAACCATGCCATTGTTAATGGTTATCGGGCGCTTCGGGGCGTTAGGAAAAACAAAGCGGACCGCTAAGTCCGACGACAATCCTAACTGAGGAATGATTGGTCGGAAATCATTCGCATCAGCCCCAAGGCCATGCATCCAGATCACCGAACCCGTAGCGGGTTTGTCGGGTCTAACTTCGACTGTTTCGAGATAAGGCAAGGTTGATTAATGACTCATGGCGTGCACGACGATGTTGATCCCAAGTTCGTAGGCATCGACTGAAAACCGATAAAAGAACTCATAATCCTCGCCTTCACGTTCCCATCCATCGGCAATATCTGTGTTGTGACTCATCAAGACGAGAATACGGTCGTGCGAATCTGTGATTGCTCGTAAATGAACATCGTCACTCCGCAAGCCACGCTCAGACGTGGTCGCCCCTCCACTGCGGCGCCAATGCTGGATCGAAGGGATTTGTGGTATCTCAAGCACCTCGAACATCGTTTTGTGCATGGGATGGTTCATCGGAATATCGACAACTGGATAGTCGGCAAGAGGAAGGGCCTTTCTAAGTTCGCCGATCCATTGGTCCCACGCGTGTGGTCCCCAGAAATCATCCACCCACAGAAACCCACCCTTAAGTAGATACTCCCTCAGCCTAACTGCCTCCTCATCACTGAGCCAAAGAGTTCCAACATCTGACATAAACAAAAAGGGGTAGTTGAAAAGTTTCGGGTCGTCCAAAGTAACGACAACATGATCAGGAGTATCTCGGTGATCAAACCCTACGCTGGTCGTGGTTAATTCCGAAAGCCGCACCATCAGGTTTTGATCTGCAGTGGGATAGTCCGTATACCATCCCTGTCCGCCGGGTTCTCTTCGGTCACTCTGATACAGCACCCGCGAAAACGTGAAATCTCTATGAGAAAGAAACTCAGCTGGAAATTTGGGAGGCGTCCGCCGCCAACCCCATTGCGCCAAGCCACTCGCGCTACCGATGAGTACCAGGGATACAGCAATCGCGATAAACCGTTTCACAGTGAGCTCTATTAAATCGTTGCGGTTAGCGAAACAGAAGACGGCCGCGGCTCTAAACTAAAC
>CAYFER010000086.1:0-3060 GCA_964342185.1 uncultured Vicinamibacteraceae bacterium | reverse complement strand
TTCCAACATGTGATCAAGGAACCGAATGCCGGTACTCACGTCGTATCGTCCCTTTCCGTCAAGCGCTAGGCTGAGCTTGATCTTTGTTTCGCTGGTGTTACGTTTGATTGTGGCGCGTCGCACGATATCCTCCTACTTCAAACGCGTGCTGATCGATGCAGCATGAGCGATTAGTCCTTCTACGTTGGCTAGGGAAATCGTCGTTGGCGCTAGCCGTTTCAATCCCTCTTGTGTAACGCGTTGGACGGAATTAATACGAACAAAATCTGCTGCACTTAGTCCACCTCGAAATCGTGCGGCACCATTTGTTGGCAACACGTGGTTTGATCCGGTGGCATAGTCTCCAGCAGCCTGCGCTCCATATGGCCCGACAAACACTGTGCCTGAGCGTGTGAGACGACGTGCGATAGCCCTCGTTTCACAGACGACGTGCTCTGGGGCCAAGTCATTCGCGAGTGTTATAGCCTCGGCGAGTGTACTCGTCACGACTACGACTCCATGTTGTTCAATCGATGCTTGGGCGGATGGGTGTTCCACGAGGCGAGAATCAACGGCACTCGCAACTGCCTTTGCTAAATCGAAATTGGGTGTTAACAATATTGCTCTCGCAGCCGGGTCGTGTTCTGCCTGTGCCACGAGGTCGGAAGCGATCCAGTCAGCATTTCCGTTGCGGGCCACGATTACTATTTCGGTTGGACCAGCATAAAAATCAATCGGGCAGTCGGTAGCAACAGTTGCTTTGGCCGCTGAGACGTATGCGTTTCCCGGCCCAACAATCTTTTCGACTTTCGGCACCGATTCAGTGCCATACGCAAGAGCCGCAACGATGTGAGCACCTCCAACTCGATAGAGCTTTGAGACCCCGGCTTCTAATGCAGCGGTGAGTACTGCCGGTTCTGGGCGCGGACATGCTGCAACGATTTCCCGGACACCAGCAACTTGGGCGGGAAGAGCGGTCATTAACAATGACGATGGCAATGGATATCGACCCCCTGGCACGTAACACCCAACTCGTTCGAGGGGAATCACCCGCTGCTCGACCAAGACACCCCGAACGGTCGTTATCCGCCACGTTGTTGGCACCTGTTTCTTGGCTATTCGGCGGATATGACGTGCAGCTTGTTTTATGGCTCGTGTTACAGCGGGTGGTGTTTTTTTGGCTCCATTTCGTATTTCTTGACGTGAGATCTCAAGTGGCCCGGTTACTTTATCGAAACGCTTTGCATACTCTTGGAGAGCACGGTCTCCTCCTCGTCGCACACGATTCACGATCTGGGTCACCTGTCTTTCTATGACTGAATCGGTGGTTTGTGCTCGGTTGAGGAGACGTTGCATCGCGCGCACATTCGATGGCTTGATGATTTTCATCGGTGTCTTACCAGTCGCTCTTACAGCACGATCTTGTTGAGTGGATACTCGACAATACCTTGAGCACCAAGAGTCTTGAGCTTAGGAATCAATTCCCGGACCGCATGCTCTTCGAGGATGGTGGTAATGGCCACCCATTCTGGGTCACTCAGCGGAGCAACCGTGGGTTTTTGTAGGGCTGGCAAAAGTTGTAGCAACGGATCCAGGTTTTCACGCTTTACGTTCAGCATCAGCCCGACACGACCTTGCGCGTCAATGGCCGACTTTAGTAAGAGCGCAATGTTGTCGAGTTTTTCTCGTTTCCATGGATCGTCGACAGCCCGCTGGTTAGCGATGAGCTGTGGATTGGATTCCAGAACGGTATCAATGATTCTGAGATGATTCGCTCGTAGTGTTGATCCTGTTTCTGTTGCTTCGACGATGGCGTCAGCGAGTCGCGGAGGTTTCACTTCCGTCGCACCCCATGAAAATTCGACATTAACGGATACATTGAGTCCAGAAAAATAGGATTCAGTTGCCCGAACTAATTCAGTTGAGATTGTCGCACCTTCGAGATCTTGAGGTGTCTGATACTGCGATCCTTCGGGAACTGCTAAGACCCAGCGCACTTTTCGAAAACTTTGTTTTGAATAGATTAAGTCTGCGATCGTAACGACCTCTTCACCCGTGGCAGCGTGGTGTTCAGCAATCCAATCCTGTCCGGTGAGTCCTGCGTCAACGGCGCCGTCGGCCACATAACGTGCCATTTCCTGTGCTCGAATTAGCGTACATTCGACGTCCGCATCGTCAATAGTCGGGAAGTAGGACCTAGGGCTTGCATAGACGTTAAAGCCTGCTCGACCCAAGAGCTGAATAGTCGACTCTTGTAACGAACCTTTAGGAATTCCCAATTTCAAAGTCATAAATGTTTCTCCGCGTGTGTTCAGTATTTCAAGACAAATGAACTTACTGTTCTAACTCTCTGAAAAAGCAGGTTCTTTCTCCGGTGTGGCAGACATTGCCGTCACCAAGTCTCGTAACCCTGAGTAAGATGGTGTCGTCGTCACAGTCGGTTAGCATCTGCTGGACTTGCAGTTTGTTTCCAGACGTTTCGCCTTTCATCCAGAGAGTTTGTCTAGTGCGACTGAAAAACGTCGCAAAACCTGTTGCTTTTGTTTGTTCCAAGGCCTGCTCGTTCATGAAGCCAACCATGAGGACTTCATTGCTGACGTTGTCTTGCACGATGGCTGGAATCAGTCCGTCCAGTTTTGAGAAATCCATGTTTTATTCCTTACACCATAAAAAAAGGCCTCGCCGAAGGCGAGGCCGAGGTTGCGCTTGTCTTGGTTCTGTTACTCAATCATTCAGAGCCAGGCGCACGCCCATCGACCTGCCCGCTAAGGGGATGATGATGGTAACTATGTGACGGGCTACCAAACTCAATTGACATCTTACAAGGTACACTAGCCTAGCCTTTGTGAGGCTGTCAAACATTGAAGGATCTGGTCTCACGTAACAGCGGTGCGTGAAGTTCAGTGACTTCCCAAGCTTGGCGTTGTTTCATTGGGATTTTGAAGGAGGATGGCGATGACGAAAGCCACACTGTTTTGGTTTGTGGTGCTACTGTTGAATGTCGCGGGAAGTTCCCTGCGCGGACAGGAAGCCGTCGAGGTCGAGGCTCGGGCTGCATTGGATGAGTACATCGCAGCTTGG
>CAYFER010000085.1:0-3079 GCA_964342185.1 uncultured Vicinamibacteraceae bacterium | reverse complement strand
GCCCAGGAGCAGAGCTACTTCGGCGAGAAAATACCCGTAGACGCCTACATTGGTAAACCGGCGGACCCAGAGTACGATGTAATTTGCATTTTCATTATCAATCGTCAGAACTCGCAGTCCGGCAGCCGTCGGGACGAAGATCATCCGCGTGATTGCCATTACAGCGCGTGCAATTACACTGGCATTTACCAATGCTAGTGCAAGCAAGCGCGTCGTTTCTGTAGGGTCGAGAAATGTCAAAATCAGGTATGCCGTAGCAGCAAATGCCGCTATAGGCACCACATCGATAAATGTTCTGGCAACTAGAAACGGCAATCGAAGAATAACTGAATCTCGCTCGCTTCCCTCAACGGCCATTCGAGCGCGACTGAGCAAACGGCGAACAACCCATTCAACAAGCAGAGCGGAAAGAAAAAGAAAGAAAATCTTCCAGACTGCATGAAACCAGATAACACGGTTTTCTGGAAGCGAGACCTGGTGCGTGACCCAATCAGCTAACCGTGACACATTCAGTAGCATGGAAGCGGCGACCACCAATTCTCGGCTAACGTTCTCAATCCTAGCGGACAGTTTCTGGATCATCTGGCCGCCGGACCGACCCTGCTTGGTTTCGGGAGAATTTTGTTCACGACCGGCAGATGCCTGCAAAGCCTTCAGGCGAGCGATCAGTTCGCTTCGCGCTGTTTCATCTTCAAGCGTGCGAACCAAATTGGTTATAGCCTTAGCCTCAGCCGCTGTACCTCCCGCGGCGTTTACCGATCGATCCGAGGACAAATTTTGGGCACAAATCGACATTGGCATAGCAAGAATGCCAAGGACAAAACAAACATGGGAAAATATGTAAAAATTGAAGCGGCGCATCTATCTCGCAATAGTCGTTGTTACGACAAACCTATCTCCAAGTAGCACCTCTGTCACACGCTTTAGTGCCAAAGGTTCTGGATTTATTGGCCCGGACTCAGTAGAGGCGTTTTTCGTATGATTTCTGTATATCAGCCTCGATATCCTCCAGTGAACGCTCGGGCGCGCGCTGGTCCTTAGTGATCTGCGCGTACGAGGGGAAGCTCGAGCGCGGAACCGCGGTCGCAGGATCCCATAACTTCGAGCGCTTGATCGCCTTGGCACAGTGGAAGAATACCTCGTCAAGTTCGATTAGCAGGCCATGGGCCGGTACCTTATCGCGTACCCGCAATTCGTCCAGCGCATTCCGGTCGTCGATCACCCGCGCCCTGCCCGACGCTCGCACCACTTCTTCGACGCCGGGCAACAAGAAGATCAGCCCGACCGACTGACCGGGGTTCTCGATGATGTTCATCATCGTATCGGCACGGCGGTTGCCCAGCCGTTCGGGGACCAGGATCGTGCAATCGTCGATTACCTTGACGAAGCCGGCCGGATCGCCACGCGGGCTGACATCGGCCCGCCCGTCGGCTCCCACGGTCGAGATGAACAGCATTGGAGACATCTTGATGAACTGACGCGCATGCTTGTCCAGGGTCGGCATTTCTTTGTTGGCAGTCATCGCGACCGGCACACCAAGGCTTTGCCGCAGGGAGCCCGTGTCATCGATGGTGCTAAATTCGGCAACGTCGGTCATTTGGGCGCTCCAAAACTTGGCAATTGTCCATATCTCGCATACCTCTGGCTACGATTCAAGGGTCGGCCGTTAGTGGCCACACCCGGCGCTTTGTCAACAAAGTGAATGAACCGCGGAGCGCATCCGTCAATACTCATGACGGGTTAACGTAAATCACTTTCCGCATAAGCAGACGAGAACACGCGACAACCACCAACAGAATCAACCGGAAAGCGGGAACGACCAGGGACTCACTTCCTCGGCGTTCCGTTCTGCAACGTCCCAATTCCGCCACCCACCCCACAATCGGTCAGCATCCTCTTGCCCGAACCGGTGGACTGCCGGCATATCGACACCATCCACCCGACCTCCCTCAACTCGCGTAATCCCGTCGACAATGACAGTGTCGACGTCGTCACCAACGCCAACGTCAACCAAGCTCTTGACCGGGTCCCGAACCGGCCCGTAACGCAACGTCCCGCGACCAGATATGTCGATAATAGCAATATCTGCCTTGGCGCCCTTCGCGAGTCGCCCAAGATCGTCCCTGCCGAGGACGCGCGTCGCGTTGAGGGTTGCCGCCTCGAACACTTCAGCCGACGTCGCGTCAAGAAAGCTTCCGCTCATGATTTTGCCAACCAACGAGGCGCACCGCATGTTCATGATCATGTCACGTGGAAAGGTATCGCTACCCAGTGCGACGTTGACGCCGGCCTTCTTGTAAGTTGCCCAACTGTCAAGGTATCGACCCCGCCGGGCTAGGTTGATGGGACAATGCGACACCGTGGCGCCGCCCTTGGCCATCAACTCCAGATCACGCCCAGCCGGATAGTTCATCTTAGGATTCTCAGCAACAAAGTTGCCGTGCCCTATAAGCACGTCCGATGCGCAGAGCCCGACTGAGTCCAGTAGCTCGATTGGTGTCATACCGTGTTCGGTCACGATCTGAAAAAACTCAACCACGTTGTACGCCGCATGGATTGAAACAGGTACGCCAAGCGAGTCCGCTGCCTTACGGGTCTCGCGCAGCAGTTCTAGGGACATTAATTCGGTGGTAAAGGGGATCAGAATTCCGCGGATACGCCCGTTAGCCGCGCCAGCGTGCTCACCGATGAAATCAATCGCCGACTGTAAGCCGCGTCGTCCCTTCTCCTCGTCCCACGCTCGCACCAGACGGCCGTCCTCCTCACCCACCCAGTCGGCAGAGGCGTATGACGGAGCGAGATAGGCGCGTATACCGAGCCGCTCTGATTCTGAGAGAAGTGCCTCCTGCATTGGCAACTGTGCACCGAAATCCATAAACGTCGTTGTACCGTTGCGTAACAACTCGGCAACCGTATATGTCGCTGCATCAATACGGCGCTGGGCGGCCACCTCGTCCTCATCCGCCCGCTTAACCCAGTCGCCGGCATCGCCGCCGTGGGGCCGGCCGCGGCGAGCTGGCAGAGTCTCGAAAAAGGGCTGGCCAAAATACTCAGGCCGTCCGGCATCGGTGATCAGTCG
>CAYFER010000084.1:0-3310 GCA_964342185.1 uncultured Vicinamibacteraceae bacterium | reverse complement strand
AAACAAGAAACGCAAAAGCAGCGCTTGAAATGTCTGTGGGAACAGACGACATTCAAACGTAAAGGCAGTCAGTTTTAGGTTCGATAAAATCACAGCAGACCTAGGCGGAAGCTCCCATAAAACGGTTCCTCTTACCAACCTCCCCAGTAGTGTCAGATGAAGAGGAAATTGATGTGGTGACATCTTTAAAATCCAGCTTTTTTTTCGCTGTGGCTGTTGCGATGGCGCTGTTGACGGATGTGCGAGCCGTCCAGGCAAGTACATGGCGTGGTCTTGTTGTGGCTCCAGAATCACGCTGTAGCGAGTATAAAGCATCGGATTATTCTTATAGCCAGTCCGTTGAGTTACAGATCATCCGTAATCTTGGCGGCATCTGGAGCCCATATACCGGCCGTAATTTTAAGGACAGGTTTGAAACAGATATAGAGCACATCATTGCAAGGTCAGAAGCACACGACAGTGGGTTATGTGCTTCTAGTGTTCAACGACGCCGGGAATTTTCCAGAGATCTACTAAATCTCACTCTGGCCAGCCCCGCAGTAAATCGTCATCAGAAGCGAGCTCTTGATGCAGCTGACTGGCTTCCTGATTTGAACCGCTGTTGGTTTGCAGACCGAGTGGTGCGTATTCGCCAGAAATATAAACTAACGATTGACACAAGAGAGCGCCGCGCTCTAGAGCTAGTGCTGAGTTCTTGCACTTCAACAGACCTTGTCTCTGCTGGCGGCAAAGGCACCAGCGATCAAACAGGTCGGGCAAAACAATCTGATGGTCTGAAAAAAACCCTCCTCAAGTATGGACGGGATGCACTTACCAAGACATTAGCTGGCCGCCCTTTGGATAAGTACGATGACAACGGCAATGGCCGCATTACATGTGCAGAAGCCCGTAGACATGGCATTGCCCCTGTGAGGCGCGGCCACCCGGCGTATCCCTACATGCGGGATGGGGATGGAGTCGTATGCGAATAATGCAAGGCTATTAAAAAAAAGGGAATGTGTAACTGAAGTTACACTTTTTTCTCTGTGGCACCTGTGAAAAGTGGGATTAAATCCACCACAACCCACTCATTCTCGGCATTCTGAGCCACCTAAAAAAAAGGGCGCAAAAAGGGCAAAAACCCGTGCGCCATACTGACATTATACTGACATGGAGAATCTGGCCAAGTTACCCCTGGTCGTAACTTGTTGAAAAGATTGGTCGGGGCGAGAGGATTTGAACCTCCGACTTCCTGCTCCCAAAGCAGGCGCGCTACCAGGCTGCGCCACGCCCCGAATAGGCCACCTCATCCCATTCTAGACTAGGAGACTTTCCGCAATTTTGTTATACGGCCGATTTCCACCCATTCAGCTACGAATATGTTGCCTTCATGGTCAAAACAGGCTCCGTGTGGACAGATGAATTTTCCTGGGATGAATTCGTCGCGTGACTTTTTGCGTCGTTCTTCGTAGTCACCGGTGGTGTCCTCACCTAGGTGAGCAACAACCTGGTTGTAGCGGTCCATGAGTGTCACACGTGCTGCAAGATCGGGGATCAACAACACACCGTCTCTTTCGTCGAAATGGCAAGGGCGGTTGACTCCTTTCTCAATTCGCAAGTACTTGCCTTCCATCGAGAAGTACTGCAATCGATTATTCGTCCGGTCGGCAACGAGCAGTTCTTCTTTACCTCGACGCTTATCTACGATCAGTCCGTGGGGTCTCCATAATTGCCCTGGTTTTTTTCCATGTTCACCAAAGGTTCGAACGAACTCACCATTCTTTTTGTAGTGACTGATGCGGTAAGCTCCGTACCCGTCTCCAATGTAAATATCGCCATTTTCGGCGATTGCGATATTTGTTGGACTGTATTTCGTTGCTGGTTGACCTTCGCTGTCGACCTCATAATAAGGACTGTGTTTGGGGTATCCAATACGAAACACCTCTTCCCCGCTCAGTGTCATCTTGACAACATTCGTAAAGTCGGGATGAATGCCTTTGCGTCGACCTTTTCCCGTGTCGGTCAAGTAGAGAAATTCTCCCTCGGCATCCTTCTGCAGATGGAGACCGTGAGCTCCACCTCGAAACTCACTACCCCAACTCTTGATGAATTGGCCTTTCTCGTCGAAGGCCAGCATTGTGTGGTCGCTATCACTGTTACCGTGGACGGTATGACATAGATAGATGCGCCCCGAAGAATCTTCTACAATGCCGTGAGTGTTGCCAAGCTTGATATGAGTTGGGATTTGACCCCAGTCATGGATGACTTCGTAACGGTGTTCCCCGGAACCTACTACCGGGTGCTTCCGCACCGATTTGTTGGTTGCTCCCAGAATCGTCGGGCCAACCGCAACTGTGGTGACTTTTAGGAATTGACGACGGGTTTTCATGTAAGGCACCTTCTGACTTAATTTTTGAGCGACACATGAGGTGTGTCCGCGGCTATTCTGGTCTTAAGTTTCGCCCAGAAACAGCAGAACAAGCAAGTCGATCACCGACGCAGTCTCGAGTACAATGCTTAAGGAGGGCAAGTGTTCAAGTCGTGGTCAATCCGGATCTTTCCACTTTAACTCGGCTTCTGATCGTCGGATATAGTTTGCATCCACCATCTCAGGTGCGACCGTCTTTCCTCTCTCGAATAGAGTTTGTGCGATGTGTGCAACCCCCATGGTGAGTGGTCGTTCTGTGATGACAACACGGTTTTCATTACCAGTTACATCTTGTCTTGATGCTGAGGTTTCATTTTTTTCGAACAAGCTACTATTAAGCGCCACGAAAGTTATGGATCGATTGTCCATAGAGGCGCGAAACTCTTCCCATTCGGTAACAACTTCGTCGACGACCAGTTCCAGACGATCGTCATAGACAGCTGCGTAAACTTCCTGTCGTCGCGCATCCATTACTGCCGCGCGGTATTTTCCTACTCCTGCATGAGCAAGCGCTTGTAGGCTCGAAACGGGTGCTACTGTCTTGTTGTGAACTTCTGCTAGTGCTTTGACGACACTCAGTCCTACACGGATTCCAGTGAAGGAACCTGGCCCAGCGGCAGCAGCATAGCAGTCTATTTCTTGTAGTGTGAGGCCAGCTCGTTTTAGCAACGCCTCTATTTCGGAGTAAATAACCGCTCCGAAACCGTTAGGGGCCTCTACTGAAACGGTTTCCAAAATGGATTTGTCCTGAGCAAGGGCGATACCTCCTGTGTGGTGTGTAGTGTCAATAGCAAGGAGGTTCATCTTGTGATCACAAAGTGAATCTAGGAACCCTATTTATTGAGGACTTCGTCCAGGTTCATTATTTGGCTGGCGACCATGGTGAGTGCTGCTGATTCGACT
>CAYFER010000083.1:0-3448 GCA_964342185.1 uncultured Vicinamibacteraceae bacterium | reverse complement strand
CAATGGCCAGTTGTGTGAAGACTGGATCGGAATCGATAAATACTTTGTGTGGAATCGAGGCGTATTCATCGCGCCAAAACCAGGAACCACCTGATAAATTGATGAACAGATCAGCATCAGCACAGAACTCTTGAACCGACTGACGAGACCGCCCGTGGTAGGTGTTGTCGTAGTTAACAAAGCACCAGCGATCGTTAAGATCGAATCGACTTAGAGCCTCTTGAAGATATTTCGTTCCATACGTTGGGTCTGGATTGATTGTGTTGAGATCGGCATCATAGATGCATTCACCGGTGTCTTCGAGATAGAGGACTTCGTGGCCGAGTTCCCGCAGTCCCAGAAGGTACATCAGTGAGCACCAAGTCACACCACCAAACGGGTAGCGTCCGATAATACCGGCAAAAAGAATCCTCACGAGTTTCAAATTCCAATAGAAGCTAACGCCGAACCGGTTACCGTTCGTTTAACCGGCTCAAGACCAGTGGTTATGGGTTCATCAATTCTTCCATTGTTTCAGGATCGTCCAGCAGTCGACCTGCTGAGAGTCGTTTCCACATCTGCTGATAGAGATTATTTGAACCCATCAATTGTAAATGTGTGCCTTGCGCCACGAGTTGTCCTTTCTGCAGAACTAGGATCCGGGTTGCATGCTCAATAGTCGAGAGGCGATGTGCGATAACGAGGATGGTGCGGGTTGTTCTCATCGACTCAAGCGCACTAAAAATTTCAGACTCAGAAATCGTATCCATCGAGGACGTTGGTTCGTCTAGTATGAGAATTGGAGCGTTCTTAAGAAACGCACGGGCTATTCCGAGGCGTTGACGCTCTCCTCCAGATAGTGATGCGCCGCCCTCGGCCACGACAGTTTCGTAACCGTGGGGCAATCCCGTTATAAGGTGATGGATATGAGCTGCACGTGCTGCGTTTTTGATGTCATCCATTGAGGCATCGAGTCGACCATACCGGATATTGTCGGCAATTGAACCAGTAAACAGGATGGGGTTCTGCGGGACGGTCGCTATCTGTTCTCGGAGAGGTTGAAGAGAGTAGTCAGCTAGGTCGGTCCCGTCAATCGATACGTGACCAGCGGTAGGTTCAAACAGCCTAGGGATGAGGTTAGCGATCGTCGTTTTCCCGGCACCGGAAATGCCGACAAGAGCTACCAGTTCCCCTGGTTTGACTTCGAAACTAATGTTGGCGAGTACGGGGCTAGCGGGTTCGTATGCAAAGTTCACCCTGTCGAACCGAATATGTCCTCGGATGGAGGGGGCAGTGATTGTGTTTGGTAGATCAAGTGGTTCTGGGGTGATCGAAAATATTTCACGAACACGACGAGCACTCACAACGGCCTGTCTTAGTGACCCGGTCGTATGAGCGATCTCAGAGATAGGGTTATAAACGGCTGCCATGTATGCAATCACAATGAGCAGACTGCCCAATGTGAGGCTGCCGTCTAAGACATGAAGGCCTCCGACGACGAGTACTAAGGCAGTTCCGCCAAGGGTGATCGTTGTAACCGTCAGCGAGAATATCGATTCTTGCCAGGTCAACCCAAGTCGTTCCTGCATTGTGTCGTGGCCTTGTTTGGCAAAGCGGTCTACTTCATACCGTTCTCGCGCGAAACTCTTGACTGCTGAGATCGTTGAGAGAATCTCAAAAGCTCGCTCTACTACCGATGATTCCAACACTTTTACCCGTTCAGCACGGTCGGTCATTGTTCTCGTGTAGTACCTGAGCGATAAATAGAGGAAGGGCACGACGACAAGTGAGAGTAGTGCCAGCGTTACGTCGAGGTATACGAGTACGGAGAACATGACTCCTAAATTAACTGTTGCCAGCGTGAGTGGGAAAACGCCGCCAATGATTAAGTCGTCGACACAATGGGCGTCCGCGTCTAGCCGATATACGGAATCGGCTGTTTTTGTCAGAATATGATGTCGCAACGGGAGTAATTGGAGATGATGAAGCAGTTGGGATCGAAGCTTATAAACGATTCGCTGCGCCATATCGACTTGAAGTTGTGTATGGATAATCCGAACCAGTTCATTCGAAATTTGAATGAGTAGGCCTATGACGACAACTAAGATCAACAGTGCTGCCAAACTGTTGCCAACGGTTGAGCGCGTGATCTCTACGATTGGTCCCGGTAGTTGTTGTCCCCCCAGGACATTGTCAACAATGACTTTCAGCGGCCACGGTGCAAGCGCGGCTAGTCCAATTTCTGCTAAGCAGAGCACGGAGATCCACAGCACTCTTGCTCGATAAGGACTGAGAAACGACAACGTCCAAGACACCAATGTCATCTTGTCTTGCGGTCTCTACTGTTCTGACAGTGTTGTTTTTGCTGACCGCTGCGCCGAAATATGTACTGGCCGTGGAAGCGGTAAAGGCATCATTCCTGCGGCGGTCGCGACGCGTATTACTGCGTTATTGAGCAGGGCGGTTACGCGAATGGTCTGCCAAACCGCACGCGTGACAATTACCCCAATTGTAGCAATGGATACACCGACGCCGACCGAGGGTTGATAGAGGAATATTGAGGCGCTAGTTCCTCCAGCGAGTAATAGTGCTAATAATGAACTACGAACAGTGCCAACGAAACTGAATCGAAGTCGTGCGCGAACCCGAAAAAGGCAGTGACCGCCCTCATGGTCCTCAACCAAACTCCTGATATGAAGCCATGCCCATTTGCCTATTGCTAGGCTGAGGTCGCGGTCTGGCCGCCAACCTTCGTCGACGTAGACGGGTTGTGCGGGACGTGACGCCCGCAGTACCCCCACCAGTTCTGTCAGCAATTCCGTGTACGACAGCCTAGATTCACTCCAGAATGAATATTCGCTTCCGTGTCTCTTGAATAGTCGGCTGACTCTAAGTGCGTCCTGTAGTGTGGGCACCGGCGATTTCCAGGGATGACGTGTGACATGTTGAGCTTGAACCGTTGGAGGTTGTACTAGGCCGCGCAGTCGGCCTACGAATCGAGCCCATGGTTGGATTAAGTGTAGCCACCCGATGACCGCCCGGTGGAAAATTCGTCTTTTACGGAAAGGCCATAAATTGATTCTTGGCAGACCACGGAGGTCGGATTGCCACGCACATAATCCACAGCGAAATAGTGTTGTCAAGATTCCTGCGGCACCAGTAATTAGTGGTAACCAGGCGGCATCCATGCCAGCAAGTGGCCCGAATATTCCGATCAACAGCATGACTAGAGAGGCGCCCATCCACGCGGGCGAATGTGGGAGAAAATGCCAGGCGTGAGGCCTGGTTGTGTACACGGAAGGAAACGCGGCTGTCCCCCAGACACCATTGTTGACTCTACGCTCAGTAGTTCTGCGAAGCAGGGGCAAAGAGCTATAGATCCGGCCGTGCCATAACATCTGATCACCAAGGAATTTTTCAGGATGATCCATCAATTCGAGGCCATCGATGGTACGATGGAGGAACAGAG
>CAYFER010000082.1:0-3692 GCA_964342185.1 uncultured Vicinamibacteraceae bacterium | reverse complement strand
TGGCTCTTGCAGCCCGGTTGCTGTGGCGTCGTCGGGTCCGGTCCCTCAGCCACTCATGATAGCCGTCACACGGTAACGCGTGTGACAAAGAGCATTATAGCACCAATGCCAGCACGGGTTCGGACCAGCTGTGTTTTACTCGTTCATTGTTTCCTCCACTCCCACAGTACAATTTCTACTGATTACTGTATCGCCAGGTTATTGCCTAGTGTGTTAGCCACTAGAAGGCCTTAGGATTACGTCGAGGAGAACGCTTCTGTAGAAAAGCAGAAGAAGAACAATGACATCTTGGAACAGGGCCTGGCTGGATGAGCAGATCGTGCGGTGGAGAACCTACCTGCTCCACCATGTGACCCATGAAATCGACGTTGACGAGTCGGAACGTCATCTGCGGGATCACTTGACAGCGCTCGAAGGTGCTGGCCTGGCGGCCGACGAAGCCTTCCTGGTGGCTGTGAAGCGCATGGGCGACATCGACGCACCGTCTCGCGAATTCGCACTTGACTATTCGAAGTGGCTGTGGCGGCAACTCGTCATGGCTCGAACTGATGCTGAGACACCTCACTCTGTAGCACGCACCGAGGCCGTCGTTGTCGTGGGATTGGCAATGATCGCCGCTCTAGCAGTGAAGGTTCCGGTGCTATTTGGCCTCCAGTTTGACGAAGCTGAAGGGTTTTTCATGCGTAACCTCAGTTTCTTCGTATTGCCTCTCCTCACGGCCTACTTCGGCTGGAAACGCCGGCTCCGCCCGGCCAGCTATTGCTGGCTGGTATTGTCCTTCCTCGTTGCCGTGGTGTTTGCCAACGCGTTCCCGTTTATGCCGACAAGTTCCACTGAGGTGCTCACGGCCCTGCATTTACCCATCGCCCTATGGCTGGTCGTCGGCATTGCCTACGCCGGAGGCCAATGGCGCCATGGCGGCCGGCGTATGGACTTCGTGCGATTCTCGGGCGAGTTGTTTATTTACTACACGCTCATTGCGCTTGGTGGTGGCGTGCTAATGGGTTTCACCTTTGGCATATTTGCCGCGATCGGTCTGGATGTCGAGTGGTTCGTCGAGAGTTGGCTCTTACCGTGTGGGGCGCTGGGCGCTGTCGTCGTCAGTGCGGGGCTGGTAGAAGCCAGGCAGAGCGCCGTCGAGAACATCGCGCCAGTGCTCACACGACTGTTCACCCCACTCTTGGCGGCCGTGCTACTGGTCTTCCTAATAACCATGGTGTGGACAAACCGCGTCGTCGACGTGGAACGCGAAGCGCTCATCGCCTTCGATCTGCTTCTGGCATTGGTCCTCGGTCTTTTGCTCTATGGCGTTTCCGCACGCGACCCACAGGCACGACCCAACGCCTTCGATGCATTGCAACTCCTGTTGGTCATCGCCGCGCTTGGCCTCGATGTGGTGGCGCTGACGGCTATTGCAGTGCGCATCTCCGAGTTTGGCTTCAGTCCCAACAAGTGGCGGCGCTCGGGGAAAATCTTGTCCTGCTCGTCAACCTCGCGTGGTCGGCTCGGCTTTATGCACGCTTCCTTCGTAATCGCGGCTCCTTCGCCGCTTTGGAACGCTGGCAGACCGCCTACCTGCCGGTGTATGCCGTGTGGGCCGGACTGGTTGTAGTAGTCTTCCCACCGTTATTCGGCTATCTCTGAAATTGCTGAACCATCGCCTCAAGGCGCTCCCGGGCTGTGTGGGATACGCGTGGACGGAGTCACTATGGGCAGCTCTCTGAGCAGTTCGGGGTTCGGGCACGCTGGGCAGACAAGCTCAAGATACTGGAGTCGCTCATAAACGCGCTCCGCCTCCTGATGTTCTCGCTTCTCTTCGTCGCGTTCCTGCCGTTATTTATTCTTGGGGTGATTGGTTTCATTGTCAGGTTAATGACTAGGAGCCGAGGTATCTCCACCACTGCCTACGAACCCTTCTTCAGTAGATTGCTTTTTCACCATGCAGGTACTCGAGACGATCACGCCGCCGTATAGTATTGATGCCATGCGTCTGGTTACGAGGTCCAGATAAGCGTGATCATGTGAACAGTGGAGGAGAAAAATAAAGGCCGCATATAGCGGCCCTCACCAAAAGGAAACAAGTGTACGTTCAAAGATACTATCTCGACTGTCTCTCGCATGCTTTCTACCTCGTCGCCGACGAGGAGACTGGTGAAGCTGTAGTGATCGATCCTCAGCGTGACATCGAGATCTACCTAGACGATGTTCGCGACTTGGGTTTCAAAATCAAGCACGTCATCCTGACACATTTTCACGCGGACTTCATTGCCGGGCACATTGAACTACGTGATCGCCTGGGGGCAACAATCTACCTAGGGCGCCGAGCACAGGCGGAATTTGATTTCCAGCCTTTCTCTGATGGCGATACGATCCCGTTCAGCCACGGTCGCCTTCAGGCGATAGAGACTCCCGGTCATACACCGGAAGGGATTTCCCTGTTGTTATTTGATGACACCAAGGATGGAGACAATCCACAGATTATTTTCACCGGCGACACGCTCTTCATCGGTGATAGAGTAGGGGCTGTTTCCGCCGCCGGATGCCGTTAACGTTTTCCTCGATCTCGCGGTGGCGCTTACGCTCAATTCTTGTCGCAGGCTGTCGATCTGGAGTTCCGGTCGATTCCCTGTAGCGGCGACCGGCGACCTCGAATTCGAGATACCAGTTAGAGCTCCCGGCACGTTTGAACAGCATGTGGCCTCCTACCGTTTCTTCGACCCTTTTAACTGCTTCGATCCCTGTAACCAGCCCTGCACCCTTGCGGTCTTACTGCCGAGTTTCTTCGCGATCTTGGCAGGGGTGTGCCCCTGTTCGTGCAGTTGAATCGCTTCGCGTTTACGCTGGCGATACGCTTTCATCGCACACTTCTTTGAGCACCACTTTGTGTGGGCCCGCTTGCCCGTTGTTGGCTCGCGAGAGATCTCCATGGGGTGCTGGCACACCACGCACGGGCGAAAATCCTTCTTAGCGGTGGACCTGAGGGCTTGCAGCCAAAGTGCGCCGAGCGAACTGCGCGGCAGTTTCGTGGATGGGACTGCCCACGGAGAGCTTGAGCGGTCTTAGCCCGTCCCCCTCATCGACTCCTGTCGGCAACGACCCCAACATCAAATCAAGCTGTTTTTCCTTCAGCATTTCTCTCGCTCTATGAATAAGGGGGCGGGGGGGCACCTGCGGTGCGGGGAGATGATGGCCTTGGAGTGGTCGGATGTGGACTTTGACAGGGGATGCTTGGGGGTAGAGCGGTCTGAATGGAAGGGGCAGGTGACCGTGCCCAAAGGGGGGCGGGGACGACGACTTCCCATGACGGTACGACTCAGCGACGCCCTACGACAACACCGGCATGTGAGAGGGCGTCGGGTCTTGTGCGAGAGAAGCGGCCGCACCTTCACGCAAAAGATGGTGCGGAGTCGCGTGCGCTGGGCGGAGCGTCGAGCGGACCTCTGCCCTAAGGGCGTCCATGCCCTTCGGCATACGTTCTGCTCGCATTTGGCGATGCGTGGAGCGCCTGCGAAGGCGATTCAGGAACTGGCGGGGCATAAGAGCCTGGCGACCACCCAACGCTACATGCACCTCAGTCCACGGGCTATCGAGAGTGCGATTCGCCTGCTCGACGAGCCGGTTCCGGCGTGGGGGAGTGGAGAGCTGACGGAAACGAAGCAGGGGTCCACGTAAGAACGCCTGCTTTTATTGGG
>CAYFER010000081.1:0-3807 GCA_964342185.1 uncultured Vicinamibacteraceae bacterium | reverse complement strand
AATCCGGCCGGCACGACTTCTTCAACTTCAGCGACCGTGATCCGACCGGCTTCCGCCATTTGCGGATTGAAGTTTCTCGCGGTCATCCGGTAGACGAGATTGCCTTGCGTGTCAGCCTTCCAAGCTCGGACGAGTGCAACATCAGCCCGGAGCGCTGTCTCAAGCACGTGCCCTCGACCGTGAAACTGTCGGGTTTCCTTTCCGTCTGAAAGGGGAGTGCCGTACCCTGTTGGCGTATAGAAGGCAGCAATCCCTGCTCCCCCGGCGCGCATGCGCTCGGCCATCGTACCTTGTGGGTTGAGTTCGACTTCCAGACTCCCGTCGAGGTATTGACCTTCGAAGGTCTTGTTTTCACCGACATAACTCGCGATCATTTTATGAATCTGGCGCGTCTCCAAGAGTACGCCAAGCCCGTCACCGTCGACGCCGGCGTTGTTGCTGATGCACGTTAAGCCGCTTACGCCGGAGTTCTTAACTGCTCGAATCAGGCTTTGTGGTACGCCGCAAAGACCAAACCCCCCAACCATGAGTGACATGCCAGTGCGTAATAAGTCATCTAGAGCCGCCACCGAATTGGGATAAATCTTGTGCATGGTCGTTGCTACGCTTTCATCGGACCATCGGGTATGCCGGCACCATGACGTACGAATCTCGCGAGGTTGGACATGTCTTCATCTCCGTAGCCCTGCGCAATGAGTGCGTCTTCGATTGTTGCCACCAAGCTGGCGATTGGTACCGGCACCTTGAACTCTCGAGCTGTGTCGAGAGCAATCCCCAAATCCTTCCGGTGGAGCCGCAGTCGAAATCCGAGGGGATAGTCGTCCGCAAGCATTTTTTCAGATCGGTTATTCAGAATCCACGACCCGGCGACGCCACCGCCGATTGCTTCGACAACTTTTTCAGGGTCAGCGCCGGCGCGATAGGCGAGCGTTAGGGCTTCGCCGAGTGCCATAAATGTCCCCGTTATCACAACTTGATTAGCTACTTTGGCGATTTGACCACATCCGACCGGACCGATGCGGGTTACTTTGCTCCCAATGACTTGTAAAACGGGATACGCGCGTTCATAGTCTTCTTCAGAGCCGCCACACATGATTGTTAAGGTGCCGTGGATTGCGCCTTCCGACCCACCAGAAACAGGGGCATCGACATAACCGATACCGTTCGCACGGAAACGTTCCGCAATCGACCGCGTTCCTCCTGGCGAGATGGATGAGCAGTCGATCACGAGACTATCTTCTTTCAGTCCACCAAGGGCTCCAATTTTTTCGTCAAGCAAGACTCGCTCCACGTCCTCCGTGTCGGAAACACAAGTCAGGACGATGTCGGCGCTTGTGGCTGCAACCGCTGGCGTGTCGGCCCGAGTTGCGCCGAGCGCTTCAAGCGGTTCTTCTCGACTACGCGTTCGGTTGTGAACCGTAACTTCAAATCCGGCTTTGAGAAGGTTTTCCGCCATTGGTGTTCCCATGGTGCCAAGGCCAATTACTGCTATCTTCATCGGTTCTACCTCCTTCTTGCCTGCAGTGTCATTGCGACTCGACATGGTCATGGACGATCCCACGTCCTGACTGCGGGCGATTTGTCACGTGTACGATTAACTTCTTCCAATATCTAAACGACGGTGTGTATACGAGTTCGGTGTCTCGTCATATCCAGCTGCGCGCAGCATTTGTTGTAAGCCCGCGATTGTTGGCATGGCGCATAGCTCATAAGTTTTTCCTTCGGCGTGCTCATCGCACGGCGACGTGCCAGTGTCAGGTGTTGTGCTGATTTCGTGGGGTCCAACCGACATGAATACCTTCGCTGCTGAGATTAGGTTCTGCCGTGCGAGATTATAGCTGGTTCACCTACGACTACAGGTATCAATCAACGTTGGTACCGGGTAGCGTGAGATTGAGCCTGGTCTGCTAATTGACCGGTTCGAGGTGGGGGTCTGAGACAGGAAGCACGGGAAATATTTGCAGGAACGTGCTATAGCACCATAGAAACAGGCTCAGGACACCAGCCGAAATCAGAAGTTCGGTCAGGCCAAGTGGGATTCCACTGTCATGCCACAGAGAGGGTGCCACAAGGACAAAACGTTCCAGCCACATTCCAACTAGGGCCAAGAGGGCTATCGTTGTCAAGCCACGAACATGCGTCTTGATGTTCCGACTGAGCAAGAGTAAGAACGGGATAAGAAATGCCAAGACTAATGTGGTCCACGTCAGGGGTGCCCATGCCCCGTACATTCGATGAGCGATGAATTCCGTTTCTTCGGGCAAGTCACCGTACCAAATAACCAAATACTGTGACCACAACATGTAGGCCCACAAGACACAAAACCCAAAGAGTAGTTTGCCGAGGTCATACAGTTGACGGTCACCGATGTACTGTTGCAGCTGCAGTCGAGTGCGACTGAAGATGGTGACGACGACTAGAAATGCGATGCCGATGAATACATTCCCGGTAAAGTAATAGGTCCCAGCAAGCGTTGAGAACCAATGGGGGTCAAGGGCGACGACGAAATCGATAGCAACTAGTGAAAGGACCCAACCGTACGCGATTAACACACATGGGGCGAGCCGGTCCTGGGCCCGCTGATTCAGTTCTCGTTCATCGTTTAGACCTCGCCATCCGTCAATCAAGCGTCGTGAGAGGCCAACGGCTTTCCGTTCCGCTGATTCGTGCAACATCCCCACATCTGGCCGAAGCGACCGGTAGACGTATCGTAGGCTGATTACACTCAAGAGCAGAAACATCACCGTCTGGCGGGTTACAAAAAATGGGATGTTGAGCCATCCTTGCTTGGCTTCGACTGGGTGATGAACCCACGGTGCCCAATGTTCGCTGCCGACCAGTAACACCATCAGTAACACGAAGGCCACAGGCAGAAACGCGGTAGTGGCTTCGGCGAGTCGCTTGATGGAGCGTCCCCAGTGAGCGCCCGTTGCTTGCAGAATGGCTGAAATTACGACGCCAGCGTAGGCAAGACCGGAAAAGAAGAGAAAATTAACGAGTAACGCTTGCCACGCGCGGGTACTTTCTCCGGTGCCGGCGGCATACACAAACGCGAGCGTACCGACAGCGCTGATACCCAATAGTATCTGTTTTGTACGATTTGATACGAGAGAGTGAATCTCCGCAGGCCCGTTCGTCATTGGCTGGTGTCGTATGTGCGGATGTGGTGGATAACGGCCCACCGTTCTCTCACGCTCAGGGTGTTGGCAAACGCCGGCATTGTGAAGCCGCCTTCACGGACCGTGTTGTAGAGTTCTCCGTCCGCGCTTTCCTGGATCTCGCTATCAGCGAGGTCTTCTGTCCGGTCAAAGAATTCAACGAGCCGGCCATTACCGGTGCCGTCATCCCCATGGCATGAGGTGCAGTAAATTCGGTAAATTTCGGCACCTTCAGCCAAAATTTCCGGAGAGGCTGGGAGCGGGTTCGTGAGCTTTTCACGGGCGTCTCTGCGACCAAAGATTCGCGGGCCGTCAATTGAGAGCACATCCTCCGGTGGTACCCGCAGGTCCTCATACGGCCTTACATCCGGGCCAACGAACATGTCGCGAGTCCAGGGGAATGCGGACAACGCTACTCCCGCCACTACGCACGCCAGTATCGTTATCCCCACTTTCGTTTTTCGCATTAACTCGGTCCTTCTCGTCTAACTCTATACCTCGTTTTGGGTGACCTTTTTGAGATAGGTCACTGCAGGACGTGTGTTGAGTTCTCCGAGGACGTGATACGCACGTGCGTCAGTCGCGACCTGAGAGACTCGACTTTCGGGATCGTTCATGTCACCAAAAACTATGGCTTGTGCCGGACACG
>CAYFER010000080.1:0-4671 GCA_964342185.1 uncultured Vicinamibacteraceae bacterium | reverse complement strand
GATGAGACTCTGAATTGGGCCCGAGTTCACAACGTGGATCCGCTCGGCGACATGAAACGTCGTGTCGACCTGAGACTTCAGGACGTACGGACGGTGACCCGTCCAAAGGCTGATGTGGTTCAAGCTTTTAATTTTTCGTCCTATTTGTTCCATCCATTACCAGAATTGCTGCGTTACTTTCGGTCTGTTCGGCGCAGTTTGGCGTCGGGTGGGATCTTCATGGTCGATGGCTACGGAGGTTGGGAGAGTCAACAGGTCTTACAAGAAGAACGAAGTGTAGAAAGTTCAACAGGAACTTTTGGATATATATGGGACCAAGCGGACTTCAACCCAATCGACAATCGGGCCCTCTGCCATATCCACTTTGAATTCAAGAACCGGAAAAGATGGAAGCGGGCATTTACTTATCACTGGCGAATTTACACTCCCGTTGAAATCTGTGATGCACTCAGAGCGACGGGGTTTAAAAATATAAAGGTGTTTTGGGATTTTGAAGAGACCGAAGACGCCAGCGAATTTAGGGTGGCCAAACAGGTTGATAACTGTCCCGGGTGGATTTTTTACGTGATCGCCGACGGTCCCTCCTAAGCGATGGCCAGATTTTTATTAGTGGCACTACCAGGGCTTACTGCCGTAGGATGGCGTTGTCTCGCCGTGGGTGTCAGTAATTAGGTGCTCACCGTTTGGTTGTGACTTTTAGAGAGGGAGTCTTTGAGAACGCTAAGGCTCTATGCGGTAGCGAGTGTCGCTGTTGTCTCGTTGGCATTTACCGGGACTTCGGGACAACTGCCAGAGCGTGAAACCGTAGGCGTAGCAGCCGCACTTCCCCGCACCATACCTATTTTTCCGCTGGAAGATGTTGTCTTATTTCCTGATAGTTCGAGACCGCTGCACATCTTCGAACCTCGATATAGAGATATGGTGGCGGATGCTTTAGAGGGAGACGGCATTATAGGTATGGTTTTGCTTCAGCCTGGTTACGAAACTGATTATGAGGGTCGACCACCGGTTTATGACATTGGGTGTGCCGGCTTGATTACAGATTCTGAAGAACTTCCCGACGGGCGGTATTTGATTGTTCTTGAGGGCTTGGTCAAGTTTCGCGTCATTGAAGAAAACGATAGTCGTTCATATCGACTTGCTGAAGTCGAGTCGATGCCAGAGTTGATCGACGACGATTTGCGCCAGGTTCTTTCGAGTCGCCGCAAACAACTTGCCGAAATGCTTTCAACCGTTTCAAGGGGGTTATCTTTCCCGGAGTTTTTGTCGGACACCGAATTTGTCGATACGCTCGCTCAGGGTTTACAGCTTGATCCAGCTGAACGCCAGATGCTCTTGGAGAAGGAGAACCAGGTTGAACGTGCCGAAGTGCTGATGGAGATTCTGTCTCAGCAGTTGGGCGTTCCCCTGTAAGCCAAGGGTTGACGAATAGGAGAAGTGATGAGCTATAGGAAGGCCGCTACGTTTTTGAGTTTGATAGCGACTCTTTGTTTTGTCACAACAATTGATGCACAGCCGACTATCGATAGACACAGAACCCCCTGGGGCACTCCGGATCCTCAGGGAGTGTGGGATTACCGCACGTTGACTCAACTAGAACGTCCGAATGAATTTGAAGGTCGGACGTCACTTTCTGCCGAAGAACTTGCAGCGTTTACAGCGCGTACCTTGGAGCGCCGCAATAACGACCAACGACGAGAAGGAGAGGCCGATGTTCGTGGTGCGTACAATGATTTCTGGTTGGATTATGGATCGCAGGCGGCGGTGACCGGACAGACTTCCCTGATTGTGGCGCCCTCTGACGGCAAGATTCCAGATTTGACAGCACTTGGTGGAGCGATTTACGCGGGTTGATGAGGACACGTTGTTGTACGAGTACACCATTCACGATCCGGAATCATTCACTCAGGATTGGACGGTGTCAGTGCCGACAAAGAAAAACAGTTCCCCAATTTACGAGTATGCATGCCACGAGGGGAATTATGGGATGACTAATTTGTTGGCTGGTGCCAGAAATTTGGAGCGGGAGCAGGTTGACCGTGACTAGACAAGACTGACCCCATTGTATTTTTCTGTTAGGGTTTTGTTGGACACGGTGGCGATGTTGTGTGGGTCCTGTATGAGAAACATAGTCTTATTCCTTACTCTTGCTGCCCACTATAGTGTCATGGTGCTAGGGCTACACGCCCAGGAATTGTCGACTCCTTCTCCAGCAGAAACGACTGAGCTTGGTGCTCGGGTTCATACTGAGGCCAGGCTAGAGGCGGACCGACAGGCCCTACAGCGTTATCGACCGCATTATCTTTTCTGGCAACACATTTTTTCCATTCCGGATGGCCGAATCATCTACGGCAGTGCGAAGGACGGGCGTTTATTGGCCAATTTTCCAACTAGAGGCAATTGGGCACGTGATGTTGTTTGGGAGGAGCCGGCGCTGTCGACAGCTCTTACAGGTGTGAGGCTTCCATCTCGACTCAGTCAACGTCGAGATGAGGTTGAGCAAGTTTTTGAGGCGGCAACTGGCCCGGTAGTTCACAACCCAACTCGTGGACGGTTTCTTTCGCCACATGCTGAGCGTTACGGGAGCTTCTTGAGCGAGTGGAGTGAGATCTATGAACGGTTTGGTGTTCCGGCTGAGATTGGATTGGCGCAAGCCATCATTGAATCAGGCCTGAACGGTCGAGCTCGTTCCTCCGCTCGAGCTCTTGGGTTTTGTCAGTGGTTGCCTCGCAATTGGGATTTTTTGAATCGTCTGGCACCTTACGTTATTGAGGGCTACAACCAGACCACACAAGCGCCGTATTGTGCTGCGTATCTGAGTGTTCTCGCTACGATGTATGGCAGTTTTATCCCGGCGTTGTCGGAGCATCATGCTGGTGGCGTAAATGTCGGGAGGACGGTAATCAATGGGGAACGACTCGGTGGCGAGAACACGCGGGAACAATACTTTCTCGGTTCCGATTTCGCCCGAGAATTGAGAGGGATCGCGTTACGTCGATATCGTCAACTGTATCGAACCTACGGTCGCCGGTCGGCGCTTTATGCAGAGATGGTATTTGGCAACGCTTTCAACGTGAAGCAGTTGAGATCACAGATGTCCCAGTCATCCGTTTACGCGATGCGCGCCCCACGCAACATCGGGCTCGCGGAGGTAACGCGAGTGACCGGGCTGTCATCGGATGAGGTCAAGCGTTTTAACCCAGCATTGGTTCGCCAAGTTCCGTCAGGCGCCAACCTTTATCTGCCTGACTACATACCAGAGTTCGGTCGCGATGTCTCGTTTTGGCACCATCCAGTTGACCCGACTTATGCTGCTGTACTTGACGACTTTGTGCGTCTCGATGCATCAGTCGAAGACTGGCACCGGGAATCATTCGAATCTACCCTGAGAGAGTTTCAAGAACGATTTGAGGTGACTGGGACCGAAGAAGGTACGGTGATGGCTACGATCTTGGCCTATGTGATTAATGACCTTCACACGAGTCGGCGTGGGGCAATTCTTGAGGAATTTCGTAATAGTGATCGTATTCAGCGCCTCTTTGACCGGGGGTTAAGTGAATTGAATGCGGTCGGGAGGGTGAAAGAACTCCAACGTTTGGTCGGCGTCGACGTTGATGGTGTGTGCGGGCCGAGAACCCGTGCCGCAATCAATGCACATGATCCCAACTTACTGGCCACGGTTTCAGCGTGCCAACGGTAGTTGGGAGGCGGTATCTGAATTCTGACAACTAAAAAGGATGGTCAAATTGATGAGGAAAATCTTCGTCAGTTTTGTCGTGCTACTACTGGTGTCTCCCATTTGGGCTCAGGATTCCAGGGAGTCGTGGCCTTCCTATGGGACCGACAATGGTGAATGGATGAGTTACGCAGGTGACATTGGTGGCTCAAAATATTCGCCGCTTGATCAGATTGACGCGACGAATTTCAGCGATCTTCAAATCGCATGGCAATGGGATCTTGTCGATCGAATGGTGAGTCGTACCACCACGAGTGGGGGTGAATGGCGTGCACCATTGGAGGTTATCGTTGCTGACCTCGTTGCGGACACTCCCAACCTCTATCGGATTTCACATGCTCCTAGGTATACCGGGTTCCAGGCGACACCACTTATGGTCGGAGGGGTGTTGTATTTCAATACCCCACTGTCTCAAGGAGTGGCTGTCGATGCTGTGACGGGTGAGACCCTTTGGGTGGTGAATCCGAAGAGCTATGAAGAGGGCACGACCTCGATGACCGGAACATTTCGGCAGCGGGGCGTTGCCTACTGGACTGATGGCGAGAACGATGAACGAATCTTTTGGGGCACAGGAAACGGCTACTTGATGTGTGCTGATGCGCGCACGGGAATTCCCTGCGTGGACTTTGGCGAACAGGGTTCGGTTGATGCCATGGTCGATCTTCCCAGGGCCGAAAGGGAAGACCGTGACTACCTCAATGCCATGCTTTATTCGATTCACTCACCGCCTATCGTTGTGCGCAATAAGGTGATCCATGGATCGCAAATAGCCGACCGGCGGATCACCAAAGAAGCCATCCCGGGGTGGGTGCGGGCGTGGGATGTTCGGACGGGTGAGCACTCGTGGGATTTTCATACGGTGCCGGCCAGTGCGGATGAGTATGGTGTTGACACCTGGCTCAACGAGTCATGGCGTTACTCTGGAAATGCCAATG
>CAYFER010000079.1:0-4688 GCA_964342185.1 uncultured Vicinamibacteraceae bacterium | reverse complement strand
TCGTGAAGAAGCCAGTGTCCCAATGAAGTTGATCAGCGCATACAGAAAGGCTATGTCGATGAAAAACTCAACGCGGTCGAAGAGATAACCAGTCAAAACGATCACAGCAATGGTTTTCGTGCCGACCACGTTCACGCCGATGATACGGTCGATGATGCTCGGTCCTGCGACGACCCGATAGAGGGAGAGTAAAACAGCAAGCAAAATCGTCAAGGACGTAACCAGCAAGAATGTGTAGGGCATAACGTAAGGTCGACTAGTTGTTTGCTAGTTCTTCGCTGGGTTCAAGAAACGCTTGTCCGATCCGGCGTTCCATATCACCTGCTATCACTGATTGTGCGGCCTTGTTGCTTAAGGCATGCACGTGAAACTCTCCTTTTTCTTGAATGTCCAATGTGATTGTTCCTGGTGTCAACGTAATTGAGTTGCCCAACGCCACGCGAGCCAGGTCGCTCGTCAGTCTCGTATGAAATCGAACAACCTGCGGGCGAATCTGTCCTGGCCGAAACACAAGATACACAACATGAAAATTTGCGAGGACAATTTCATACAAGAGCCACGGAGTATAGAGACAGAGTCGCCAGATTCGAACGAACCATAATGAAGACGGCGCGGTTGGAATCAGTAGGTCATAAGACAATGAGGCAACGAAAAGACAGCAAACGATGCCGAGGCCAAGATGCAGGCTGTCGAAATGGCCAGAGAAAGCCAACCAGAAGATGAACAGAATAGCGAAGGCGGTTGCGCGTCGGAGGTTTACTGAACGGCCTTCGGTCATATTCACCCGAAATTCTATCGGACCATCAAGCTGGCTCCAACTTGGCATATCGGCCGAGTAGTTTCTTAGGACCAACTGTCGCAAACCGCACTATGAGTTTAACGTCACCCTGTAACGGTTCGATGGATTCGATAGTCCCGATGCCAAATGTTGGATGACGGACTCGCATTCCTTGACGGACATGCGTGGAGGATTGGTCTTCCGCGGCGTCATCGAATGAGATATACGCCTCGTCCGGCCGGTCGCTGGTTTGGCGAGGGCGGCTATATCGCGTGTAAGACCTTCTGGACCCAGTCGCCGGCGCCTGTATTGGTGGAGAAGTGGGCTCGACTTGTTGAACGAGGTTCATCGGCAATTCGTAAAGGAATCTCGAGGGCTCGGTCGCCTGATACTCACCAAAGACGCGCCGGCGACTAGCGCTGGTGAGGACGAGTTGGGATTGCGCACGGGTCATGCCGACGTAGCACAGACGTCTTTCTTCTTCGAGTTCTTCGTCGTCATCGGCGGAACGGGCGTGGGGAAATAGCCCTTCCTCCAGTCCTGACATGACCACTAGTGGAAACTCAAGACCTTTTGCCGCATGGAGGGTCATGAGCCAGACCTGTGCATCCCGTGAACCCTGTTCTTCGTCAGTGTCGGAAAGAAGCGACAAGCGGTCGACAAAACTGCTCAAAGTCGCATCCGATTCGCGAAGTTCGTAGTCTCGGGCGGCCGAGACGAGCTCCTGCAGGTTTCCCAGGCGGTTTTCGGCTTCGTCAGTACCGGCCTCTCTGAGCACCGCGATGTATCTGCTTTGGTCTAACGTCTTCGCAAGCGTCATCGACGGTGACTCGGTCTTGGCTATTGCGGTTAAGCTTTGGATTAGGTTTTGAAAATCAGTCAAGACTGTCAGCGCTCGCGCGGGAACCAGTTTTTCGTTCACGGTGCGCTGTAGGCGTGACCACAGTGTTCTTCGTGGCGGATCAGGGTCAGATGACCCTGAAAACAGCGGTGCACTGGATGACGGCGGAATCGGATCAACCTTTTCAAGTTTTTCCATCACGCCCTTACCAACCCCTCGGGCCGGTACGTTGATGACTCTGCGGAAGCTGACGTCGTCATCAGGATTGAGTAGAAGTTTGAGATACGCTAATGCGTCTTTGACTTCTTTTCGTTGATAGAACCGAACATTGCCCACGATGCGATATGTCACCCCTTCACGTGTCAGGGCGTCCTCAATGGCGCGCGACTGGGCGTTGGTGCGATAGAGGACTGCAGCTTGGTCATGTTCTCCGTCGAGGCCCTGTCGCACCGCTGACACAATAAAATCCGCTTCCTCGATCTCATCGTGGGCGCGATGGCATATCACGGGGTTTCCTCCCGACCGGTCAGTCCAGAGGCGCTTGTCCTGACGCCCTTGGTTTCGGCTGATCACGCCCGAAGCGGCATCCAAGATCACTTGAGTTGAACGATAGTTCTGCTCGAGCCGCACCACGGCGGCATCAGCAAAATCTGTTTCGAAGGCAAGGATGTTGCCAATGTCGGCACCCCGCCACTTGTAAATGGATTGGTCAGGGTCACCAACGACACAGATATTCCGATGAACGGCGAGATGGCGGATCAGCAGATATTGGGGGTGGTTCGTATCTTGGTATTCATCCACCATGATGTAGCGAAACTGGTCGGCATAGCGCGAGCGCGTTGACGGCGAATCTGCGAACAAGGTGACGGCTTTGAGTAAGAGATCATCAAAATCAACGGCATTTGATTCTGCAAGCGTCCGAACGTATTCGACGTAGACCTTCGAGATCTGTTCTGCCTGGAACCCCCACCCTGATTCTTGGAGGTCAGACGGCGACTGCATGTGGTTCTTTGCGTGGCTAATTCGACTCAAGATGGCGCGAGCCGAAATCAGGCGCTCATCGACATCTAGCGTTCGCATAATGCGTTTGACAGCGGTCAACTGATCGGATGAATCATAGATGACGAAATCGCGCGACAAACCAATGAGTGAACCCTCGCGACGCAAGAGGCGTGCGCAGAAAGAATGGAAAGTCGAAACCCAGAGCCGCGGATATTCTGATTCGAGCAGTTGTTCGACGCGGGAACACATTTCTTCTGCCGCCTTGTTCGTAAACGTGACGGCGAGTACTTGGTCGGGTTCGGCGTGCCCATCACCGATTAGGTGGGCTAGGCGGTAGCAAATAACACGTGTTTTTCCTGAGCCAGCGCCTGCCAAGATCAGGAGTGGGCCGTCACGATGTAAAACGGCTTCACGCTGTTCCGGATTGAGGTGGTCAAGGAACGACATCGTTCGAAGGCGATGAGATTGGCGCAGCTTATGGATGCTAGGGTTTTAAAGCCATTCCAGCGCAAGTAACTTGAATGGCATGTTGAATTAAATTTCTCTTATTCATCCCTTAAATTTTTTAGTTTGCTTAATGTTATTGATTGCTTGTTGTCTCTTGCAGAGTAATTGCTGTTATCTTTTACTTTCTTAAAATCTCCGAAATATAACTCTTCAAACTCACCATTAGCTGCAACATAAATCACTAACATTAAATCGGCCTCTCCTCTGAAACCAATTGTAGAAGCGGCATGATTTGTTTTTATTTGAACAGTTTTTCCGTCTTCTGTGGTTGCATCAAATCCAACTGAACCTGCAGGTGCTTTTGTAAGATTGTAGTTTTCTATACAAACATACTCGCCGTAATCTCCCAACAAATTTCCCATTCCTGCCCATTTAAAATCTGGGGCAAGTTCTCTGAGTGCGTTTTGGGCAGAAAAAACTGTAGCAACAATGTGTTTCACTGCGTTAATTGACATCCTGTTCTACTCGACAGTGACGCTCTTCGCGAGGTTGCGGGGCTGGTCGACATCACACCCTCGGAGTACGGCAATGTGGTACGCAAGAAGTTGAAGAGGAATCACCATCAAGATCGGCATTAAGAGTGGGTGCGTTGGTGGAACTGGAACGACAAAATCATTCTTGTCCAGGACGTCGCGAAAGGCTTCAGGGTCGGTATCTGTTACTACGATCACCGCACCGCCGCGGGTCTTGGCCTCTTGGAGATTCGCCATCATTTTGTCGAAGACCGTACCGCTGGGTACCAGGGCAACAACAGGCATCTTCTCATCGATGAGCGCAATAGGGCCGTGTTTCATTTCGCCCGCTGGATAGCCTTCGGCGTGGATATATGAAATTTCTTTGAGCTTTAGAGCGCCCTCGAGTGCGATTGGGTAGTTAATACCTCGACCTAGATACAAGAAGTTCGTATGGCGATAAAACTGCTTAGCTATCTCGGCAACTGCCGTGTCGCATTCCAAGCTGTGTTGGACCAATCCTGTTAACTGTGTCAAACCTTCGATCAGGTGATGAACTTCATCTTCAGCAATAGTTTTTCGGACTTTGGCCAGGTGTAACGCAAGCAAACTTAAGGCCACGAGCTGAGAAGTGAATGCCTTTGTCGACGCTACACCAATTTCTGGGCCGGCGTGGGTATAGACCGTGCCGTCGGCCTCACGGGTCGCCATGCTTCCGACGACATTGCATATAGCGATACTTCGGGCACCGTGTTGTTTGGCTTCTCGGAGGGCTGCTAATGTGTCGGCGGTTTCTCCAGATTGCGTGATCACGATGGCAAGCGTATTCTCGCCGGCCATGGGATTGCGGTATCGGTATTCGGAGCCGTAATCGACGTCGACACGGATCCGGGCGAGTTGTTCAATGAGAAATTTTCCAACCAGGCCGGCATGCCACGAGGTGCCACAGGCGAGAATCACTACTTGATCAACGTTCTGAAGGGCATCGACAGAGAGGTTGAGCTCGCCGAGAATGACGGCGCCTTGCTCTTCCGACAGTCGACCGAGGATTGTTTCTTGAACGGCCCACGGTTGGTCAAAGATTTCCTTCAACATGAAATGCTTGTAA
>CAYFER010000078.1:0-5292 GCA_964342185.1 uncultured Vicinamibacteraceae bacterium | reverse complement strand
GTACAAATATTGTCACCCCACTCATGCCGTACTTCCCATTGGTTGTGGCATTCTCGCAGAGATGGGTGAAAAACACCGGCATTGGTACGATAACTTCACTGATGCTTCCGTACTCATTGAGTCTACTTGGCACATGGACAATCTTTCTGCTTATCTATTGGGGATTGGGCATTCCACTTGGCTTATCTGCAAGCTATACGTATCCCTAAACGCTGGCATATTTTTCAACTTTCTTGAAATCAATACCGATGATGGCACACACCCTGCTCCTAGAGGGGGCGGGACGTAAGAGGTTTAAAGATTTTACGATGCGACGACAGATCATGATCGGACTAGCATTCCGAGACGCCTTCCCTGTTCGGAATAAATGATGAGTGGTTTTAGCTATTGGCGCAAACGCGCAATTTGGGCTGGGGTGCCGATGTTTGTAATTGGCTACTTCGTTAACTACCTTAACTACAGACAAGGGGGGGCGAGCCTCGTTCCAGAGGGTTGGAGGGGGTGGCTCTTTGCTCTGCCCCTGTTAATCGCTGTTTTCGTCGGGTGCGTTGACTGGGTGTCCAAGTTTTTTGAAGACACCCCGGAGGTGTAGAACAGAATTACGTGGAAGCGTACAAATGGTTCAATCTTGCAGCATCACGAGAGCATGCTCTGAGGCGGAAATCAGCTGTGGACGCGAGGAAAAACGTTGAACAGGAACTGAACACCGAAGAACTCAGAGCCCAACGCGACGCCAAAGAATGGGATGCAATGCATACGAGTCCGATTGACGACTCTGACGCCTAGAGAAACCGGTTAACGACCTTCACCCTCTACGCCAGTTCGGCGTTCTATATCCGAACCTCGGCAACCACCATGAACGGTCCTTTGTCGCTCGTCCGGCCGAGGAACTCCGTCTCCCCGCCCGTCAGGCCCTCACTATCGAAAAAGTGCGTCAGGCACTGCTCGAAGTCCGTCGCAAACGGAAGAAAAAAGCGAGTGCCCTCCCCCGTGTATTCCAACAGCTCTTTTGCAGCTCGTCCTCCCACCAGTTTGTGGAACCGTTCAGCATAAAAATCAGCTACGACTACACTGCCAGGGGGAGCATGCGCCTTGATGTCACGAAGCGTATTTCGAACATCAACCTCAGAGAGGTAGAGCGTGACTCCTTCCCAAAGGAAGAGTGTCTTCTTCGTCGCGTCGTATCCGTTTGCGCGGAGTTCCTCGAACGCCCCCTCCTGCCGAAAATCCACTTGCACGAAAGTCACATGAGCCGCATCGATGCCAGCCTGCTGCAGACTGACAACCTTGTGTCGCTGCATCGTGGCCTGGTCTACCTCAAAGCAGCGGAGTCCGGCTCTCCGCAACTCATTGTATGGACGGGTGTCGTAACCCGCACCTAACACGACGAACTGCTCGACCTCACCCGAGACCCGCTGGATGATCCGGTCGAAGTAGAGCGTCCGTGCAATCACGATGTCCGCGAGGCCCTCAGCCCCTTCCGCCGGAACTCTGGGATACGCGAACAATGTCCCACAGATCTTGTACTTCACCCACAGTGGAAGGAGGCACAGCCACAAACCGAGGGTCGAGGTGTTCGGCAGGGCATCGGCTAGCCTGACCGTGGCTGGGTCCGAACGGATATCGAACACATGCATAGTCCAGCGTCCATTTATGACGTCGATGGCTGTCTGGGAAAGTCCAAGTTGCTTACTGATCACCAATTGCTTGTAACCGAGGAGCAGAACACCCACAAGACCGAGGGGAAGGAACACGATCTGGAGTGCAACGAAGACTGCGAACGACAGGAGGCGCACGGGCCATAGCTTACCGTACCGCCGAAACCTGTCAATTAAGCTGTCAACTGGACTGAGTGTCATACATTGACATCAACAAAGCTCAAGTAAGCCCTCAACGATAAGTCGCCTGACCAGTAACAACTTACCTTCTGAGTCCAAGCAGTCAGGGAGAGCTCGCACCTCAAACTCATCATTATTTCTTGAGATAAAGTCTGCAGCTTCTGCGACCTCGATAGGCAGACTTACTTCTTGATCACAGAAACGTAAAAGATAGCGATTTTCGTCAGGCGCAGAACATGCCAACACCTCGGATCGTCGTCTAACCAGTGACCCAAGAACCAGCGAAGGTGGACATAAACGACTCTGCAATAGATCGTCGAACACGGGTCGATTATTGGATACAACCTCAGTCGCAAAATGCTTCCATACATGGTGTGAATCGAGATTACTTGCAAGGTCGGCCAATTTCTCCCGGATCAATCTTTGACGTTGTTCGAGAGAAAAATTAGGCCCTGCAAATCCGATTGGGAGATGCTCTCTCAACGTAACACGGTCAAACGCTGATGCTGCTACACATTCAGTTAAGAACTCCGCCCAAGTAAACCCCAATAATCCGAGCGTGACGTGCAGCGACGTAGCATCCGTGGAATGTGCTGAATGCATCACACCTCGTGGAAGATAGAGCCAACTGCCCGCGTCGAGTTCAAACTCCTCACGTAATTCACCAGGTGTATCTATGTCAGGATCGCACTTCTGTCCCCGAAGAGGAAGACTCACGGGAGAGTCATAGATGAACCAACGTTTACGGCCAGACACCTGGAGCACAAAGACATCGTGCGTGTCCCAGTGCGGACGAAACCCCTGAGACTCAGAAGGCGTTAAATAAGCGTTCGCCTGAACTCGTGAGGCAAAATGCCGCCCGACGGCAGCACAAATGTGAGACAGTGCAGGAACCATGCGATGCAACCCCTGAAACACGAGTGTCGCACCGTTCTCGAACTGCTTGGCTAGCTGGAGTGGATCGACCGTTCCCGAAGAATTGCTATAGGCACTGGCATCAATATCACGATCGCCCTGAACGAGACGAACGTCAGGAAATTTTGTTGCCTGTGACCCAATTACGTCGTCAAGATCCTTGATTGACAATAACTTTTGGTAATAGTCATGTTGATCCCGTGAGACCAAACAAAACTTACGTTCATAGAATTTTCGCTCAAACAGATCGGTAGACAGCGGCTGAAGAAGCCAAGCATAATCGATCTTTTCCCGCCACTCGTTGAACGCGCCGCCGTTACGCATGACTACGTAGACTAGCAAAATATTTCTTGTCGGGCTTGACAGTGCTAGCCGAAAATAACTTATGATTTAGTCATCATGAAAATGAAATCCAAACTTACTAATGATGCTGAACGCGCACAGAAACATTGTGCTGATTCTCATAACGGACTTACCGACGCAGATATCACAACCAGCCGTGTCGACCGCCGATCGTTCTTGGCTAAGGCCATGATCGCTGGGAGTTTAGGGATAGGCGCTGCCATGACCGCGGCATGCCCAAGTGGCTCTGATAGCAGTGACTCAGACTCAGATTCAGACTCACAGTAGCTGAACGGGAAATCCACAGAATTGCTACCGAATCCATCAAACCGGGTCCCAAAATGACTGACAAGACAGAGTTAAATGGTGGAGGCGACAGGAGTAGAATCCGTCTATGATATTTCTCTAATCCGTTGATAGCGCGTCACTTCTGATTCTAACGAGTCTGGCCGCTTCGACTTAGCTCTCCCCCACGGTCAACAGCCGTCATCGTGAGTCCACTGGAATCGACTCCAGCCATGGAGACATGTTGGAGTCGGAAGAAACATCCCTTCACGGGACCATACGCTGCCAGCGATCAACATTCCGAAGGTTCAAATCTACCCCCTCAATGGCGGTATCGATAAGGCTAACAGAGCTATCGTTGCCAAATACCGCTGAGACTTCGTCACTCGGAAATATCCTCTCAGCCGTCCTCTCCCTCAACTGTATGCGCTGCCCATCCACTCGAACGTTCAGTGTGTTCACGTTGTCGTCGTCACCAAGCTCGGCAGTTGTCGAGAGGGTCGCGACGACATCCAATTCTTGCTCGAAGAGCCGCTGCACATCGAAGCGAAGAGTGGCGACCAAGTTACCGTTGTCATTCACACCGTAAAACACTTCGCCCTCTGGAAAAGCTCGCGTCACGGTGGCACTGGCTCTCGACAGTCGTTCTTCAATGTGGGGATGCGAAGCAAACAATCCGCCGCCATTCCCTAATGGGTCATATGCATCACGAGCGAACTGCATTTTCCGAAACGAGGACACCAGTGGCGCATCACCGATGTCGAGGCGATCGAGATAGAAACTGGCGAACAAGTCCGCCTCGCGCTCACGGTCACGGCCATGACCAACGAGGAAGAGATTCGTGGCAAATGACAACAAAGCAGTGGTGATGTCGTCAGCAACGGTGTCGGTTGCGCCAGCAATAGCCGCAGCAATTCCAGTCCACATTGAGGTTCTTTGAGCGTTTCGCCACAGGCGGTAGCTGTGTCGGTTTTCTACGTGCGCGATTTCGTGTGCGAGAATCGCCGAAAGCTCGGCGTCTGTTTCAAGCGATTCTAAAAGGCCACGTGTTACAAAGATGTAACCAGTTGGCACAGCAAACGCGTTGATCTCGTCGGCATCAACGACCTGAAACCGGTATCGGTAACCTTTCAGCGGAACCGGCCACCGATCCAATACCTCTGCTCCGATACGCGCGACCTGCTCCTGGCGGTCAGCATTGACCTCTGGGTAGTAAGTCGACCTGACCTGTTGCAGCGAGAACATCGCGAGACTGCGCTCAGTCTCATAATCCGACACATCTGGCGTTGGGACGAAGCAGACGCCGCACCGGTGATACCCTCTTTCAAGGGCGACATCAACCTGATGGAAGGGTTCTCGTTCAGACACTATCGGGAGATGATTCGATCCTCGAATGTGGAGCATTTGACTTTCCCGATTCCCTACATATCGGTGGAAATCTGCCTCTGCCGTGATTACCTCAAAGATTTGATCGAGCCACTTCTCGAAGTCGTCAACGGTGGGAGCAATCCCATAGAAGTCCACTCTGCCAGTACCAAGGCGGGCACTTCTTAGTTCTAATTCGATGTGATCGTCCTCCGGATCAGCATCGGTAATAACCACCGGCTCGCTCGCTCTGAGGGGAAACAGTTGGTCTCCACGAATAAGTACAAATGCCTCAAGATCCCCAGTGTCGAGGTACAGCTTGCGACGACCCTCGGTGGTTGGGCGAAGTATCAGTTCGCGCCCTTCAAGAGATCGTTCCAGATCGCGCCATCTTTGTTGGGCCTCAACCGCGGACGGCAGCAGCACAAAGGCAAGAATGGAAATGACAACACGATGCGAAACTCGCATTCTTCCTCCTGGAAAAGGATGGTACCGAGGGCGGGGATCGAACCCGCACGGGGCGTTAACCCCACAGGATTTTAAGTCC
>CAYFER010000077.1:0-5355 GCA_964342185.1 uncultured Vicinamibacteraceae bacterium | reverse complement strand
GGGCGGCGGGCGAGGTTGGTTGCCAACATCATATGACTCAGATACTAAGATGCTGTACATCCCGATCACGGAAGCGTGCATGGACCTCGTACCAGTCCCAGAGGGTGAACGCGGGAATTTGTCAACTGGCGTCAACTGGACAGTACGGCCGCGACCAGAAAGTGACGGAAACTACGGCCGTCTCGAGGTTGTCAACCTGGAAACTAAAGAAACGGTGTGGATAGAGCGTCAGCGAGCGCCGATTACTTCCGGCACACTGGCCACTGCAGGTGGTCTCGTGTTTGCCGGCGCACTCGACCGGAGCTTCAGTGCATACGACGCTCAAACGGGCACCAAACTTTGGCAAACGCGTTTAAACGATGTACCAAGTTCTTCTCCCATCAGTTATTCTGTTGACGGTAAGGATTATGTAGCAATGGTAGTAGGTGCCGGCGGCTATCAGTCACGAGCTTACAACATGCTCGTTCCAGAAATTCAAAACCCACCGGACCGCAATGCGTCTGTCTGGGTATTCGAACTACCATGACATCAACACACCCGACCGATCGCCCAATCCATCGTGTTGTGAACCTGATTCCAGATGCGGATCAAGTGATTCTCAACATGACCGCCGACGAAGCTCGCGAGCGAATTCTCTCTAGAAATGCCGAGTTGGTCTTAGATATTCACGGGGCCTTTGCGCTCATGGCGCGTGACGGTGAACGAATCTGCCTGGCTCGCAGCTTAAACCGACCATTGCGATATTTTCTTGCGAAGGAACCCGAGGGACCGATGCTGGTAGTTGCTGACCGCATCGACGTCATTCACCGCTTTCTTGTCGAAGAAGGCTATGGGCATCAGTTTCACCCGACCTACACACGAATGGTCCCGGCGCATCACGTCACAGAATTGCAGCTGATTGGCTGTCCCGACCCCAACCCGACCTACAAACGATTCTTCGCCCCGCCCCTAGCGACGCTGCCACCAGACCTGGACATCATCGGCCAGCGATACATTGAGGCACTACTTGATGAACTCCGAGAGTGGCTGACGAAGGTTCCAGACACCCAGCCACTAGGAGTACTCTTCTCGGGTGGTCTCGATAGCGGCGCAGTATTACTCTGCCTGTATGACGCCCTACGTCAACTTGGCCAAAGCCCGGCTCGACTCAAGGCGTTCACCTTATCAATCGGAACTGGTGGCGATGACATGCAGCAGGCCCGCAGTTTTCTCAAACAAACCGGCCTAGAATTTCTGGCCGAGGAGATTGTGACTTCCGCTGACAAGATCGACCCTCTCGAAGCCTGTCGAGTCATCGAAGACTACAAACCACTCGATGTGGAATGTGCCGCAGCTAATTTGGCTTTATTGCAGGGTATTGATGCACGGTATCCGGACTGGAAATGGCTCATCGATGGAGACGGTGGGGACGAAAATCTTAAAGACTACGAAATTGAACAGAATACTGAGCTAACTATACGTAGTGTCGTATCGAACCGGATGCTGTATCAGGAAGGCTGGGGTGTTGACGCGATCAAACACTCTCACACATATTCGGGAGGACTTAGTCGCGGATGCGTTCGTGGTTACGCACCAGCCCGACAGTACGGATTTGAAGTCGTGAGCCCATTCACATCTCCGCGGGTGGTTGCAGTGGCCGAAGGGATTCCGTTCGATGTGTTAACCAAGGGCTCAAACCAAAGGCTGTATGAACTTAAAGGAGAGGTGCTCACTCGGGGCATTCAACTAGTCTTGGGTCGAACACTTCCCGCCTTCACCAAGCGGCGTTTTCAGGAAGGCGCCATGGCACCGCAAACGTTCGCTCAAGTCTTCGACGCCCAAGGCGATAGCTACCGAAAATACTTCCTTGACCAGTACGCATCCAACTAAGCCGGCACCTAATAGCGATCGGGATCGAGCACATAAATTATCTGTCGATCCGTGGCAAGCTAACGGTCGGCTGCAAGAAGAAGAGCGCGGACTGGATGGACAACGGATTCCTAGTCTCACTATCTTCCTGACCGGCACAGAATGTCCGTTCAAATGCATTTTTTGTGACCTATGGCGGCAGACACTTGACGGACCAACGCCTCCAAGCGCAATCCCGCACCAACTGGCGAACGGACTCAAAAAACTGGAAAAACCGTTGCCAACGAGAATCAAGTTATACAACGCCAGTAATTTCTTTGACCCCGTTGCAGTGCCGCCTGAGGATGACCCGAAAATCGCTGACCTAGTCAAATCTTTTACGAAGGTCACTGTTGAATCCCATCCACGGTTTATCAACAAACGCTGCTTTGAATTTGCCAGCCGCTTGCATGGATCACTGGAAGTTGCGATCGGTCTCGAAACAGCTGATCCTGATATCCTGTCTCAACTTAACAAACAGATGACCCTCGCGTTGGTTGAAGATCGTGCCACCGAGCTGCGCGCTGCCAACATCGACATACGGATCTTTCTTCTAGTGCCACCGCCGTATGTAAGTCTCAATGGGGTCGTGGCATCGGTCAAGCGCTCCGTTACCTACGCGACTGAGCTCGGGGCAACACATGTCTCCCTCATTCCGACTCGAACAAGATATATGCATGCCACTAATCTTCAGGAGTCCACAGAAGTCTACAAGCCCTGCCTCAGTATCATCGAAGAAGTATTCGACCAGTGCCTAGTCACTGCAGACGCAGTAGTATCCGTTGACCTCTGGGACATTAAAGAGTTGGCAACGTGTTCAACTTGCGGGCCGTCACGAATCGACCGTCTGCGCACGATGAATCTCACCGGCCATCAAGTCACCCGTACTCATTGTCCGGCATGCATGTCGTAATCGTCGGCGCCGGATTTGCGGGCGCAATTGCTGCCAGGGTAGTAAATGCCATAGGACATCGCGTCAGCCTTCTCGACCGTGGAAAACATCCTAGATTTGCGCTCGGCGAATCATCTACACCGCTAGCGGCGCTCGTCTTGGAACGGCTGGCAGATCGCTATGGACTAGATGACCTACGTCACCTGGCCGCCTATGGACGATGGCAAAAACATCTCTCGGACCTGCGCTGCGGGTTAAAAAGGGGCTTCACTTTCTATAAACATAAGCAAGGCACCTCGTTCGAGAGCGACAGCAAGAACTCAAATCGACTACTCGTCGCAGCGAGCCCGGATGACTTCATCGCGGATACCCATTGGTTTCGGCAAGACGTAGACGAATTTCTCGTTTGTCGCGCAAAAGCAGAAGGCGTTACTTATCTCGCCGAAACCACGCTGAGCGCGATAAAGGAGGAACTCAACGGGTTTTGCCTAACAATTCAACGATCGAATCGCACGCTCACACTTGACGCAGATGTGGTCATCGATGCTTCTGGGCCCAGCGCGGTCATCGCCACACACTTGGGTGTGAAATCAAACATCTTCGATATCAATCTACGAACGAGTCTCATCTACGGACACTTCGAAAGAGTCCAAACACTCGATTCAACACTTCCGTCCGGTACACCGCTGCTCCAAGGTCCGTTCCCGGATGAACGGGCAGCGGTTCACCACCTTCTCGATGAAGGCTGGATGTACGAACTCCGTTTTGACGACGATGTTGTCAGCGCGGGATTCGTAATCGAACACCCAACTGCCAAGAGCAGTGGCGTAGACGCCTTCCCTGAAGATTTGAGTGGAAGTCCACCCAAGGTGTTCCAGAATCTTCTCCGGCGGTACCCGACGTTAGATCGACAGTTCAAAGACGCAAAATCCGTTCGACCAATCCAAATGATTCGCACTCTTCAACGAAAACTTGTTCAACCAAATGGCCGGCGCTGGGTGGTTCTCCCGCACACCTACATGTTTTTGAGTCCATTGTTCTCCACCGGAATTGCGTGGAGCCTTATTGGCGTAGAACGACTCGGCCTAGTGCTTGACAACCATGAGCAACCCAACCATGTCACAGACGGCTTTGAACGGTACGGTGACATCCTGAACTGCGAGGCTAATCATCTGCAGCAACTACTTGAAGGAGCCTACAAAAACCGCCATGACTTCGATTCCGTCAAAGCATTTTCCCAAGTGTATTTTGCAGCCGCGAGCTATTGCGAAACCATCCAGCGGTTGTGTGATCCTCCAAACGAACTCGACGGTCAATGGGCGTGGTTCGGATTTCTGGGTGCCAGCGACCCGATTCTCAGAGAGATTGTCGAGCGAGCAGACCGAGTTCTACAACATGACTCACCAAGCTCAAAGTTAGAAACAATTCGGCGTTTGATTTCAAGGCGGAATGTAGCAGGATTGGCTGACTCAGAACGTCAAAGCCTCTACCCGACCGACTTCGACACTATAGTCTCAGCGTCAGACATCCTCGGACTTTCACCGGACGACATTCGTTCCAAGCTCGCACTCATGCGGTCCTCAGGCTAACCTCGAATCGCGCCACTCATCCTGAAATCACGCACTCCCACACATGTAAAACCGACCTGATGCAACTATCGGTGTGTTTCAGAGTCTTACTCGCCGGCCGATCACTAATATCGGAACAGGTATGAAAATTTTGTGAAAAAGGCGCGATTGGTTCGCTGTAAACGATTGGTCACAAGAAAACGCTCAGCCAAGGTCTCGCCAAAGTCAATGAAGTCACCCTGCTGATAGTGATCGTCGTAGCCCACAAACAGAACCGTTCCCGAGTTCAGTCGATAGGTAAACAAAATGTTTGCATCAAGTTTCTTGTCGAACGAGTTGTACTCCATGATGTTGCGGAGGAGAAACCGCTCAGTAAATTGATACGTGGTAAAGGTTCGAAAAATCTTAACGTCGAAGACCTCGGCATCAGTTCGTGGGTCCCGGAGCTGACTGAAATCAACGCTCACGTCCGCCTGTAATCTCGAGAAAGGTCGAATACTTGAAAGAATCCGCCCGCCACTTGACTGACCAAGAAAAGGCGTCTTCGAAAAGAAAATCCCATCACCCCATTCAAAGTTTCCTTCCAGAGAAATTCGACGACTTGAATTTATGGCAAACGACGTCGCGTGAATCGATTTCCAGAAATCAATGCCGCCGAAACGCTCCATGTTCCGCTCAGTCCCCAAGCCAGCGCTGATACTTCGAGCGAACGTAAAATCGAACCCTCCCCCAGCCACCTCGTCTTGCAATGTGCCAGAAAAATCGTAGTTTCGCTCGTAATTCACTCGAGGTCCCCAATTAACGATCCAGTTTTCTGGCCACCAACGATAAGCAATGTTGAGCGCCCCTCGTCGTTCATCAGTTCGTCGGACAAAGCCAGATTGGTTCCGAAAATCAGGACCAATGTGCCATTGATAGGCGGTCAAACTGAGATTGCGGTCGTTATGGCGAAACATACTCCCCAAGGCACCACCCGATCTCTCCACGCCATCCTCATCACGAGTCACT
>CAYFER010000076.1:3868-5373 GCA_964342185.1 uncultured Vicinamibacteraceae bacterium | reverse complement strand
GTAATGCGGGGCTCGCTATCGCTGGCGCCCGTCGGCCCCTGACGGAAGACAGATGTCACGCTTTTAGAAATAATCATCGCGGTAAAAAAAACAGTAGCAAGGCCAACGATCCAAAGTGCGATGTTGGCTGCCGAGAAACTCTGCGAGATCCACAGGTGTTGATAGGGCCCCGAGAAAATTATCAGTGGCGGTACCACCGACATGGCCAGTGCTCCGGCGAAAAGCCCTCCAGGCGATCTCAATGGTTCCTCATCGGATGATTCAACGTGACGATGGGTTGCAGCGAGAACGTTCCCAGTAGACAGGAAGAAAAACGCTTTGTAACAACCGTGAGCGAGCAAGTGGAAGATCGCTGCCACGAAGGCGCCCACGCCGCAGAGCAGCGTCATGAATCCGAGCTGGCTAATCGTAGAGTAAGCGAGCGTTCGTTTAATATCCGTCTGCGTGAGCGACACGATGCCAGCAAAGAGCGCGGTGACGCCGCCCACGGTGGCAATGACCGCCATCGCCGTCTCGGACAATACGATGACGGGACTCAGTCGCACCAGTAGAAACGGGCCGGCGTTCACCATAGTTGCAGCATGTATCAGAGCTGAGACAGGGGTTGGTGCCTCCATCGCGAGTGGCAGCCAAACATGCGCGGGCATCTGCGCAGATTTTCCGACCGCACCCGCAAAGAGGCAGAGCGTTAACATTGTGACGACGTGCGTGGGGATATCGGCGCCCGTACGCGCCTGCGCGAGGATTTCCTGAATATCGAGCGTCCCGAAGGCGTGGAATGTGAGAATAACCCCCAGCAAGAGCCCGACATCCGCGATCGAGTTTACGAGGAAAACCTTGGTGGCTGCACGATAAGCCGAGCGCCGCTCGGCATAGTGCGAAATGAGAAGGTAGGAGCAAATCCCCATGACCTCCCAGAAGATGAACGTCAGGAGCAGATTGCTACTCATGACCAGCATCGTCATCGCGGCGGTAAAGAGTGCGGTTAGCGCAAAGAAACGGCTGTGGCGGGCGTCGCCGAGCATGTAGCGGGACGCATAAACTTGAACAATCGTACTTACCCCCGTCACCAGAAGCAGAAGTAGCACTGTCAGCGGATCGATGAAGAATCCCAAATCGACCACGAGCCCGCCGACGTCCAACAAGCGATAGAGCGACACCTCGATTACACCGTTTGCCAGTACCTCCATGAACGCCGCGATGGACAACAAGAACGAGCTGGTCACAGCAGGGATAACGATCCGATGCCCGACACCTTGCAGGCGGCGCCCGCACAGCGCAAGTGTGAATGCGGCACCGAGCGGTAGTAGCGGGATCAGCGTATAAATGGACATGGTTTCCTCAGATCCCGCTACGGGACAAAGACTCAAGAAAGACTCGGACAATCGAATCACTCATGAGCCCAAGCACGATCAACGCGATTGATGCGATGCCGAGGCTGCCACGCACTGTGACGGCGACCTCGAGTTGCTCGGTTTGAAGGGTAACCGGCTGATAAAACCAAC
>CAYFER010000076.1:0-3768 GCA_964342185.1 uncultured Vicinamibacteraceae bacterium | reverse complement strand
GTGACGGCGACCTCGAGTTGCTCGGTTTGAAGGGTAACCGGCTGATAAAACCAACAGGAGAACAGCCTGAGGAAATACCCAAGCGTGAGGAGCGTTGACGCAAGCACAGCGAACACCGCAAGATAATGCTGGGCCTCGAGCGCGCCCAGAACGATGTTCCACTTGCCGAAAAAACCGCCGGTGGGAGGCAGGCCAACCATCGAGATGGCGGCGACCACCAGGGCGCCGGTTAACCAGGGTGAGCGATTGGTCACGTCTTTGAGGTCATCAAGTGTCCGCACACCATGGTAGTGGAGCGCTGCTCCAGCAATCATGAAAAGTGTCGCCTGCATGACCGCATCGTTGATCAAATAGAACAGTGCCCCGGCTAGAGCCGTGGGGTTTCCGAGGCTTACGCCGACGAGTATCAAACCAATGTGACTTATACCCCCGTACGCGAACATGCGCTTAAGATTGGTTTGCGCCAGCGCAAGTCCTCCGCCGATGAGGGCCGCCAGGATGCCGATGTCCTCGAGTAACACCAACACCGGGATGTGGTTTACCACGGTACCCGGAGCAATCAGCACATACTCGATGCGCATCCAGGCAAGCAGCGCGACTTTCGTGGCGGTTGATGCGAGCAATGGGGCGACCGCTGACGGCGCGTTGGTATACGCACCCGGTAGCCATCCGTGGAGAGGGATGAGAGCCATTTTTATGGCCAAACCGAGAAAGAGGAATATCAGCCCGACCACAACTGCCGTCGAGGTGATGAGCTCAGGGAGGCGGGATCCGAGATCCGCTATGTTGAGCGTACCGGTTGCGACGTAGAGGTAGCTCACCCCAAGCAGATAGAGTGTTGCTCCGAATGATCCCAAAAGCAGGTAGCGAAATGCATAGACAGGCGCCTTACCACCGCCGGCGCCAACGAGCGCGTATCCCGTTAGTGCGGCCACCTCGAGAAACACGAATATGTTAAAGAGATCGGCCGCAAAAATGATGCCCACGAGAGACGCTACGAACAGAAGAATCAACGTGTAGTACGGCACACTCTTCTCGAGCTTCTGCGTCAACACAGCGTGCCCGGAAACGAGCGATAGCAGCGCGACTGCGCACATAGTCAACGCCATGATCGCCGCGATCGGATCGTCCAGCCACGCAATACCCAACGGCGCGGCCCATCCGCCAAAGGCGTATTCGATAGAACCTTCGCTCAAAACGACTCGCAGGTTCATGATGGCAAGAATCACCATGACCGATACCGCGCCTATCGTTAGAGGACTGCACCACGACCGCCGCGTTGCGCAGACAATAGGCATCGCCACGGCCATGACGAACGGAACGAGGAAAAGAAGAACGGGCAGTTGAGAACTCATTGGACCTTATTTAGGACTTCGTCCTCATCGAGGCTTGCATAATTCCGGTAGATTCCTAACACGAGCGCAAGCGAAACGCCGAGCGTCGCGACCTGAACTACGATGGCCGTGACTGTCAGCACATGAGGGAGCGGATTCGCGTATGCCGCTGCGTTCAACGCCATCCCAGCCGCCACGATTGGTACCGTGGCGTTGTACTTCGCACTGAACGCGACGAGAAAGAAGAGGACGCTGGTCTGAACGATATACAGACCGATCAGTTTCTTCACGTAGTTCGGGTGCGCCGCCATGATGTAGAGGCCCCATAGGAACAGAATCACAAAGACGACAAAATTCGGTCGCTGTACTATGTTCCCAAAGAGCTCAGCCATGGGAGACCTCGTCATTTTCGTCGTCAGACAGGCTGATAGCAATTGATACGCCGGTCACGGCGACGTCCGCTGCGACCCCGATTTGTATCATCATAATGCCTAGGTAATGTCGTGACACATCGTCCAGGCCCGGGATTTGAAGATGCGAATAGTTCAAGAACTCACCGCCGCCGATCAGACAGAGTCCGCCAAGGCCGGCAATGATTAGAAGACCGAGCCCGTCGCCGTTTAAGACTTTCGCTCCGAGCCAGCTATGCGGCGAGTGGCGCCCGAAAACCAGAATAGCCAGAATCATGCTGGCCGCCAGAATCACCCCGCCCACAAAGCCACCGCCCGGGCCGTAATGACCGAACACGAGCACATAAAATCCGAACAGCTGTGTAATCGGTATCACGATCCGCCCGAGCGTGTGCACGATGAGGCTGTCATGTGCCTGAATCATAAGTCGCCCTTTCTGAGAATAAGGGCGCAAGCAATACCCGCCGTGAAAATGACAATGGTCTCAATGAGCGTGTCCAACGAGCGGTAGTCCATCAGAATGGCAGTCACCACGTTTGGGGTTCCCGTTTGCAGGACACTGTTCTCGAGGAAGACGGGTGAAATGTGCGTACTCGCCGGAGATCCCGGATCGCCAAACGCTGGCAGGTCCGCCGCTCCGTAGAGCAGCAACAGTCCGACTGCCGGCAGGGCGACGAGCGCTATCCAAGGCATAGGCGGCCGGCGAATCTTAGTGTCTTTTTCCGATGTCGTAAATAGTGTTAGTAGGAAGAACACCGTCGCGAGCCCTGCGCCGACTACCGCTTCGACGAACGCCACGTCCACCGCCCCGAGTAATGCCCAGACAAGCGCCAACGTAAAGCTGTACGTGCCGAGGATGAGTACAGACGAGATGAGATCTCGTACGAGGATCGCACCGGCTGCGGTCATGACCAGAAAGATAAGAAGAGGAAGCTCAAAGGTCATTCCAAATCACCATCCGAAGACTGGAGGCCCGCTCGGTGTGCGGCACGAATAGTGGCGTGCGCAATGACCGGATTCAGTAAATACACAAGCACCAGCACGACCATGATTTTAAGAGAATTCATATTGAATCCCTGATAGACGGCGAGGCCAGCCAGGACAAGAGTCGCCCCCAGCGAATCGGTCAGCGACAGTGCATGGGCGCGCGCAAATACGGTCGGCAGCCGTAGCATTCCGATCGAGCCGACGATGAGAAAAAACAATCCAAAGACGATGAGGACAATTGCGAGAATAGTCATTTCTCCGTTGCCCCTCGTGCTTCGAGAAATTTGGCTATGGCCAGCGCACTCACGAGGTTTAACAGTGCGTATCCGGTGGAGATGTCGACAAACATTTCGACGCGTTCATACACCGTGCCAATCACGACGATTAGCACAATCGCTTTCGTCGAGATGCCGTTTAACCCAAGCACACGGTCGAAGACGCTTGGACCGCGAACCACACGATACAAATAAACGACCATCAACACGGTCAAGGTGATTAGGACAAAAAGGAAGAATGAGTTCATCGTGCATCTTCCCCGTTCGTGAACATGCGGCTGACCTTGGCGTCGAATACGCCCTCCGAAAGGTCCGCGCTCGACGCTTCGTCAATGGCATGTACCAGCAGCTCACCGGGCGCGACCTCCACGGTAATGGTCCCGGGAGTCAACGTGATAGAGTTTCCAAGGACGACCAACTCGCCGTCGCTCCTGAGCTCGGTCTTGTGTCGGATGAGCCTCGGCGATATGGGTAGAGCTGGGTCGAGGATAAGCCGACTCACGTGTAGTGCGCTCTTAAAAATTCTGCCAATAAGCCACGGCAGGTAACCCAGTGCTGCGAGCCACGACACCTTGCGGGCCGCAGCGGCGCGCGGCGGGTTCAGCCACATCACAAGGACAGCAAAGAATGCCCCTGCTGCGACGTGCGCCATGTCATAGGAAGCCGATAAAAGGAGCCAGAAGGCGAACAACAGGAAGGCGCTCATAATTCTCATAGCTCGATCGGCTCCCAGCTCGCGTCTTTGTTGTAGCGGCGAAACTC
>CAYFER010000075.1:0-5667 GCA_964342185.1 uncultured Vicinamibacteraceae bacterium | reverse complement strand
GGCGAGCCGAACCTGGGCCGACGGATGTGCTCGCGTGGCTGCTCTTGTGGATCCCGTTTGACCTGAGGTGGTGGAACGAGGTCTACGCCGGTCCAGGTGGCCAGTACGGCTACCAGGTTTGGGCGGTGTATGTTACCGCTGTCGCGCTTCTGGGATGGAGACTCTGTCGTCGCTCGCCGACACTCGGAATTCGCGTGCCGCGGACTCGTGACGTTTTGATTTCATTGGGCGCGGTTCTGGCCCTAGCTGCGCTCTTAATTCCTCCGGGACTCTTCACGGGGTTTCTGCAGTGGAATCCAGCCCTTCCTTCCTTCCTCCAAGGTGCGGGCCTGTTTGCCACTCTCGCGTTAACCGTTGCGCTTCCAGAAGAACTATTCTTCCGCGGTCTCCTCCAGACCTGGTGTGAGCGCTGGACGGGGCGCCAGTGGTTCGGTCTGGTGATTGCGTCAGTCGCGTTCGGCCTGATGCATTGGAACAATAGACCAGATCTTGCGGAGAAAGTCGTGTACTGTGCGCTCGCGAGCGTCGCCGGTCTGGCTTACGGGTTGTCGTTTAGACATGGAGGTCTGTTCGCGTCAGTCATGAGCCACGCGACGGTCAACTGGATCTGGCAGGTCGGTCTGCGGTAATAAATGAATCATGTCTTTTAGGCGGGGTTGTTCATGCAGCGAGTGATAGTCGTCGGATTGGTCATAGCGACCATCGTTGCTACTGCCTGCGGTAGTCAGGAGTCAGAGTTGCAGGTGGTGGCCAGTGACTCGATCGCCGAGCCGAGGGAGTCCGGTGTTCCTTTCATCGGGACCTGGAGGCTCGTTCGGATAGACCGCTACGACCAGACTGGGACGCCACTGGCCGACTTCGTTCATCCGACGATAGGGCATGGAACGCGGCTTGGTTATCTGATGTACGACGGCGAGCGAATGGCGGTCGCCGTGCAACAGGAGGATCGCGCTCTGTTTGCCGGTAATGTCCCCACGCCTGGAGAAGCTCTTATCAGTGTGGAGAATTACACCGCATATTTTGGACCGTATTCTGTGAACGAGATGGCAGGCTACGTTAGGCATCAGGTAAAGGGAAGTTTGAATCCTCGCGGTGCTGGTGGAGAGACGCAACCATTCTATGAGTTCTTGGCGAATCAGCTGGTCCTCACGCCAAGTCTTCAATGTCCCGATTCTTTTTTGTCGAATCGTGGCTGTGGATATGGCACGACCGGTATTCAGGTGCGGAATGTGTGGGAGAAGCTCGAACGGTCGACTGCTGCCGATATAGACGCGCGGTTTCTTGGATTTTGGCAAATCGACAGGATTGAAAGACGGACGTCAGACGGTCACGTAATTCCGATACCGCAATACGAACAGGGCTATCTCGTTTATATGCCGTCCGGATATATGGCGGTTCAACTCATGCGACCTGACCGTGAGGTCTACGACGGGGTTCGACCTACCGCGCAAGAGGCTGCCGCCGCAATGCGAAGCTACGTCAGTTACTTCGGTCCGTACAGGGTGAACTCTGCGGAAGGTATCGTGGTGCACCGGAGAGACGGCGACCTCATTCCGAACAGAATCGGCGATGACGTGTCCCATTCCTTTGAGTTTCGAGCCGGCCAGCTTGTCCTTGAACCACCGATGTCAATTGTAGAAGGGCAAGAGGTTCAGACGTTGGTGTTCTGGGACCGTCTCAGCACGGTCGATACGGCAGCCTTTCACTAGTGAGTCTGCTACACCATTCTATGGACTTGGAATGCTGACGCTACGGTGTTCGGGTATATGACACGAATAGGACTACTGATTATCGTCGCATCGTTGCCATTGTGGCTCGTGCTTCCGGTATTGCCGTTCTTGGAGATATCTATTGCTGCTAAAGCCACCGCAACGACGGTCGTGGTTGTTGTTGCCGAACTCATGTTTTGGGGAGGTGCTGCGTTAGCAGGACCTGGTGCGGTTCAGCGTTTAAAGGGCTGGTGGCGTCGATAGGAGATTCAAGATGTGTCTACCAAGGGGGGCTTCCTGAGTGCAGTGCGCTGTATACGCGTCCTCCAGTTGCATCGCCTTGGTTGTAATACATACGCACGGTGCCTCCGGAGAGCCTGACAAGGTCTGGGTCGTTAGCCATATCGCCTTGACTGGAAAGTCCCGTGTCGGACTCGGTGGCAAAAGTGAGACCGTCACTCGATGTTGCAGTCATCAACTCGTACGTGTTGTTCCTGAAATAGAAAATCGAAATTGAGCCATCGGCGTTTGCGATAGCTGCGGGGTGTTCGCCACTTCCGGTGAGTTCGGCGCCTGGTCCAATACGTGTGCCGAAATCAGGATACCAATTAAGCAGGTCACTTGAGGATGCGCTGTGGATACTATGGGTCACTAATGTTTGGCCGGCTCTCGGTAAATCACTGAAGTACATTCGCCAGCGCCCGTCACTTGCTCGAACGATATTGCTTGGTCCCGTTAATTCGGTTAATCCAAAACTCGAAGCATTAACGCGGATTCCATCTTCGCTGGTGAATGTCATTCCGTCGTCCTGACTGACAGCACTGATTATCCCACCCATGCCATTGGTGAAAATGCGTAGATGTCCGTTATCAAGTCTGATGATACGAGGTTGTCCATACCCTTCTGGCAAGCGACTGCCAGCTTCCATACTGAAACTGAGTCCATCTGATGAAATCGCGCTACGAACTTGTCCTCCTGTAAAGACATACATACGCCACCGTCCGTCGGTTAGTTGAATCGTTGACGTGTCCGCCAGGATGCCTGAATAACCTGCTATTCCATTGTCGAGTCGAATGCCTTCTTTACTCCATAGTTGCAGAACCGATGGAACAGAGGGAACCATGCTTGGGGCAGTTGGCGAGGAGGCTCCACCGCCGCTTCCTCCGCACGCCGCGACGGTGACTGCCGCACTGATTAGTCCAAACAGAAGATAACGATATTTCATAGTCTTGTTTAAAACCCATGGTGGCAAGAACTAGTTGCTTGATTACTTGCCCGGTAGAATGTTGTTGGCCATTGACTCAATTGATTGTTCTATTGCGGTCGATCGCACCTAACTAGACATTGCAAAAACGACAACAGAGTCGCTGGTCTGCGACGAAAGACGCCGAGAGTGTAACCGAACGTGCGTCGGTCGGTCGCTAACCGGCGCCTCAACGGCGGTTCTGACCCTTCTTTGCTCGAATATGGCGCAGACCGTTGCTACGCGAGGGCGGTTTCGAACAACACTAGCAAGCGGCTCCAGGCCTTCTCTGCTTGCGCTTCATGATAGACGGTCGAATCGGGCGGGCACCATCCGTGCATCGCGCCTGAGTACACTTCAATCTCCGCTGGCAGCCCTGCCTCCGCAAAGGCGTCGCGCAGCACGTCTTTGGCTTCAGGCTGGCCCTCATCATCGTTCGCGGCGATCGCGAAGAGGTAGTGTGCCTTCATTTGTGGCACCAGGAGATGTGGACTATCGGGTTGATCGGTGACGAGGCCACCGCCGTGAAACGACGCGGCCGCACCAACACGATCGGGAAGTGCCGCGGCGGTACGCATCGTAATTGGGCCACCCATGCAGTAGCCCATCGTTCCCATCTTACGGTTGCTGTCTACGGATGGTTGATTGTCTAGAAAACTGATAAATGCTTGGGCGTCCCTCGCCTGAATGTCAGGGGTTAGCGATTGCATCAGTGGTAAAACTATGTCGCGGACTTCCGCGAAATTAGTGGTGTTCACGATCGGTGATCGTTGGGACCGGTAGTAAGGATTGACGACTAAGACCGAGTAGCCAGATTCTGCAAGCCGTTTAGCCATTTGTTTCTTGGCGGGTCGTAAACCAAAGGCATCTGGCCAAATTAAGACACCCGGATGAGTCCCACTTGAGGGGTGCACGAAGTAACTATCTGCCACGCCATCTGGAGTCGTGACGTCCAGTTCTATTTCGGATACCGCCTGAGCGTTCGCGGCGCGAGGCAAGAGTATCGATAATCCCGCTCCAGCTGAAACAGCTCCGAACTGCCTACGTGTTAATTTCTTCCCACGCAAATAATCGGCATTCTCGGTCACGGTTCGTTCATCACACATGTGCGCCTCCTCACCGGCAGGGTTGTTTTCGTTGGCGGGCCAGTTACGTACCGACCGGTATTCTACGTGAATCTGCTGGCAAGCTGTATCGAATAACCAATGCGGACTGGATTCAAGAGCGAGATGTCAATGGGTATCGTTGGTCTCCGGGAGCGACTGATAGATCAGAGTGTTTTAGCTAGGTCAGCAAAGCTTGACAGTGCTGGGTGAGTAGAGTCTGATGAGCGCCTACGTCGTGTGCGATAAAGGAGAAATGATGAAAACCTTTCTAATTCAACTCGTCGTGACCGGTTTGTTGCTGGTGTTGAATGCCAACGGCGTGTTGGCGGAGGAGGTAATACGATGGCAGGTGGACGGCCAGACGCGGGAAGCGATTGTGTATTTGCCAACTGTGTCATCGGGAGCTGAAGAGGTCCCGCTGGTCTTGTCGTTCCATGGGTTCGGCGACAATATGCATAACTTTCAGCACACGAATATGCACGTGGCCTGGCCGGAAGCGATTGTTGTGTATTTTCAGGGCTTGGAAAGACGGCGTGGCCGTCTCGGGTGGCAGGTGGAGAGCGATGCAGGCAATCGAGACCTGAAGCTCGTCGACGTGGCGCTAGCGTCGCTGCGTGAACAATATAACGTCGATGATGATCGCATATACGCAACAGGATTTTCGAATGGAGGAATGTTCACCTATTTGCTTTGGGCGGAGCGGGCGGAGGTCTTTGCCGCCTATGCGCCCGTCGCTGCGCGTCTTCGCCCGTCGGTTCGACCGGAGCAGCCATCACCGCTATTGCATGTGGCTGGGGAACAAGACCGAGTGGTAAGTTTTGCGGATCAGCAAGACGCAATCGAAACCGCGATTGAAGTAAACGGCGTCGCTGATGAGGCGGCGCAATGCGGGGAAGGGTGCACGGTGTATGGATCCGACACCCTTGCGCCGGTTGTAACGTGGATTCACCGTGGTGCTCACACCTATCCTCGAGGCACTGTTGAGGCGATCACGTCATTCTTTCGTGATCACTCCCGAGGGCGATGATGAATCGTCTTGTCGGTGGTCTGTTGCCGCAGTCATTTTGAAGTGTTCGTAATGCCGTGCGGAGATCAAACTCAAATACTAGAGCCAAAGCACAGATCGCCAGCGATTGAGTACAGCGTCGGGGCGTCGTATTACGTTCTTTGTGAAGGACAATAACTGTTAAGCGGGAGCCTGACATGGTTGGATGGGACCGATGGTTACGAGCACCCCAAACCCTATGGGTGCGACGGGCGATCTTTCAGATTCATTTGTGGACAGGAATTGGTATCAGTCTGTATCTCCTCATGATTTGTGTGACGGGGAGTGTGTTGGTATACCGAAACGAGTTGTTTCAGGCATTTTCTCCGGAGCCAGTCATCGTTGCGGAGGCTGGTGAATCTCTGACACCAGAACTCCTGACCGAGGTCGCCGCGCGGGTCTACCCGGACTACGAGGTGACTAATGTGCGCATAGGCGAGACATCGAATCATGCCGTTGAGATTTCGCTCGCCAACGACGACGAGACAATTCGGCGGTTGTTTCATCCGTATTCGGGAGAGGATTTAGGGGGAAACGGTATTTCTCTTAGCATCGATCCATTAC
>CAYFER010000074.1:0-5764 GCA_964342185.1 uncultured Vicinamibacteraceae bacterium | reverse complement strand
CCGCCCACACCTACGATGAATCGTCGCCGGCTAATCCCCATCACTACCTCCTCGGTTTTAAGGGAGCAACTACGCCATAGTGTCCACTATTTCGTTGTCGGGTCCAACCGGTTTTCACAGGCGAGCTAGAGTCTGAAAAGATACTGCAGCTTCGTGAAGATTGCTCGATTGGTTCGTTGGAGGTCTCTCCGAAGCAGCAGTTCATCGCCCATCTCTTCAAATAATTCTTGCTGCCGATACCGATCATCGTAGCCAAGAAAGAAGACCGTCCCCGCATTCAGTCTGTATGTGGCCAAGAGATTGACCCCAACCGTGTTCTGAAACGTATTAAATTCCGTGATGTTCCGTAACAGCAACCGCTCCGTGAACTGATACGTTGTGAAGGCACGGAACAATTTAATATCAAACACCTCAATGTCACCGGTCCTGAGGTCCATGAGACGACTGGTATCAATATTGATCTGAGATTGCAGGCGAGCGACCGGTCGCAAGAAAACTTCTAGACCAACTTCCGTACCACGCCCAAGAAACGGGTCAACCTTGTCGAAGAAGATCTGGTCTCCCCAACTCACGTTACCACCAAGCGAAATCCTGCGACTTGTCGCCACATTCGCGGTCGATGTGAACCGTGTTTTCCAATAATTGATGCCGGCGAAGCGCTCAAGTTGCCGCTGGACACCCGCCCCGGCCGAAATACTCCGTGCAAAGGTAAAGTCAACCCCCGTGTCGATGGTTTCATCCTCAAGAATTGACTCGTGATCGTAGAGACGTTGATACCGAATTCTCGGCCCCCAATTGATCACCCATCCCTCTGGCCACCAGCGGTACGACGCATTTGTAAAACTTCGAATGGAGTTCGTCCGCCGAATAAATCCGAGGTCCGTGGCGGCGTCTGGATCGTCACTCCCCATAAAACTCGCCACACGCCATGTGCGACCGTTTCGCTGAAAAAATGTGCCCCAGCTTGTACCAGAGGTCTCATGTCCGTCGACGTCACGATTCATCGTCTGGAAGGCCATTAGGTTGAATCGAGCCGCCTGGCCGAGACGAAACTGTCCGTCAACACCCACAGCCCGACTGTAGCCATCCATGAATTCTCTGTCCGTCACAGTCGCACCCAGATGCGACTGCGCGTATAAGTCATAGCGCACGCGGCCGATAAACACCTGTGCACTCTGTCCATACGCCGGGTCGGTCCGGTCGTCGAGGTTCCCGGGCCCTTCGTCATCAGCCGCCAACAGTCCGAGCGTGAGATCGCCAATTTTTCCAGTCAGTTTGGCGCCAAACTTCGGGTCGACGATAGTCCGTGTATTCACCCATTGATGTGGCGACGTGAACTGAAAGATTTCCTGACCTTCAAGAAAGAAGGGCCGCAACTCGGGGAAGAACAATGGAAACCGCTGGTTGACATCAATCTGTGCCACATCCGATTCGATCTGGGAAAAGTCCGGATTAAAGGTGAAGTCGAACGTCAGATTAGATGTGATCCCATATTTCATATCGAGACCACCTTCACCCTGCACCTCTTCCGGAAATGCGCCCGTCGTCATATCACGCGAGCCAAAGTGAATGCCGGTAAATGTCGGCAGAAACTCAAGATTGCGGCTAGTCGACAAGCCTGTCATGCCATCGAGGACACCCATCTGGGTCATAAAGCCGAACTCATCGCGGGACATGGGCGACCAGACATCCACCTCGTTGTCTTTACTTCGAATTGACCGAGACACCTGAAAGCCCCATCGGTGAGGGGTGGTCTCATCCAATTGGGGATAGCGCAGACTTTTGAATGGAATCGCTATCTCCGCTGTAAAGCCATCTGCGACAATCTGTGCCGCACTCTCAAAGAGCGCATCCCAGGAACGGTCAGGATTCGGGAGCGCATTGGGCCCTGATGAGCCTCCGCGGGGGCCACCGCGCCTACCTCTTCCGGAGTCTCGACCGCCACCACGAGAATTAATAATGCCGTCGCCCTGAACACCGTAACCATTGACATCAAACACATACGACCGCTGTTGATCAAAAAATGGATCGAAATACACAGTAATCAGATCGTCCTGAGCAGCCTGGTCTCGGTCAACCCGGTTGGCTCGCATGAGACCCCGCTCCACATAATGTGCATGGAACGCCAAATAAATGTTCTGGCTGTCATAGGCCAAACGGACTTCTGTCGCCTCGGTAGCACCGGCACCGTCGAGCGGGGATTGCTGAACAAAGTCCGTGATGGTGGCAGCTGTCTGCCAGACTTCGTCATCTAGTCGGCCATCGATGGTTGGCCGCACCTCGGTTCGAGTCGGTTGTATCAGCGGGCGTCCCGTCAGTACACCAAACTCAGACCCCGTTGCCGTCATCGCGACTGACGTTCCAGCCCCACGAAATCCAGGAACAGCACCACCGCCGTCCGCGCCGAGACCCCGCGTCGAAGGCGGTGACAATTCCCGATCAGTCGGTCGCCTTGCCTGTTGACCGTCACCGCCGCGGAGACCCTCAGTTGTTTCAATTTCACTTCGAGACGGTGCCGACCGCGGTGCATTGTCGACGGTCGCGCGGCGACCGTTACCATCAGGATTTAACATAAATACGGACGAAATCTCTCTGGCGATACCATCCTGCAACGCAAACAATTCCTCCGCGCGACCGTCCAAGGTGACAGTCCGCTGCACTTCCCCGCTATCTACCCTCACCACCCGTGCAATGATTCGAAGTTCCTCCGCGACGCGTTGAAACCCGCCGCTGACAAACCACGTGGCACCCGCCTCACGTGCGACAGATCCAGCAGCTTGGTCTCGGGTTAATCCGAACTGATCCTGACGTCCAAGTTCTGCGCCAGGCCCGCTTGCCACAGCCACAGCGATACCGAGCCGGGTCAGGTCTGCCGAGACAGTCTCGGCAATACCAACGCCGATCCAATCGTCACGAGATTCGCCGGAAATATTTACAAACGGTAGGACGAGCACCCCATTTGAACCAAAAGTAACGCCCATGTCGCCAGCGCCCGGAACCGCCTGCCCCAGCGCGACACCTGGTAAACAGCCAATAAGCAGACAAAGAACGGCGACCTGTCGAATAAGCTTTCCAACCAATAGATGTGTCACGTCAGCTCTCTGGAGTGTAATGGGCTTCAAATCCCCAAACAAACCGGGCGCAACTAGAACCTAAAAAGGTACTGTAATTTTGTGAAGATCGCCCGATTCGTGCGCTGGAGATCTCGCCGAAGTAACAGTTCGTCACCCATTTGTTCAAACTGGTCAAACTGTTGGTACCGGTCGTCGTATCCCACAAAAAATACCGTGCCAGCATTGATACGATACGTCGCTAGGAAATTCACGCCTACGGTGTCGGCGAACGTATTGAATTCGGTAATGTTACGTAACAATAACCGTTCCGTAAATTGGTAGGTTGTTAACGCACGGAAGAGTTTAATGTCGAAAATTTCCAATCCCCCGTCCCGAACATCTCGTAACCGACTCGAATCGACGTTGATCTGGGACTGCAGTCTCGCGACCGGTCTAAAAAAGATATTGACCCCAGCCTCAACGCCCTGGCCGAGGAACGGGTTCGCTGCAAAATATACTTGGTCACCCCAACTCAGATTACTGCCGATCGAAATACGGCGACTCGTCGCCACATTGGCGTTCGCCGTGTATCGAGACTTCCAGAAATCAATGCCTCCGAAACGTTCAAGCGCCCGCTCGAAGCCGACGCCCGCCGTTATATTTCTGGCGAACGAAAAATCTAAACCCGTGTCAATCAACTCATCCTCGAGAATCCAGTCGTAGTTATATCCTCGTTGGTAGCGAACCCGCGGACCCCAGTTGATAATCCAGCTCTCAGGCCACCACCGGTAGGACGCGGTGTTCCAAAAGTCTTGGGTGTTGTTCCGTCTGAGGAAACCGACATCGGTCACAGCGTCTGGATGATTACTTCCAGCAAAACTGTTGATACTTAAATTACGTCCATTCCGCTGCAAGAACAGACCCCAACTTGGTCCTGACGTTTCTCGTCCGTCCAAATCACGATTTTGGGTCTGGAACGCCATATAGTTAAAACGAGCCGACTGACCAATTCTGAACTGACCATCGATTCCAGACGCGCGACTGTAGCCATCCATGAACCGCCGTTCCGTGACGAGTCCACCCATATAGGATTGTGCGTAGAGGTCGTACCGAACACGGGAAATCAGCACCTTTGCCGTTTGTCCAAATTTCGGATCCGAGTGGTCCGCGACGTTACCGGGCGCTTCATCGTCGGCCGCTAGTAAGCCAATCGCCAAGTTCCCCACCTTCCCCGTCAGCTTGGCTCCAAACCGCGGATCAACAATCGTCCGGGTATTCACCCACTGCACCGGCGACGACAACCGGAAAATGTCCTGCCCTTCCAAAAAGAACGGGCGAAGCTCCGGGTAGAAGAGTGGAAACCGTTGATTGACATCGATCTGGGCTCGATCTGATTCAATCTGCGAAAAATCTGGATTAAACGTAAAGTTCACAGTGAGATTCGACGTAATGCCATATTTCACGTCTAAACCACCTTCACCGTTGAAATCCTCAGGAAATGCCCCTGAGGCTCTGTTGAGAGACCCGAATTGAATTCCGGTAAATGTCGGTAAGAACTCGAGATTCCGGCTGGTAGACAAGCCGGTCATCCCCTGCAACACGCCCATCTGGGTCATGAAGCCACTTTCGTCCCGTGACATTGGCGACCAGACGTCTGCCTCTTGGTCCTTGCCCCGTATCGCTCGAGCTATCTGCAAGCCCCACTGATGTGGGGTATCCGCGTCGAGTTGCGGATAACGGAGACTCTTAAACGGGATGGCGATTTCAGCAGTGTAGCCATCCTCGACAATCCTAGCGCCAGTTTCGAAAAGAGCGTCCCACGAACGATCCGGTACCGGAATAGCTGAGCCCGTTGCGCCGCCACCACCACCGCGCCTGCCTCGGCCGCCGCCGCGACCACCACCACTCGTATTAATGATGCCGTCGCCCTGGACACCGTAGCCATTGACATCAAACACAAAGGCCTGTTGCTGGTCGAGAAAGGTATCGATGTACACCGTGATTAAATCGTCTTCGTTCGCCTGGTCTCGGTCGACACGGTTGGCGCGCATCACCCCACGGTCCATATAGTGAACATGAAACGCCAGGTAGAGATTCTCGTTGTCATAGGCCACCCGCACTTCCGTCCGTTCCGTCGCGGGTGCGCCATCAAGTGGAGATTCCTGGATAAAATCAGTAATCGATGCCACCGACCGCCACATCTCATCGTTAATCTGGCCATCAATATCAGGTCTCGTCTCGACTCGGGTCGGGCGCACCAGAGGACGCCCCGCCAAGATACCAAACTCGGCGCCCGCCACCGTCACATCGGATGGAGCCCCTGTACCCAAGAATCCTGCAACTGAAACACCAGTCACTGGCGACGATACGGCCTCAGTGGACCTCCCGACGGGTGGGGCTGGAATGGTTCGACCTGACGGCGGAACATTATCCGCGTCACGGTTTGTGACCGCTGGAGGCAACCGGGTGCCCGACGCTTCCAGCCCAGCCACTGAACGCCCCTGAATCGGTCGGTTATTCGGATTCTCAAGACCCTCACGTAATGCCACAACAATTGCATCTTGCAACTCGAAAAGTTCCTCACTCGTACCATCAAGCGTCACGGTTTGCCGAATGCTGCCACTTGCCACATCAATGACCCTAGCAACCACGCGGAGTCGCTGGCCCACACGTTGAAATCCGCCAGTAACCACCCAAGCCAATCCCTGCTC
>CAYFER010000073.1:0-5855 GCA_964342185.1 uncultured Vicinamibacteraceae bacterium | reverse complement strand
CGGCAGCCAAGGACGGGCAGGAGTGAGCCGACGGAGACACTCCAAGTCGCGCCCCAAAAGACACGTCGGCAGCAAGTAACTCGCACGAAAGAATTCATCTTAAACAAAAACTACAACTTCGCTCGAGAGTCTCTAGCTCATTACACTGTGCTGAGTCTGTTCAATAGCCTGCGCATATTTACTGTTCGGGACACTATGGAAATTAAATTTACGCGCTAGCGACTGAAGCCAATCAGGAGGCTGGTTAGGCACTTTGATTTCCATAATGACAAATTTGGGACGGGCAGAATAGCTTCGTGGCGAGTTGGCAAACAACGCCGTTGATTGTGCATAACACAGGTCATGATCAAATGTGATGCGAACATCGCCACCATCTCTAGGAATGAGTGCCTCACGATAGTAATCAACCAACACCCGCGGGCGCAAACCTCGGAGTAGTACCAGTCTGCGAAATTCGCCCGCAGTCGCTCCTAGTCGTTCGTTCCACGACCGATCAGTAAGAAAGTGGTCGTACGACTGCATTGGTACGATTTCGGAAAACTTTCCAACCCGCTGACCAACCCTCGTCTTGATCTCAATCTTGATGATTGACTTGTCATCTCTGGTCAATGCATAGGTACGAATACGTAGCTTGATGCGATTTGGCACGCCTACAACTTTTTCCTGGTAGGCCTGGTAATCCAACGTATCAAAGTAGAGGCTACGGACAAAATACCGGCCCTTCTTCGCGCGCATTGAGTAACCGTCCGCACGTGTACTCAACCGCAACGCATCGCGCACGCGATGATACGAAAACTCATCGAGTTTGTATTTGTGTTCATTACGCAAGATGCACATCGCGCGTGATGATTCAGCGGCTGCTTTCACGGGGACCCTCTACAACCTCAGTAATCCATGGCAAGATTTCCAGGGGTCGGCTTAGCCCCACAGGCAACCCTTTGAGTGAGGGCAGCGCAAAACCGTAAAGTTCGCTGTCTTTATGGGAAACAGGGTTAAGGAATGGCGAGCCCTCTCCAGGCGCATAGTGAACAGCTCCTTGCCATTCTTGGGTCCGGTAGTAGTTCTCAATCTTTCCCCTTAGCAAATCAGAAACAATGACGGCCTCGCGCTCCTCCCAAACGTCAACCGCACTAGCGCTAATCCTCATTGTCGAATGCGCATCAGTCTGAACATTCTCCTCGTTACGCCACAACAACGAACCCATTACACGGGCCTCAGCACCACCAAAAATCTGCTTCTTACGATAGAGCGCAATCGCAGTTTCATTCTTATAGAACACGCTGGCAACAATATCGACCTTCGATTGGTCTTTGCTAGCCAGTCCAATCGTACTGTCACGAATTACACTATTAAAAACGAGAATTTGGCTCCGTTCCCCAGCACTAATGCTTTTATCACCAGATCCATTGAAAAGACAATTCTTGACTACTAGTTGTGCCCCCGAAACATCAAGACCATCCCCACTGTTGCCCATAAACACGCAACCGTCGACGGAACCTGTCACCCAATCTGCGTCAAATCCGTCGGCCAAATTCCCCAGAAACAGGCAGTTTCGAATATCCACATTCGCTTTCTTCACATTAAGCCCATCATCTGCGCCAGCGCTTTGGATGCAACAATTCCGTAGCTCAACATCCGAATGGTAGAAACACAATTGGCCGGACAAGTATAGTCCGTTGCAATAAGCCTCACTTCCACCGCGAACTTCCAAATGTCTAACATTTGACACCTTTCCGGCGCGAATCACCGCGAACGCTCCCCACACTTCGCGACTAGCAGGGATGATCTGGATCGGCTCGTCAACGTTTCCCATTGCAGTTAACGGACCATAGCAAACCAGGCTTACTCCCGCCCCCATCACAAGTACAGAGCCCGGCGCCAATTCAAGCCCCACACCAGCCGGTAGAACAACGGTTTTGTTCAGATGGTACTTTCCCTTAGGTAGCTTGAGGCGGTCATCCACACGGACCAGCGGAAGGCCACTTCGCTCAATCACTTCGTCTAGTGAAACGGCACCTGTAATTTGCGCAGTCTGGTTTGGAAAGATCTGCACAGGCGAACGGTAGATCGCATCTGTGTCCAATAACCGTCCCGAAATTTGATTCCGAAACATGGCCTCAACATTCGCAACTGGATTGCGTGCACCGAGGTGCTCGGCCGCCTTCCTCGGAAACCGCACTTCAACTACCCACTCCGCAGCAACTTGGCGCAACTGCTGATCAACGGGAGTCCATATCACAGTATCGTTCAATGTCAGTTGGATTTCGTGAGCAGAGCACGCCTTCACGGTCATCTTGGCGATCTCTGTGACATCGCCATCAGGATCACGAAGCAATAAATCAACGCCACTTGTCACAAGCTCCTCAGCAACCGGTTTGTTGAGTTTGATTTGTATCTCTTCTAGGGCCACATTGCCTCTCGCGTCTGGAAGCATACCAATACGAATAAAAGGAATATGATTGTTAGAGTCGATCGCTGGCGTGACAAATACTCTGCAGAAAGCAAGTTGCTCTAACAACACGGTACGATTTTCTGACAAGACCGATAATGCTGCCTCATGAAAAGAAGAATATCTCCTACGTTTGCCTAACCCAGAATCAACCACCGGACGAAGTTGTTCAGCGTAGGACTCAAAGCGATCGGCCAGATCATATTTCGCGTCCTTGAGCAAACGCCATAAAATCTCATTGCGCTGATGTCGAAACGCCGGACGTTGAATGATCCGTCTCGTGAGTTGATTGTTAATTGCCGAATCAAACGTAAATTGGGGGGGATCTGTACCGGGGATCCTGATTGGACCAAGATCCACGTCGTATAACATCGGCTCAAACAGCCCTGACGTGTTATCGTAATACCATTTCAGGTTATCCTTGGAATGCGAATGCTGATCACCGAAGAGCCAAGTAATTGCATGCCAGGTCAGATGCCGCTCTAAATGCACTAACTCAGCAACCTCGCGCTCAAATATCTCGTCTTCGGTATTACGGACCAGTTTCAACAGCTTATCCCAGCGATTCACATAGTGACCAACGCCAGCGGCATCATGGATTTCCATCGCATAACCGGATGGATACTCTGTGTACCCCTCGACCTCACCTAATCCGGTAAAACGAGTCTTAAAGGAGATGTTAGGGTGCCGAACAATCTCACCCTGAGGGTAGCCCTGCTTTTCGAGCATCTCCGGTCCATATTTTTCTAACCAGGTGTAAAGCCCATAGTCGAGGCTGTTAATAGTGAGCCTTGCAAAACCCGTATCGGGAACAAGCAACCCTAGTTCCCTGGCTAAATCATGCGAGAGGTGGTGGATTTGGTAGGACTTATCCCCAGGAATGATAAGATCAACAACGCGGCGTCCCTGAAAGAGCTTATCTTTGCTGAACCGAATGCGCCAGGATTTCTTTCGATGGGCCCAGTGATTTGCCAAGTCACCCTTGAGTCTTATGTGGACTTTCCAACTGTCGCCCCGATAGTCAAAAGTTGCGGGAAACCACTGCTTAAGACGGTCAGTCATCACTCCTTCTCTGACTGCCTCATCCGCAACAACTTCGATTTGCCGCATCACAGTTGGCTCAATAGTGAGACCATAGACCGGGTATTGCGTCTGTTGGATTCCTAGTGACTTGACAAACTTCGAGGACGCCTTCTCTGCTTGGACAAGTCGAGTTCCAAGTACCTGAATTGTCCATTGCAACTTATCACGATAATAGATGGCTCCCAACGCGAAACCGCACACCAATACAAACATGCAGGCGGAATTGACAATCGTCAATCTGTCATAATGACTCCGAGACAACTTCATCGAATGGCTTTCTTGATCTAGAGCGGCAATGCGAGTTGCGGCGCCAATATCGAAATATGAGAGATGTCATATTTCTCGCGCAATTCACCAAACAGAGCGGATTCGGACAACACGCGGTCTTTAAAGAATCGCACCTCGAAGACGATTTCCCACCCCTCGTCGCGAATATCTACCGAACGAACTTCGAGGAAGTCGACGTGCTCCTTGAGTGTTCCCTTGAGCTGATCACTAATATTGGGTTGTTTTCCAGATATTACTAATGCGTAATCTGCGTGGACTGCAATGCCAAACCGTAGCAGGTGCAACAGCGCCATGACGAGCGCCATTGCGACCGTAACAATGACTGTCACAACCCAGTTAAACGTCCCGCAGCCCAACCCTATCGCAATGCACAAGAACAGAAACACCATATCGCGAGAATCTTTGATCACCGTCCTGAATCGGATGATCGATAGAGCACCGACCATTCCCAACGATAGTGCCAGATTGCTACCGATGAACATCATGACTACCGCAACCACCATCGGCATCATAACCAAAGTCACCAGGAATGAACGTTCATAATGCATACCACGGTGGGTCCAGCGGTAGACCAACACAACGACCATTCCCAACAACACCGCCAACATTTGCCCAATCAGCAGATCAATGATTGAAATGGCAATATCGTTCCGACTAGATTCAATAATCTCTTGCATCTGCCTTCCACCTTGTTGAAAACTAGTTTGTGTTGGAGCGAATGGAACTCTCTCTACTATCCCGCCGCTTCCAGATCTCAGTAATCCGCATATTTAGAGAACTCTGCATCAATCAACTGCTACTTGAAACTAACAACAGATTCATAACAGTAGTCAGATACGCCCAGTCGCCAGATGTTCCACTTTCACATTGGATCGGCATACAGCTGTCACATGGACTCAGCACGGTCCACTTGCCATACACCTGAGTATGTTTGAACTTCTAGAGATATATAGGACAACCAACCCGTTTTCCTTGAAATCGCACAGCCGAGAAGTCCCTACAAGTAACACAATCCGTAGTCCCGTAGCGGTTTCAGGCTGGTGGAATGCTCCCCAAATGCTCATTTGAGTGTCGTGGGAATTTCAAAAAAGGAAACACTCCCTCTGCCCCGCAACCGGAAGCAGCGCGACGCTGAGCAGGTCGTGAAACCATTCCACGCAGTCAAAGTGATGCTGGCCTCCGGAAAACCTCCCGGAAACTCCATTCAGAAACGCAAGATCCGTGAAGCAACTTCAAACCGTTGAGAAAAGGCAGTCCGGGACATGACGGTGGAGGGGCTAAGCCGTTGTTTGAGCTTGAGATCGAAAACCAAAACCTCCAAGAGATGTTGGCCGGATGCGCAACTCGATAAACGCAGGTCTTGACGGCTCTGAAGGAAAAACACCAAGCCCGTCACAACGGCGTAAAGAAGTCAGTTATGTTCAAACGACCCGTCACGGATTGCCGCCTCGGTAACATCGAGTACTGAACCAACCACTGAGTATCCAGATACACCAACCATAAATGACAAACGGTGAACCAACATTGATCGAAAGAATCCTAACGCTGGTGTCAGAGTGTCCTTACTTTGATGATCGGCGAATCACGCTTCTGCTTGGTGGCAAAGATTGGAAGCTGGATTCGAATTGCGTTTGTCACCTCTGGCGTCACTAACAATTGAAAGTCCTCGAAAAGACGACAAAATGGAGACACTTGGGCTCTACCCACAGAGGATCGTCCGGCGCGAATCCTAACCCAATGACCACGTCTGGTCAGTGAATTATCACGACGGCCTTCGTACCCCTCTCGGATCTGGCGGACAATCAGGGCGCCGACTTCGGTGGACGAGAGCAAACAGGAGACCTGGTGTTCCGCATAACGCTGCCGGCAGCCAAGGACGGGCAGGAGTGAGCCGACGGAGACACTCCAAGTCGCGCCCCCAGCCGTCCCCAGAATACGCAGTGCCAACCGCTCCTCTGCCGGTTCCACACGTGGACTTACGATAAACCGGTGTACCATTTCGGCAGCGGCAGTTGATAGGACCGCTGACCACCAA
>CAYFER010000072.1:0-6003 GCA_964342185.1 uncultured Vicinamibacteraceae bacterium | reverse complement strand
CCTTCATTTCCCTTGGATACGACCAATAACCTCTTCACTTACGGCTTGAGGCACCTGTTCGTACCTATCAAAATGCATGGAATAGGTTGCCCGTCCCTGAGTTCGGGAACGCAAGTCAGTGGCATAACCAAACATCTCAGCGAGCGGGACGCGTGCATTGACAATTTGCGTGCCACCACGAGCATCCATTGACCGGACACGCCCGCGGCGGGAATTCAAATCAGTGATTATGTCTCCCATATACTCTTCCGGCACAACCACCTCAACCTTCATGATCGGTTCCAGAAGTTCCGTTCCGCCCTTACGAGCGGCCTCCCTGAACGCCATAGACCCCGCGACCTTAAAAGCCATTTCTGACGAATCCACCTCGTGATAAGACCCGTCATACAGAGAAACAATGACGTCCTCAATCGGATAGCCCGCCAATACTCCAGTCGTCATCGCATCGCGGATGCCATCCTCAACAGATTTAATGTACTCACGAGGAATAGCCCCCCCGCGTATGTCATTGACAAACTCGAATCCATGACCCGGTTGAGCTGGTACAACACGAATCTTCACATGCCCGAACTGCCCACGACCGCCGGACTGCTTAACATACCTACCTTCGCTTTCGGCCTGATGAGTCAGCGTCTCTTTGTACGCGACCTGGGGCCGACCAACCGCCGCCGCCACACCAAATTCGCGCTGGAGCCGATCAACCAAAATCTCAAGATGCAGCTCACCCATACCAGAGATCACAACCTGTCCGGTCTGATCGTCAGTCTTTACCTGAAATGTCGGGTCTTCGACAGTCAATTTTGTAAGACCTTGACCGAGTTTCTCCTGGTCGGCTTTAGTCTTTGGTTCAATCGCTAAACTAATAACTGGACTCGGAAAGTCCATCGACTCAAGAACAACCGGAGCCTGCTGGTCACAAATTGTGTCACCAGTAGCCACACTCTTGAGCCCAACTGCCGCGGCGATATCACCGGCATACACCTGCTTTATCTCTTCACGCTTATTCGCGTGCATCTTAAGCAATCGTCCCACACGCTCACTTCGATTGCGCATAGGGTTATAGATCGTCGCCCCAGACTTCATTACACCTGAATAAACACGAATGAAAGCCAATTGACCGACGTAAGGATCAGTCATGATTTTGAAAGCAAGGGCAGCAAATGGGGCATCGTCGTCGGCCCTTCTTTCAAGAGGCTTCTCATCGTTGGCATTTGGGTCGTTACCAACGATCGGCGGCACATCATCGGGAGATGGGAGATAGTCAACTACCGCGTCCAGCAATGGCTGAACCCCTTTATTCTTAAAAGCCGAGCCGCAAAGCACCGGCACAAACGGCGCCTCTTCATCCGTCACGGACTCAAGCACTCTGCGATAAATCTCGGCACGAATCTCGTCTTCGGTAATGTTTTCACCATGGACATACTTATCCAGTAAAACATCATTAGATTCAGCTACTTTTTCGATCAACTGTTCCCGCAGGTCACGAGCTCTAGATTCGTAGATCTCTGGTATCGTTTCAACAATAGACTCAGCGCCCAATGTTTCATCTTTGTAACGAATTGCCTTCATCGAAACCAAATCAATCACGCCTTCAAATTCGTCCTCGGCACCCATCGGAAACTGAACCGCAACAGGATTAGCCTGTAACTTCTTGCGGATCTGATTAAGAGTGCCCATGAAATCCGCACCAACACGATCCATCTTGTTAACAAAGCAAATACGCGGAACACAGTACTTATCAGCCTGTCGCCAGACAGTTTCCGATTGCGGTTCAACTCCACCAACCGCGTCGAATACCGCGACTGCTCCATCCAACACACGCAAGGAACGCTCGACTTCAGCGGTGAAGTCAACATGTCCAGGCGTATCAATAATATTGATCCGATGCTCTCGCCAAAAGCATGTTGTCGCAGCCGACGTGATGGTAATTCCTCGCTCCTGCTCCTGTTCCATCCAATCCATCACAGCGGTCCCATCATGAACCTCACCTAATTTGTACGTAATTCCCGTGTAGTAGAGGATGCGCTCAGTTGTGGTCGTCTTTCCAGCATCAATATGAGCCATGATGCCGATGTTACGCGTGCAACCTAAAGGAACTTGCCTTGCCATATTGTCAGCTCTTTGACCACCAACTCGAGCAGTTTGCTTTGCCGAACGAGAAAGAACAGGTGTCTCAGTAGTCGTCACAATCTACCTACCAACGATAGTGCGCAAAAGCCTTATTGGCTTCAGCCATGCGATGGGTATCCTCTCGCTTCTTCACAGAACCACCTCTGAGATTCGACGCATCGATCAATTCGTTCGCGAGTTTCTCTTTCATCGTCTTTCCATCACCACGACTACGGGCATACGTTGTAATCCAACGAATGCTCAATGACAGCCGCCGATTCGGCGACACCTCGATCGGGACCTGATAGTTCGAGCCTCCGACTCGACGTGACTTGACCTCCAAACTTGGTTTAGTGTTGTCGACCGCCTTTTTAAAGATCTTCAACGGGTCATCACCTGTCCGGCTTTTAATTATGTCCAGACTTCCGTACAACGTCCGTTCGGCAGTATTCCGTTTGCCGCCCTTCATCAACATTCGAACGAACTTAGTCACCAAAGTGCTGTTATAAAGCGGGTCCGCCGGAACTTCGCGCTTTGGAATTTCACGTCGACGCGGCATACTGTATCCCTCTTCTCATCAGGAATTAATTTCTCAACCAAACACTAGGCTTTCGGCCGCTTAGCACCATATTTTGACCGACTTTGCCGACGCTCAGAAACGCCTACTGTATCGAGTGTCCCTCGAACAACGTGATATCTAACTCCCGGAAGGTCCTTAACACGACCACCTCGGATCAACACAAGGGAATGTTCCTGAAGATTATGCCCCTCACCTGGTATATAGCTGGTGACTTCAATTCCATTTGTTAATCGAACACGCGCCACCTTACGAAGTGCCGAGTTTGGCTTCTTCGGTGTTTGCGTAAAAACCCGAACACAAACACCCCGCTTCTGGGGACAACTTTGCAGAGCAGGACTCTTAGTCTTACTTAAGGTCCTCTTCCGGCCTTTCCGAACCAGTTGACTGATCGTCGGCAACACGGCTCCTTACATCTGGTGCCACCCCACACGTTCCGCGTATGCGATGCACCGTCACGAAAACGGCCAAGGCCTAGAAGCTGTGGAGAGACTCGACAGCTTGGCACCTTTGACCAAGTTGACCCTATTACTGTATGCGCGTCGTGTCGGAGACCCGAGCGACTACCCGAGCCACCTCAGCTGGAAAGAGACGCGACAGCACCTCTTTCGGACGGGTCGAAGTTAGATAGGGTTTCCCAACTCCGACAAAACCTTTCGACAGTACCACATAACCTACATTCTAGTAAACCATATTAACCCAAGATTACTAGCTCAAAACCAACTTCTAAAAGTGAAATTCTGATAGTGCCTACCAGCTATAGTCGCCTAACCACGTTCCCCCTAAACTAATGTCGTTCAACAACTTCCAAGTCGGGCCGACCTATACGGTCTTCAGGTTCGTAATAGTTTTCCAGTTCACGCTCTACTTGGAGTTCGTCAAACGAAAGTTGTGGCGGGGGCGGAGGATCATCCTTCTCAATTTCAATCTGCTTATAAAAGTCGAATCCAGTCCCGGCGGGAATCAACCGCCCCATCGTGACGTTTTCTTTCAAACCACGGAGGTGGTCGACTTTCCCGGAAATAGAAGCTTCGGTCAATACCCGTGTAGTTTCTTGGAATGAAGCGGCCGAAATAAAAGACTCTGTGGACAGAGACGCTTTGGTGATACCAAGCAAAAGCGGGCGACCATTCGCTGGTCGTCCACCGTCGGCAATGGTTCGTTCATTTTCCTCAGTGAAGCGAACTTTATCAACCTGTTCGTCCACAAGGAACTCAGTGTCGCCAACGTCTTCAATCTTGACCCACCGCATCATCTGTCGAACTATAGTTTCAATGTGTTTATCGTTAATATTGACGCCTTGCAACCTGTAAACCTCTTGAATTTCATTGACCAGATAGCTATGAAGTTCCTTCTCACCTAGCACGCTCAAGATATCGTGCGGATTACTAGGACCATCCATGAGAGGCTCGCCTGCTCTGACGCGGTCACCTTCTTGTACGTTAACGTGCACACCTCGGGGAAGTGAGTACTCGCGTTGTTCCGCGCCTTCCTCATCGGGAACAATGATCAATTGACGCATCCCCTTCACAATTCCACCATGTTTAACAACGCCATCAATCTCACTAATCACGGCAGTCTCTCTTGGCTTCCTCGCCTCAAATAACTCAACAACCCTGGGCAAGCCACCGGTAATGTCCTTTGTCTTTGTTGTCTCACGTGGAATCTTAGCCAAGACATCACCACCGTCAACCAAATCACCCTCCGCCACCATTAGATGAGCATGCGAAGGCATGTGATATCGGCGAAGAATCTTCTTCCCATCGGTTGCGCGAATCTCTATTGTCGGCTGCTTCTTCTCGTCCGGAGAGTCAACAATGATGAGCCGCATCAAACCGGTTACCTCATCAATCTCTTCATGGACTGTCATACCCTCGACGATATCCTTAAATCGAACCGTTCCTTCTTCTTCGGTAAGCATTGAGAAGGTGTACGGGTCCCATTCCACAAGAATTTGTCCAGGTTCAACCTGTTGTCCGTCACGAACACGAAGATTCGCGCCGTAAACAACAGCATACCGCTCACGATCGCGTCCCTTTTCATCCTGGACTACCAGTGAACCCGTCCGATTCATAACAACGAGTGTTCCGTCTTTCTTTTCTACTACCTGAACACCTTGGAACTTCGCTACCCCGGCATGTTTGCTTTCAAGAGTCGACTGTTCAGAAACGCGGGATGCCGTGCCGCCTATATGAAAAGTCCGCATCGTCAGTTGGGTGCCTGGTTCGCCAATTGATTGAGCTGCGATTACACCTACGGCCATTCCCAATTCAACTAGTTTTCCAGTTGAAAGGTCTCGTCCATAACAGCGTGCACACACGCCACGCCGCGAGGAACATGTCAGAACTGATCTAATCTTTACTTTCTCAAGTCCAGACTCCTGAATCTCAGACGCCAACTCCTCACCAATCTCAGCATTAGGCTCCGCAATTATTTCATCGCTAAACGGATCCTTCACCCGGTCCAGTGTCACACGACCAATGATGCGATCCCGAAGAGGTTCAATAATTTCTCCACTTTCGACTATTGCCCGTGCTTCAATACCATCTAATGTGCCGCAATCAACTTCAGAAATAATTACATCTTGAGCGACATCGACTAGTCTACGCGTAAGGTATCCTGAATCAGCAGTCTTCAATGCTGTGTCAGCAAGACCCTTCCGAGCACCATGGGTAGAAATGAAATATTGGAGAACTGTGAGCCCTTCACGGAAATTCGCAGTGATCGGTGTTTCGATAATCTCGCCTGACGGCTTCGCCATCAAACCTCGCATACCGGCGAGTTGTCGGATTTGCTGCTTGCTCCCCCTCGCACCTGAATCAGCCATGATATAAACTGGATTAAAGGAGCTACTCAAGCTCTCTTTATCCTCCATCTCACTGAACATCGCATCGGCGATTCTCTCTGTCACGTCGGACCAGATAGCAATAACCTTATTTTTTCGCTCACCGTTTGTGATCGCACCATCGAGGTACTGTTGCTCAACTCCGATCACGTCGTCATTGGCCTGCTTAACAAGTCCAGCCTTTTCCTTCGGAATGACGAGATCATCAATGCCAATGGACAGACCTGATTTCGTCGCATAATAAAATCCGAGGTGCTTTAGGCGGTCAAGCATGGCTACCGTTGTTTTCAACCCGTGATGAAGATATGAATACTGGACGAGTTGCTGGAGGCCCTTCTTCTTAAACAAACCATTCACGAAAGGAGCATCTTCCGGTAGAGCATTATTAAAAACAACTCGTCCAACTGTTGTATGAATAATCTTCCGGTCGAGTTTTTCAACTGAGCTGTGAAGAACATCCTGATCGTCACGC
>CAYFER010000071.1:0-6267 GCA_964342185.1 uncultured Vicinamibacteraceae bacterium | reverse complement strand
TCGCCGAGGTTCGAGGCGACACTGACCAAGAGCTTGCCGAGGTCCGAGGCGACAGGTGTTTTTGAAGATGGGGACTATCAATCAGCGCGTTGTCAGTGTGATGGTTTTCGCGACGCTCTCGATGCACAGCACCGTCGACGTTGAAACGCTATCTCAGGACACACTCGTAGACAAGAATAGACAGACCTTTCCCCTCGCTCCATCGGCTCGTGTCGGTGCACTGGAACCGTCGGTCCGCGAGGCCTTAGCCAATGTCGTGCCGTCACTACGCCAGCGGCGTTTTCCAGAAGAAGCGGTACGGACGATTGGTCGGTCTGGGGATAGTCGTCTGCTGTGGTACCTGTATGACCTTCATTGGTTTGTAACACGCACGTCGCAAGATATTTTGGTTGAGGCTTTTGAAACCTTGAGCGGCGCTGATCTCCCGGAGAATGCCTTTACGGTTATGGGTGATCGTGTTTTAGCGTGGGCGCTACCGGAACCACCTAACTACCGACTGTTGAAGCGTGACTTGTTTCTTCTAATTGAACCAGGGTGGGAAACCTTCTTTAATGACGAAGATTCGGCGATAGACTGGCGACTTGTCGGCTGGGGTGGAGTCTTCATTGACGACCGTCCAGATGCGACCTCAGGACAGGTCTGTCCGCGGGGATGTATTCCGGCGTTAGACGAGCCAGCAGTGACCAATGCAGCAGCTGGTGCGTGGTATCCAGACGAGGCGATTGTGTTCGGCGTTGTCATTAATGGCGAGGCGAGAGCGTATCCGAAAAACATTATGGAAGTGCATGAGATGGTCAATGACACCCTTGGCGGACGCAGAATCGCCTTACCCTATTGCACCTTATGTCTGTCCGCACAAGCGTATTTTACGGATGAAACCGAGAGCGTCCGGCCACGACTTCGAACTTCGGGGCTGTTGTCTCGGTCGAATAAGTTTATGTACGACATTTCTACGTTTTCAGCGGTCGACACATTTACAGGCAGGGCGATCTCGGGCCCATTGTTCGACGCCGGTGTCCAGTTCAATCAGGCTACGGTCATAACGTCCACGTGGAAGGCTTGGCGTCAGGCGTATCCCGAGACCACGATCGTTGCCGAGGATGGAGGAATCGGTCGGAGTTACCCCAGTAATCCTTTGCGTGACCGGGACGACGCTGGGCCTATTTTTCCGGTTGGAGATGTCGACCCACGCTTGGGTGTGCACGATGTGGTGTTGGGTGTTGTCGCGGCTGATGGGACGCCTGTTGCATTTCCGGTGACCGCGGCTCGGTTGGCGCTTGAGGCCGGTGAGCAAGTCATGGCCGCCGGGGTTGTAATAGGACCTGATGCCGGAGGGCTACGTGCGCTGAATAACGGGATTGAGGTGCCTACGCACGAGGCGTTCTGGTTCGCATGGAGTCAGTTTTATCCACGGACAGTCTTGTGGGAGCGATGAACGCACAGTGACTACTCCGGAAATGACCCCAACCAGCACGTGACCTCTGGCGCCTTCTTTTCGAGAAACTGGTAGCCTTCCCCTAGATGAACGACGTCAGTGTGTGCCAGCAGCACTTCGACGAGCTTTCTGATACTTACCGCATTCGTTCCATTAAGGTTTATCGCATGGAACTTGCGGAGGAACAGACTGTGCCCGTTCTTCCGTGTCTCGACCATGAGGCTATGTTGCACCAGAGAATTCCACCTCACGCTGCTGCGTATATTGAGAACCGCACCTCGCATGACTTACATGAAATTGTCTTTATTCCAGAGAGCTCGCTGATTGAGGTCGACATCATCTCGACTGATGCAGAAGCCTCTCAGGATTCACGGGAGCAACTGAGACAAGAACTTACCCAACGGTTTCCAACATACCGTATTAAAGAAAAGGGCCTCTCTTATCTCAGAGGCGACCGACGAGTAATGAAGGCGTGCCGTGCACAGGTATCTTTGCGAGACGTTCTCAACGGCGACGACTTCGGCCTACTTGAACGTTCAATCGAACGTTTACAGACTATTGGAGCATTGATGGAAAAAGAATCCAGGGTGGCCTCCTGGGGCGTACGAACGATTACCGGGCCATTACTAGCGACCACAGGATTTCTCATTTATAACCTGCTCGGCAGGTTCACTCCAGAGATTGGAGAGTTCTGGTCGCGCACCCTGCAATACTCCTCGGTTGGATTCCTCGGTGCAATCTTTGTTTATTATGGTCTCAAAGCAGTACACCTAACCGAGATGGCTAACCGTGTCTGGAAGCGGGCTGCGGAGTACCGCCTAATTGTTTCCGAACGACGACGATTACGAACTCCGTGACCAGTAGATCTTTTATCTCAACAAGGAGGCCTCATGCGATATTCCGTCCTGAGTAGTGGAATGGCACTCGTAACCCTCGTTGTAGCGCTTATGCCACCGCCAGCTTTCGGACAGGGGCAAATCGTAGTGGAGCAGAACGTCGTCTATGGTCGAACCGCGGGTTCAGCACTCATAGCCGACATTGCCTATCCCGTCTCTGGGGAACCGGTGCCCGCGATGATTTACGTTCATGGTGGACGGTGGCGTGCGGGCGAACGAACTGGTCGCGACCGACTTGATGTCTATGAGTGGGCTCGGGAGGGATTTTTCTCCATGACGATCGACTACCGACTCGTTCCGGCGTCACCGGCACCCGCACCCTACCAGGACCTGCTATGTGCGATTCGCTGGATACACGAGCATGCTGCGGAATATGGTATCGATCCAGAGCGTGTCTATCTCATTGGAAACTCTGCGGGTGGCCACTTGGTCTCGTTGGTTGCGACCCTTGGCGACGGGCCGTATGAGACAGTTGGAGGGTGGGACAATGCACGTAGTGACGTCCGCGCAGTGATTAGTGTAGCTGCACCGTACGAATTAAATACCTTGTCGTGGGGCAATCTCTGGACCCCAATCGAGGGCAATGTTGAAGAGCAGCGAAGAATCGCGTCACCGATCCATCAGATTAACGCTAACACGAAGCCGATTTTGATTATCCATTCCGATGACGACCGGTCTGTGCCTGTTCAGCAAGCCCATGACATGGCCGCTGCGATGGATAGTGCCGGTGCGCCTCATAAATTTGTTCATTACACAGACCGTGGACACATGCGAATCACCGAGGAGGTGACGAGTGAAACCTTGGCATTTATCGCCGATCTTGAAGGACCGTAGTGTCAGGATTTAGTCCAAGACTGTGTTATTCAAGGCAGTGACTTTTTCAGGTGAAAAGAGCAAGGAGTAAACATTTCATGCGGCGAGTTCACGGAATTGTGTGTGCGGGAATGATGTTCATCGGTGGCTGTGGTGCTCCGGAGGCACTGCCGCCAGAGTCGGCGGTGGTTGAAGACAACGTCGACCCTATGTCGGTTCGACCATTTGAAATTACTGTTTCTGACGAGCTTCTTATTGACCTTGACGAACGTTTGGCTAGAACTCGCTTTCCTGAGCAGATTGGCGAGAGTTGGGTATACGGAACCGATAGGGCCTATCTTCAGGAGTTAGTGAGCTATTGGCTGAACGAATACGATTGGCGGGAGCAAGAACGGCATCTAAACACCTTTGACCATTACAAAACAGAGATTGAGGGCCTCGACATCCACTTCATTCATCAGCGCTCACCTGAACCAGATGCGCTGCCGATCATTATCACGCACGGGTGGCCTGGTTCGGTAGTTGAGTTTCTCAAAATCATTGGGCCACTCACGGACCCGGTGGCCTACGGTGGGCAGGCAGAGGATGCATTTCATGTTATTGCACCGTCGATGCCGGGTTTTGGATTTTCTGGCAAGCCAACGGAACCAGGTGTGGGGCCAGAGCAGATCGCTGATATCCATGCTCAGCTAATGGAGCGCTTGGGGTATGCGAGGTATGGGGCTCAAGGAGGTGACTGGGGAGCCGGTGTTAGTCGCTGGATGGCCTACAACTATCCGGAGCAGGTTGTCGGGCTTCATCTAAACATGGTGCTGGCCGGTCCTCCAGCTGATTCAGATGATCCGACTGGTGGGGCGACAGCTGAGGAACTAGAGCGAATGCAAGCGCGTCGGGCCGTGTTGGCCGACGGGTTTGCTTATTCGCAGATACAAGGCACGAGACCGCAGTCGATCGGCTACGGCCTCGATGATTCGCCTGCCGGCTTGGCTGGATGGATTGTTGAGAAGTTTCAGAGTTGGTGTGACTGCAATGGTGACCCTGAGTCCGTGTTTACGAAGGATGAGCTTTTGACAAATATCATGTTTTATTGGGTGACGCAGTCGGCGACCTCTGCGGCACGCCTGTATTACGAATCTTCTCACCAATCCACCGGTGGTCTCATTACCACACCTCCAGGGCGTGTCGAGGTTCCAACGGCAGGAGCGATTTTTCCGAAGGATCTTTCCCTGACGCCCCGTCGATGGGCGGAGGCTCACTACAACATTACGCACTGGACTGAGATGCCATACGGAGGACATTTTGCCGCATTTGAGCAACCCGACCTGCTAGTTGAAGATCTCAGAAGCTTCTATGGGGCGGTTCGCTAGAACAATGGCAATGTGTAAATGTTTAACTCTGAGTGCAACACAGGGGACTTGGAATTGTTCCGAAGACGCTAGGGTATATGGGGTTTGAGAAAACGTTCATACGACGAGAGACCTTAATCATGGCGGGTGGTACGTTCGCGAACAAGTCTGAGGATCTAAGATGAAGAATAAGCTCACGATCGTAGGAGTCGTTCTGGTGGCCGGAATGATAGGTTGGATATCTACAGCGCCGTACCTCTCCAATCAAGGACTCGGCCGGACACCCGGTGTCATCATTGGTGGTACTTTGACTGAGCCCCCGAGTGACTTTACGCCGCTTAATGACCGTCACCAGGGCCCTCTGATGATGAGGCAAGCAGGGTTTCCGCCCCTGGTCATCTACCTGTCTTGGGTTGGCACACCCGATGGCGTAATCACTGCCACTCGACCGGATGGCGGGTATTGGGCACAACGCGTGCGAGACCGCGGAGGTGACGGCCTGCTGCGTATCGGCGATGCAACCTATGAAATGACGGCCATCGAGATTTTCGGTGAAGAACGAATCGCCATGATGAGGCAGTGGGCAGGAGGCAGGTCGATTGACGAGGCGCCCTACGAAGGAGCGGAACCGCTCCGCGAATGGGAGGTCTTCTTCTGGACGCCTCGGTGATATCCGTTTCGTCGAGGTGATACCTGTCTAGGCATCACATTAGTAGGGGTTCTTTAGTTGCGCTGATACTGAGTCGCCGCTGCGGCTTGCACAACCGGGGCCAATGGGGTCGCCGCATACGATCGGATTACCTGTTCTTTCGGAGGGGTCTCATAAGCGGTAGTGCGTTGTCGTGGCACGCGGCCAACAGACGCAATGACTGTTTCCATCTCTTCTGGTGATAACTCCTGACCGAACGAGGCGCCCGCAGCCTTGGTAATACTCTCGTTCATCAGTGTCCCGCCGAGATCATTTGCTCCCGCATTCAGGCAGGCTGCTATTCCACGTGGACCCATTTTGACCCACGATGCTTGAATGTTCGGAATGACTGGATGCAATGCCAATCGGGCCACAGCATGCATTAACAGCGATTCTCGAAAGGTCGGTCCTTTACGCGCACGGCCCTTTAAATAGAGTGGCGCTTCCATATGGACAAACGGCAGAGGCACAAATTCCGTAAAACCACCCGTTTCGAGTTGAAGGTCCCGAATCCGGCTTAGGTGTCTGGCCCAGTGGATGGGGTGGTCCAGATGACCATACATGATGGTCGCCGTGGTCTTGAATCCGACATTATGTGCGGCTTCCATGACTTGTAGCCATTGAGCCGTGGTGATCTTGTCCGGACATAACTCTGCCCGCACCTCGTCATCTAACACTTCCGCGGCGGTTCCTGGTAATGTGCCCAAGCCTGCCTGTTTTAATTGCAGCAGGAATTCTCGAGGTTCTAGATTTAACGTTTCAGCCCCTTGCCACACTTCTAACGGCGAGAAGGCGTGTACGTGCAAGTGTGGGACCGCTTCCTTAACGGTTCGGCAGATCTGAAGATAGGTTTCGCCCGTGTACTCGGGATGGATACCGCCCTGCATACAGACTTCTGTTCCGCCACGGTCCCATGCTTCACGACTTCGACGGCTAATTTCACTTAGGTCTAGGTCGTAGGGCGCCCCACGAAGATTTTCACTGAGTTTGCCTTTCGAAAAGGCGCAAAATTGACATCGAAAATAACAGACGTTGGTGTAATTGATATTCCGGTTGACGACGTATGTGACCTCGTCCCCATTGACGTGT
>CAYFER010000070.1:0-6289 GCA_964342185.1 uncultured Vicinamibacteraceae bacterium | reverse complement strand
TCCCCGCCTCCTCTAGGAGCAGGGTGTGTGCCATCACTCGGTGAGATCCGTGGCGAACGGTGTGGGTTCCGTCTCGCCTATGTCTCCCTGACTTGGATCGAATGGAGGGGACTGGAGTAAACGCGGGTAAAACGGCATACATCAAGACGCGGCAATGAATTCGGCCCTACATTACGAAAGTCGTCCGCCATCACCATGTTAGGGTGATCGCCTAATTAGGGTTCCCTGTCCTCCAACCATAGGTCTCTCCACCTAGGAATTCACTTACCTGCGGTACCACTCGTGCAGCCTATCACCAGGTGGAACCTTACGAGTCACATCGATAATCATCGTTTCGCTTTCCCAACGCTTCACGAGTTGCTCTTTCCGAAGGCCTCCATACATGAACTCCTCGGCGAACTCGATACAGCGATAATCGAGCAGTTGAGCATTGGGCTCCATCCGGCGATACAGCGGCATCGAGATCGTCCATGGCCTGGTGAACACTGCAGGGTCCTCGATCGTTACCTGGTATTGGATTACGTTTGGCGTCTGCAGGGTCAGCCTTTCCGTCAGCGTCAGCTGCTCACTGTGGTGATTACCCGCACGATCGAACCAATTTCTACCATTGAAATAATTACTGTCGACGACAAGCGTGTCTCCCTCCCAACGACCAACCGAGAATCCCATATACGTGTAATCTGGAGGGAGGGTCGTCTCAGGGTCCATGTGAATCACGCGGGCCGCATTCGAGAAAGTGAACCCCATCTGTATCTGATTGGCACCCTGTGTAACCGAGAATGGGTAGGGCATATACATCGCCCGCGGAATCCCAGGCAAATAGCACTTCAACTCGGGATCACGATCGACCCAATTGTCAAAATTCTCCTGTTTAATGACCGCCGCTTCCGCCGTGTACGGAATTTCCCCATCACCGTCGACCACGCCGAGCGATCCCGGAACACCCGCCGCCGCACCCAATGCCAAAACCGGAGCGGCCGGAACCCGAGCGTAGTCGTACGGATAGGGCCCCTCTTGTGTGATCATCCCAGGACGGGCTGCGTGCGCTTGAAGGTCCCAGTGTGCTTCGTTATTTGCCTGCCAGATACCACTGAAGTCGGGGTTGCCGTCTGGCGTACGAGGCACCACTGCTCCCTGATTGCTAGCCGAATTGCATGCGGCAACACCTGCAACAAGCAGGACCACCATCATCACACCCTTAAAACGGTCCACCATACGTCTTACTCCTTCGACAATCTCGCGTTCTTGAATCGGGCACCTACCGCAACGGATTCGCATCTTCACCTTCGTCAGCATATCCAGCGGCAAACCCACCGCATGCACCAAGACACTTCAGCGCCGGATTCTCGCCCCTACCCTCCTCGAACGCACGCTCATCCTCTCGTGCACCGATAAGGAGGGCCGCCATGCCATAGTTACCCTCGTGGCAGCGCGGTTCATAGTAGATGCGATTGCTCTGGTCTTCCTGTTTCTTCAGCGTCTGGACCGCAGTCCATGGTGCCACCCACGTCGTCGGATCCTCAACGGTAACGGTGTACTCGAGAGTCTCCGCATCCACGCGCCTCCACCGCTCAATAAGGTGCAGATTTTCGTGGGCGCCGAGAAAATTCGATTTCGGTGAGAAATTGGTTACGTCGACAACGAGGGTATCGCCTTCCCACCGCGCCCGCGAATCACCCCACCACTGCCGGACATGTGGCGGCAAGTGCGGTGCATCAGAAATCGGCACGGTTCGATGCCAACCTTGGCCTTGGCCAGTATCGTAGAAAATGGCAATTTGATTTTGCGACTGCACAATTCGTCGAAACCCGCGAAAATCTGGAATCGTCGAGCTCATACAGCGCTCACCATGCCCCCGATCCTCTGGGTGATTCGACCGGCTCACCACGCCACCTCCTCCGCCCGGCAGAGCGTTTCTCGACGTGATGTAGAAGGGAGGGGTGCTATCACGATCCTCCCATGGAACGGGGTTGTACTCGCCGCCACGACACGCCGGAAGGTCATTCTCACACACTTCGGTAGCGCGCTTCAGATTAAGCGAGAAGTCCAAAAGAGCAGCGTGTTCTTCCTTCGCGCGAGGTGCCAACTCCGGCAGCTGGCCATTCGGAGGGTCCACGATCAAAGACGTGCGTTGACCCAGTCGAAGATGAGATATGTAAATTTCTGCATTATACGCACCGCCGACGTCCTGCTCAGCTGTGCCGCCACCATTAGATTCTCGCCGCTCCCGAGTCGCGTCACGGGCGATTATCTCTGCCCGGCGTCTATCTAGGTCTGCACGCTCTTCATCGGTAAAGAATTCCCTATCGCGAAAGTTTGACGGTCTTTGTAGAGGCACCTCGGCATCACGTGTCCAAATACCTTCAAGATCCGGATCTCCCCACGCGGTTGTGGGAGCCGGCCCTACGGCGCTCTCCTCACTCTGAGCATCCAAGTGCTGGACAACATTAGGCAACTGCAATACGCCTACTACTCCCACAAGTACAATGATTCCAGCGAGATATATCTTAGACATCATCGACCTCCTTGGTTACGTCTCGGTCCTACCCTGATTTTCCCTCATCCACTCGCTCAAGAAAATCCAATCTCTCGACTGGTGGACGGCACATGTACCTAAACCGTTCCGGCCCATGAACACCGGACGTCATCGTGCCACACGCCGCATCGGCAGGCAAGCAGAGAAGCCAAGCCTGAACTTTATTACAGCAGTTGGTGCTTTTGAATACCACCTAGCCTATTTCAGCACCGAGTAATCTGATGCACTCAAAAAGAATGCTTCGATATCAATCGGCACGGGATACTTCGCCAGAAGCTCCTTCCACTCCGGGTCCGCGAGAAAATTACTAAATACTTCATCGCGATGGGCACGATTGCGATAGGCCATCATCCACACCAGGGTGTTTGGGTTGTCTAATCTCTGCCAAGCTCCGATAAATTTAGCTCCGTGTTTCTCAAAAAGTTCAACCTCGCCCTCACGGAACCGTCTGTGTAGATTATCAATGCCTCCCGCGCCGTCCTGCTCAGGTGCGGCCGTATACATGCGAATTTCAAAGCAGCTTGAATCAGATGCGACATTGCCTGAGAGATTGGCGCCTAGTTCGCCAGATGGTCCACATGGCTCAGGGGCATCGCCCTGCGCACTCGCAACTCCGGTAAGACTTAAGCTAATAATGACGGCAACCAGTATTCGTAGCATTTGAGTTCGCTCCTATTCTCTATTCTCACGTCTTAATTGAAACGTAAGCTTAATACCTTTCATCCATACAATCGAACAAATCAACCAGTTCCTAGGAAGTCCCACCGAACAGCAGACTTGCGAGTAAATTGATAAATTTCGGCCCGCAAGATCGGCTCAGGCAAGTTTAACCCTGGCTTCCTGCAACAGCGAGATTAGAGCAGCTCTGACTTCGCCGGATGTAGCGACTGCCTGATCAAATGCTAAACGGACCGGTCGGCGACCTTCCGGAGTCCCAACAGACATTTCAAAACCATACCGGTCCACTCCAGTCATACTAACAGTAGTGATGTTCGTCGCCTGTGAGAATGCCTTGCAGTAGAGCAGTAGCGCCTCAGAATGGTCCTGATTCATATGCTCGATAACGGCGGCAGCACTACTCGCAAGTGGATCTGCTTCAGCAGCATACCAATCGGCCGCTTCAACCCAAGACATCCGTCCGTAGCCACCGATATAACGGATTGACTCGACCTCCAATCGCCAGAACGCAAAGTCTCGAAAGTCTACGTAGTAGCTAGCGTTCTGGTGTGTAGTCAAAAAAGAGGTCCGTGCACTCGCCCCATCTCCTTCAACCTGCCTGCACAAACCAAGCAACGTCACCCGGCCATTCGCCAACGGATCGTCAGCACCGCCTTCGGCGACCAAAAGAGACGCACGCGGGTCCTGCTGCAAGTTTCGAGTATGCTCCGCCATCGTACTAACCAGAAATACCGGGGTCCCGTTATCGAACGCCACCGTCACAAACGAACCATACGGGTACCCGGCTGGTTCCGCAGCCAGTGTGCACAATGTGCCAGTTGTTAGCTGGGACACTAACGTCCGCGCTCGTTCAGCATGCGTCGGGGTCGGAATATTCACATCGTACAACGGTTCTGGGGCTTCTCCGGCTGGCCTGGCGTGGGCATCATTCGTCATTGACAGGCCTTCCTAACGTTCATAGTTATCTTCACATAGGATCCTTGTGGCTTCGACATCGGATGAACATGGCAGACGTCCAATGCATGACGACTTCGCCATCTTGGTTCCGCGTTTCTACCTGCGAACGAACGATGCCGCGTTCAGGGCGAGACCTGGAGCGTCTCGCTTCGAGAACCGTGGCTGTCACTGTCAATTGATCACCTGGACGTACGGGCCTCAACCAGCGAAGCTCATCAATGCCTGGTGAGCCTTCGCTTGAGACCTCAGACAGATAGTAGTCGACAATCAAACGCATGGTCATACAGGCGGTATGCCAACCACTTGCAGCCAGACCTCCGAACGCCGATTCTTCTGCCCGTACCTTATCAAGATGGAACGGCTGGGGATCAAATTGTCGAGCAAACGCAACAATTTCCTCCTCATCGACCACTACCGAACCGAGATCCTGAACGGTGCCCGTTACATAATCTTCGAACCATCGCTCTTGCGACATAACTACACCTTAGTAAATATTCAAGAAACTTATCCAGAGGCAGCGATAAGTTGCACCTGCCCAGTCATGGTTCATGACTGGGTGATCTACGCATCAAAACACGCTACAGTCATCCTGTAATGCGATCGCGACGACTTGCGATAATCATGGTCATCCCGATATTAATGGGCATGACATTGCAACGGTCGGAACCACGCGTAATCATGGCACGCATGGTCGATCCTGCAGCCAACTTTATCTGGAGAAGTGTTTCCATTACTGTGACTACTGAAGGAATTGAGGAAATAGTTCCGCAGAATGAGCACGAGTGGAACGAAGTTCGAAAAGCCGCCGACCGTCTGGCAGAGGGCGGCCGGCTCCTCAAAACGGACCCGAGGCGAAAGGACGATAGCGAATGGCTGAAATGGTCTCAAGCCATTATCGATTCCGCTACGTTAACCCGTGAGGCCGTCCAGTCAAAGAATGCTGATGGGATCCTTGAAGCCGGCGATGCGATTTACAACACCTGTGTTGGCTGTCACGGAGGCTATTGGCGAATGTCCTCGCGGTAACCGACACTTGTATGCATATCTGACAAGCTTCCGGGCGCCGACGAAGACACCGACAATCACCCTACCTCTAGGTCCACTCCCATACCTTCGCCTTTGAACTTCCGTCCGCCTCCACATCGTATTCAAACACTGCGGCCATACCGTTCAGCTTGGTAAACTTCTCGGACTTTGTCTGAAAGTGGAAAGCTCCACGGTAGTGTGTGGCGCTCCCCGGGCCACCCGACTGGCCTGAAGCGCGACCAAGCAAATGCACCACGTCACCATCGACGGTCGTCAAGACGCCCTGCCCTTGACCAAAGATGGATCCGTCCGCACGGGTCGTGGATTTGTACGTCCATGTCGAGGTATGTTCAACTCCCTGAATACTACCGGCAGCTTGCAGCGATACCTTAAGAACAACTCCACCTTCTTCTGGCGGCAACACCTCGATACTTGTCACCTGTCCCGTTTCTTTCTTCGTACAGCAAATCACCTAACATGGATTTACCCCCTGACGGCCTTCGATTAAAAGTGGTTTATCTTATCCAGATTGTCGATTAGAAGGAAGAACGGACGGTTATCCCTGGAAAACAATGCATCGAGTACGGTCAAGGACCGAGCAACTGAGTTGCGCCAGTAACATAGAACGCTACGACGGGAATTTCTCCAAGTGTGATCCCAAGTAAAAACTTACCTTTGTGCATTCGTAGTGCACCAGCCACATAGCAGATAACATCCGTCGGAACGAACGGAAACATCGCCCACCCAACGACCACCCAGAACCCCTTTAATCGCAGTTGCTCTTCGAGCCATCGCACGCGAGTAGCATGTTTCCGCTCGAACACTTCTTTCAAGCCAAGGAATTCAAAGAAGTAGTAAATAAGGAGCGCTGAGAGAGATATCCCGCCAAGGGAAACCGCGAACACCATCCAATAACTTCCTGGAAAAAGGAGCGTCCCGACAATAATCAAGACGGTACTTGGTACCATTGTGACTGGACGCACAACACTTAACAACGCATACGCGACAATCGCAAACGACTCCGTCAACTTCAGGGTCAGCACGAGTTTCTCGGGCTCGAGGAGTTCTGGTCGAACCATGAATAGCGAACCC
>CAYFER010000069.1:0-7076 GCA_964342185.1 uncultured Vicinamibacteraceae bacterium | reverse complement strand
TACTACAGCATGGGGCCGAACAACGAAGTCGGCATCGGGCCCCGCTTTGACCCCTTCTATCCGGACGATCGGATCGCCAACCCGGCGCTCGACTCGTGGTATGGCGATTCTTGGCGGCGTGGCGGAGGCTCGGTCTGGGGGTGGTTCACGTTCGACCCGGAGCTGAATCTGTTCTACTACGGCACGAGCAACTGCGGTCCGTGGAATCCGGACTACCGTCGAGAGTGGGGCGTTGTCGAGCTGGACGAGGAAGGCGGGCTGACCGGTTATCGGAACAACTACTGCGCATCGATTCTGGCTCGTGATGCCGACAGCGGCGAGTTGATCTGGGCGTACAACGTAACCCCGCAAGATCAGTGGGATCTCGACGAGCCCAGCGCGATGGTGCTTATGGACCTTGAGATCGATGGTCGCCAGCGAGAGGCATTGGTTCACCCGGGTAGGAACGGGTTCTTCTACGTGTTCGATCGCGCTACTGGGGAGATGATTGTCGAGCCCTGGATGTTCGTCTATAACGACCTCATTGCGGGGGTCAACATGGAAACCGGCCGACCGCGGTACGACATCAACAAGATGATGTTCACCGACCTCGCGGATCGACAGAACTACGTGCCGGACGCCGAAGATGTCGCCGTCGGCTGGTGTCCTGGAATCGCTGCCAGAAATTGGCAGAACGACGCGTATTCGCCGCGCACCGGACTTGTGTACACCTCGACGTCAAATACCTGCGGACTTATTCAAATGGTCGAGGGCGAGTATGTACCCGGTAACCGCTATACCCTGCGCGAGCGCGGTGGTCGAGCCCCGAGCCCTCCCAATGAGGAGGTTGTCGGAGAGCTGCAGGCCAACGACCCGATTGCGGGAGAGACGGTATGGAGGGTCCAGTGGACGACCGCCAACAACACGCCGGTCATGGCCACTGGAGGGGATCTAGTGTTCCAGGGCGGTCCAAACGAGGGCGTGGTCCGTGCGATTGATGCTCGAAGCGGCGATATTGTGTGGACGTTCCGGACGGGGAGTGACTTCCGGAATGCGCCCATCACCTATATCGGACCTGACGGTCGGCAGTATGTTGCCATCATCGGTAGTGCGCGAACGGGTAACGACCAAGTGACGGCGGATACGGAACCGGACGACAGTGCCCGCTTTCGACGGGCAGGCAGTGCGCTCTATGTGTTCGCGTTGCCTGCAGCGCCAGCTCAAGACTGAAGTGGGTTGTCGATTCCTGAACAGTTCTCTGATTAAGGAGGAAGTGTCATGAGGAATGAACGCAGCATAAGAACAATGTTGATGGTCGCGGCGGTAGCCGTCTCGATCCCGATCTTGTTCGGTGTCCGAGCGGTGGTTGATCAGGCCACTCTACTAGAGGCGGCACAGGAGTCAACGTCGATGGGTGATCGTGCAAAGTTTGTTGGGACGTACAGACTGATCACGACTGAGATCAAGGATGCAAATACCGGAGAATGGTCCGAGACCCCAAACTTTAATCGAATCGGATACATCACTTACGCCGACACTGGCCATATGGGCGTACACATCATGCCTCGCAGTCGGCTGCCGTTTTCTTCTTTTCCGCCACCCGGGGCTGAGGTGCAGGTTGCACTGCAAGGGTACACCGCGTACTTTGGATCGTTCACGGTGGACGAACAGCAACAGTTCGTCGAGCATCAACGCTTTGGCCACATTAATCAGGGCGGCATTGTTGACGTGAAACGTTTCTACGATTTCGAAGGTGATCGCCTGATCCTCACACCGGCTCCGGCAGATGGCGGCGGCAAGTCCACAGCGACCCGCCGTCTGGTGTGGGAGCGGCTGCCGAATGCGCCGCTGTCAGCGGAAGCGAAAAAGTTCGTCGGGTTCCATCGTCTGTTGTACACAGACCGCTACAGGGAGAAAGACGGAGAGCAGATATTTCACGGCCAGCGTAACGAGGAACGTGCCGGCACCTCCTACATCATCTACACACCAACCGGTCACATGATGGTTCACCTTATGCACAAGGAGGGCCGAACGAAGTACGCCGGTGTCCGACCGACAGCCGACGAGGCGCTAGAGGCGTTTCAGACTTACGGCGGCTATTTTGGGCGCTTCACCACCTATGAAAACTATGAGCCGCGGTTTGTCATGCACAATCAGCAAGGTAGTCTTCGTCCCGCCCGATACGTGGATGCGACGAAACGGTTCTATCAGTTCACGGGTAATGTGTTGAGGCTCGGCGGTCCGCCGAGGCTCAACGAGGCTGGCGAAATGGAGGGTGGCCACCTGTACTGGGAGAAGCAGGGTCCTATCGACTAGCGGCGTGGAGGTCCACATGCGATCGGGTGAGTTTACTCCGGAGGTGAGCAATGAGCGAATCAGCGGCCGGTAAGATGAATTGTTACGACCTCATCTACCTACTGAAGCGGCGACCGCGGATCAGCCGGCTGGTCATTGGTTTCCTGAGTGCCACCTTGGTATGTGCTGTCATCGTCCGCACCTCATTGGCCACCGCTGGCCAGAGCCCGGCAGCACAGGTGACGGCTTCAGAACAAGTGTGTGCAGAGTTGGTTAGTCTGATATTTGAAGGCAACACGACCATCGTTGCGACGGCGACGGTATCCACGGGATCCTTGGTGACACCGACAGACCAAAGGTTGACAGACCTTCCGGCGTTTTGCCGCGTGGTTGGTGTGAGCCGGCCCACTAACGATTCGACCATCAATTTCGAAGTCTGGTTGCCGGCCGACTCGTGGAACGGAAAGTTCGTCTCCTCAGGGGAGGGTGGCTTTGCGGGGAGGCTCAACTACACGCGGCTTGGTCTGGACGGTGGTCTTGATGAATGGTTGAGGCGTGGATACGCGACTGCGTCAACCGATACCGGGCATCTTTCGAACGACGACAGCTGGGCTGTTGGCCATCCGGAAAGGGTGATCGACTATGCCTATCGGTCGAAACATCTTGTGACTGTGGCGGCGAAAGGTCTGATCGAAGCCTATTACGGCCGAACGGCCACGCATTCCTACTTCAATTCGTGCTCGAATGGTGGACGCCAGGCTCTTATGGAGGTCCAGCGGTATCCGGGCGATTTCGACGGAGTTGTTGTGGGGGCTCCGTGGAATTATCAGTCGCACTCGAATGCGGGGTTTGTTTGGAGCGCGCAGGCACTTAGTGCTCCAGGCGCCGCGATACCGCCGGCTAAGTTACCTGCGATTGAGGCTGCGGCTATTGCCGCGTGCGATGCGAACGACGGACTTGTCGACGGGCTGATTGAGGAACCTAACAAGTGCACCTTCGAGCCCGAGAGCATGCGGTGCACCACGGCGGACAGCGATGAGTGTTTGACGGCGCCGCAGGTAACGTCGTTGGAAAAACTCTACAGTGGTCCGAAGCATCCACGGACCGGCGCTTCCATCTTTCCCGGGTGGGCAATTGGTAGTGAGCGTGGTTGGGAGAGATGGGTTGTAGCCGAGGGAGTGACGAATCTCGGGCGGACCTACTTCTCGAACCTGGTGTTTGAAGATCCCAACTGGGACTATCGAACATTTGATTTTGATGTCGACCTGGCGTTTGCTGAATCCAAGGTTGGTTTACATGCTGACGCCATCGAAACCGATCTTTCGGCTGCAAAACAGCAGGGTGTCAAGATCATCCAGTATCACGGTTGGAACGATCAGACGCTGCAACCTGGTTACAGCCCGATTTATTACGAGAGAGTGGCTGCGGCAATGGGGGGGCTAGTTGAGACTCAGGATTTCTATCGATTGTTCATGGTCCCGGGAATGGCGCACTGCTACCGTGGCGCTGGAGCGAATAGCTTCGGAGGAGTCGGCCAACAGATTCCTCCCCATCGTGACGCCATGCACGACGTCCAGGTCGCCCTGGAGGAGTGGGTAGAAACGGGTGTGGCGCCGGACCAGTTAATTGCCACGAAGTACACCGACGACGACGCGGACACGACGAGTGTGGAGTTCACTCGCAAGCTCTGCCCGTATCCGTCCGTTGCGCGATACAGTCAAACGGGAGATTCCCGTCAAGCCGAGAGTTTTATCTGCACTAATCCGTAACAGGAGAGGACCTCCGGACGGTGTAACCCAGAACCAACAACTGTTCTGCTAGTGGTTCGCTCTTTTTTCGGAAGTGTCGACCACCAATCACACCGGTAAATCTTCGGCTTGGTCTATCATGACTAGGCGAAAACAACTTCACGTAAGGGGAAGCGGATTGGCGAGTTTCACAGAGCGGATGATCGGAGCGGCCAAGCTCGACGTGCACATCTTCGAAGAAGTGGAAGCCGACAAGGGTGCTACTAGCCAAGCTGCGGGAGTCGTCCTTCTGTCCAGTCTCGCTGGCGGGATCGGATCAGTTGGCTTGGGGGCTGGAGGTCTTGGCTTGTTCATTATCGGCGCCATCGCGGCGTTGATAGGGTGGGTCACCTGGGCCTTTACGACTTACATCATTGGTACCCGACTGCTGCCAGAGCCTCAAACGCGCGCAGACGTCGGCGAGCTTATGCGGACCTTGGGGTTCGCCCAAGCACCGGGACTGCTTCGCATTTTCGGAAGCCTTCCTGGTGTGGGTCCTCTCGTCTTAAGTCTTATCCAGATTTGGCTGTTGGTCGCCATGGTGGTTGCCATCCGCCAAGCCTTGGACTACCACAGTACCTTCCGGGCGGTGGGGGTGTGTCTTGTGGGATGGGTACTTGCGACTGTAATTGGTGTTGTCTTGTTACTGTTCGTCGTTCCTTAACGTGTCTCAAATTCATGCCGACACGAAATCTCGTCCTCGCCCTGCTTTACAGCACACTTGCTTCCGGCGTCACCGCACACCAGCTACCATTAAGCGCATTGCATGCCCCCCGGCACCAAACCGAGGCAGCCCAGCAGGAGCCGCGCCAGCCTTTCGAGGAAGAGTCCGTGGCTTCGAGGGTGGCGATTGACGGCCCCCCGGCACCCCAACCACCCGACGTGATATCTCGTGATGCAGCCGGCCGTGTCACCGTTCGGGCTGTTCGGGTGCACGAGGCGCTGAGCATCGACGGCCGCCTCGAAGAACCTGTGTACCAGGAGGTGCCGCCACTCTCCGATTTTATCCAGGTGGAACCGGACGCGGGTGCGCCAGCCACCGAGGTGACCGAGGTATGGGTGTTCTTCGACGATGACAATCTTTACGTCAGCGCCCGCGCCTGGGACTCGGCACCCGAGTCCGAATGGGTCGCCAACGAGATGCGCCGCGACAACTTCAACGTCCTCATGAACGGGAGGGTCGGCTTCCTGCTTGACACCTTTTACGACCGCCGGAATGGGTTCATCTTCAATGTTAACGCGATCGGCGGCCGGACAGACGGGCAGATGACTGACGAGCGGGTCGACACCTATAACGGTGATCTGAATCCGATCTGGGATGTCAGGACTGGACGCTTCGAGCATGGCTGGACATTCGAGGCGGCCATTCCGTTCAAATCGTTGCGCTACCGATCGGGTCGAGAGCAAGTCTGGGGCCTGAACATCATACGCGTCGTTCGACGAACGAACGAGATCTCGTACCTGACAGAGCTCCCAGCGGTGATGGGCCTGGCCGGCATCTTCCAGGCCTCTTTGGCTGCGACCCTTGTCGGCCTTGAGGTACCGGAGGCGAGCCGCAGCCTTGAGATCAAGCCCTACGCAATCTCGGAGCTGACCACCGACCGGAGCACCGTGCCGGAGATTTCGAACGATCTCGATGGCGCTGTGGGGTTGGACGTCAAATACAGGGTCACGGACGGCCTGGTGGCCGATCTCACTGTCAATACTGATTTTGCTCAGGTCGAGGCGGACGAGCAGCAGGTAAACCTCACGCGGTTCAGCCTGTTCTTTCCGGAGAAGCGGGAATTTTTCCTGGAGAACCTGGGACTGTTCGCCTTTGGAGGGGGAGGGGCGAACACACCCATTTTGTTCCACAGTCGACGGATCGGATTGAACCAGGCACGAGAGATCCCGATCGATGTGGGTGGCCGACTGACCGGGAGAATCGGAAGGACGACACTGGGTGTGATGAACATTCAGACCGACCACGCACCGGTGGCTGGTGCGTTGGCGACGAACTTCTCGGTCGTAAGGGTGAAGCAGGATATCCTCCGTCGCAGCAGCATCGGCGCCCTGTTCACCGGTCGCTCGCTCTCGACGTTGGGGGACGGGTCGAGCCGGACGTATGGCCTTGACGGCGGACTGGCCTTCTATGACAACTTGAGTATCAACACCTATTGGGCAAAGACCAGCACGCCCGGAGCTAGCGGCGACGATGTGAGCTACCGGAGCCAAGTAAATTACAACGGGGATCGATACGGCGTTGAGCTGGAACGGCTGGTCGTGGGGGACGGCTTCAATCCCGAGGTCGGATTTCTTCGCCGCGATGATATGGAGCGCAGTTTCGGGTCACTGCGATTCAGTCCCCGACCGCAATCGATCTCGAGTGTGCGCAAGCTGTCCTGGAGCGGTTTCCTTGACCACATTACCAACCGGGCCGGTGTACTCGAGACCCGCGAGGCCCAGGCCGAATTCGGGGTCGAATTCGCCAACAGCGACCAGTTGAACGTGGGCTACACGCGCCTCTACGAACTTCTCGACAGGCCGTTTCGGATCGCTCCCGACGTGACGATTCCAATCGGCGGCTACGACTTCCAGAATGTCCGGGCGTCGTTGTTGCTCGGGCCACAACACACGCTCGCGGGTACGCTGTTGGTCCAGTATGGGAGTTTCTTCAGCGGAGACCGGACGACCATCGGCTTCAGCCGCGGCCGGTTCGAATTAACGCCGCAACTGTCGGTGGAACCGAGCGTTTCCTTCAACCGGATCGACCTCCCGGAGGGGCAGTTCACTACGCAGCTGCTCACGACGCGGACCACCTATACCGTCTCGCCACTGATGTTCGTCAGCGGCCTGATCCAGTACAACTCAAGCAACAATTCCATGAGCACGAACCTTCGGTTACGGTGGGAGTACCAGCCTGGCAGCGAACTCTTCGTTGTCTACAACGATCAGCGCGATACACTGGCGCATCGCTTTCCAGAGCTTAATAACCGCGCCTTCATCATCAAAGTCAACCGGCTGTTTCGGTTCTGA
>CAYFER010000068.1:0-7078 GCA_964342185.1 uncultured Vicinamibacteraceae bacterium | reverse complement strand
ACCTCTGGCGGGAAGTGAATTTCAGGTAACGACGGACGGTGACTCACGTGAATTGGAGCCAGGCAGGGACTATGTAGCATGGACGAAGCACGTGGTCGATCAAGTCGAGATCAACGCAGAATTTGTCTTTGTGGGCTACGGAGCCGTCGCGCCGGAATATGAATGGGACGATTTTGGCGATGTAGATGTTGAGGGAAAGATTCTGCTTTTCTTAGTAAACGACCCGCCCTTAGATGATGTGTTCGGTGGGTCGGCTATGACCTACTACGGTCGCTGGACGTACAAACACGAGATTGCGGCCGAACGAGGAGCGGCTGGCTCGTTCGTCATTCATGAGCCCGGACCAGCTGGGTATCCATGGGAGGTGGTTGGGAGCAGTCCCTTTGGCGAGTCATTTGACCTTGTCGCGGGTGACAATAATCTGAGCCGGGTTCCAGTGGAAGGCTGGCTTCAGCGGTCGGCCGCCGAACAGATTGTTGCAATGGCGGGACTGGATTTTGACGAGTTAAAGGCGAGAGCCGCTGACCGTTCTTTTCAGCCAGTCCCTTTAAAGGTGAATGGTCACACGCAGGTTCGAAATTCTCTTCGGACAATCGATTCTGAGAATTTTGTCGCGAAACTTGACGGTAGCAGCGCGTCCGATGAGATTGTGATGTATGTGGCTCACTGGGATCATCTTGGGCGAGATGAGGCGCTCGAAGGTGACCAGGTCTACAACGGTGCCGCTGACAATGCTACCGGAACTGCGGGACTGATCGAATTGGCGAGAGCCTTCACTGAAGCAGAAGTGCGCCCTCGGCGCTCGATTGTCTTTCTTGCTGTGACTGCAGAAGAACAGGGATTGTTGGGGTCTAAGCATTACGGTGAGAATCCGCTGTACCCGCCTGGCCAAACGGTGGCGGCGTTTAATATGGATGTTCTAAATCAGTGGGGACGAACTCGAGATTTAACGATTGTTGGGATGGGTCAATCAGAGCTTGATCTGTATGCAGAGGCGGTTGCGGAGCGACTAGGGCGTACGCTTAGTCCAGACCCGGAGCCTGAGAAGGGGTTCTACTATCGGTCGGATCACTTTTCCTTTGCAAAGGCCGGTATTCCGGCCTTCTATGCCGACCCAGGCATTGAATATTTGGATAAACCCGATGGCTACGGCATCGTCAAGCGGGAGGAGTACACCATCAATGATTACCACAAGGTGTCAGACGAAATAAAGGCTGATTGGGACCTCTCGGGTGCGGTTGAGGACCTGAACTTTATGTATGAACTCGGAACCACACTTGCGGACAGTGATGTGTGGCCGCAGTGGAGTGCGACCTCGGAGTTCAGGGCACTTCGTGATCGTCAACGCCCGTAGCTGCAGGGGCTATTTGGTATGCGGTATTCAAAACGAGTGCTAGTCGTCTGATGAAATCTGTTGCAGCATGGCAATCCGCTGTATGACTGGTGGATGGGAATAGTGAAGAAACACATCTAGTGGGTGTGGCGTCAAATTTGCCAGACTATCCGCGGAGAGTTTCTTGAGTGCGCTGATCAAATCTTTACCATGTCCTGTTGTGGCGGCTGCAAAAGCATCGGCCTCAAACTCGTGCTTTCGAGAGCTTCTATTGACATACATGGAGAGTATGAGATCGACTGGCGTGAGCAATAACCCAAAAAATACGAAACTTGCATAGACCGACGTTTCAGTCATATAAAAGGCTTCGAACAGCAAGTCGTTTTCCAGCACGAGGGACAGCAAGAAGAAGAGCATTCCCTGGTAAAGGACTTGGATTACCAATCCTTTCAGGAGGTGTCCTTTCTTGTAGTGACCAACTTCGTGGGCCACCACGGCTACCAGTTCTGGGACAGAGTAGTGCTCGACGAGCGTGTCGAACAGGCCAATTCTTTTGTTGCCGCCGAAGCCAGTGAAAAAGGCATTGGCTTTTGAAGAACGTTTGGAACCGTCGACGACAAAAATGTCCTTGAGCGGAAACGCAACTGACTCCGCGTACGACACGATCGAGGCTCGGAGGGAACCCTCTCCGAGTGGAGTAAATTTGTTAAACAGGGGCATGATCCAAGTAGGTGCGACAAACTGGACAGTCAGGAGGAAGAGGGTTGCGGCAGCCCAACACCATAGCCAAGCCGATGATTCAGCCCATTGAAAGAAAAAGAGTATCCCGGTCATCAAGATTCCGCCGAGAGACACGGTTAGGATGGCTCCTTTTACAAAATCAGTGATGAAGGTGAGGAAAGTGGTTCGATTAAAGCCGAACTTAGCTTCAATTACGAAGGTTCCATAAAGTCCGAAGGGTAGTCCTAGTAGCAGTGAGCCCAGACCTAGGGCGCCGAAATAAATGAGTCCGGTCGGAATGGCGCCAAATCCGAATCCCCGGACTCCTTGGTCGAGCCATTCGAATCCGCCAAGGTGCCACACGGCCAGTACAGCAGCGAGGTTGATCGCATTACGAAGCAAGCCGAAATTGGCTCGACTGTGGGCGTACTTTTGGCTTTGGGCATATCGTTCTGCGTCGAAGACATCAGAGAACTCAGCCGGTAGTGTGGGGCTGAGCGCTCGCAACGTCAGCCTATTGGACAAAGTTGACAGAATGAATTCAACGACGAGTGCAATGATGATGAGGGCAGAAAAAAAATTCACGTATATTCTCGTTTAGGACTTAAAAAACCGATTAAATTTGCATGTTAATTGAGAGCAGTGCGCGGAACATAGCTTCTGTTGGGTAGGGCTCTTATTCATTGAAAACTTTGATTGCGAGACAGTTTTATAAGAGTACGTTACCCTTATTATCCTTTAGTTCAACCCTAAAGACTGACGACGGATTCAATTGAGGACGTTTTAATTAAAGTAATGGCCGTTTCTTTTCAAACAGCGTCTGAGACTTATCGACCAATCGACCTGCGGAATATTTCAAAAACGCCTCAGTGGGATCTCCTGCGAGGTGAGTTGCAGCAGGCTATCAGGGTTGTGGGCGAAGTCTTGCCGTTTCGAACCAATCAATTTGTGCTCGATAGTCTCATTGATTGGTCGAAGGTACCTGACGACCCCATTTTTCAGTTAGTGTTCCCGCAGCGTGGAATGTTGAAGGACCGCGATTTTGAAGTTGTTCAATCTGCCTTAGACGGTGGTGACGGGGCAACGAACCTTGCGTCGGAAGTAGCTCGAATTCGTGAAACGCTCAATCCGCATCCTGCCGGTCAAATGACCCATAATGTTCCGAAGTTGGATGGCCGCTTGCTCCCTGGGCTGCAGCACAAATACCCAGAAACGGTACTGTTCTTTCCCGCGCCAGGACAAACTTGTCATGCGTATTGCACCTACTGTTTTCGGTGGGCGCAATTCGTTGGCCGTGAGGACCTCAAGTTTCAGACGCATGAAACTGATGACCTTGTGGCGTACCTGAAAGTCCATCCTGAAGTGAGCGATGTGCTCATTACTGGCGGCGACCCGATGATCATGCGAACGACTGTTCTGCGCCGGTACATCGAGCCGCTGTTAGTACCGGAATTGGAACATGTCCAAAACATCAGAATTGGTACTAAGGCTCTTGCTTATTGGCCACAGCGGTTTGTTTCCGATAGAGATGCTGACGACTGTCTCAAACTTTTCGAGCAAGTGGCTGACGCGGGCCGACATCTTGCGGTAATGGGACATTATTCCCATCCTGTCGAATTGGACACTTCCATGGCCACCGAAGCGGTTCGACGCATAAGAATGACAGGGGCACAGATTCGAATGCAGGGGCCATTGATTCGTCACGTTAACGATCAGCCGTCTGCGTGGGCGTCTTTATGGACTAAAGGTGTTGGGCAGGGTCTCATTCCTTACTATATGTTTGTGGAACGCGACACCGGCGCGCGGAATTATTTTGAGGTTCCGTTGGTTCGCGCCTATCAGATATTTAAGGAGGCCTACTCTCAGGTGTCCGGGTTGTGTCGCTCGGTCCGCGGGCCCTCGATGTCTGCGTTTCCTGGAAAGGTTCGAATTCTCGGTGTTGTGACGCTTCGCGACATGATGGACATGAATCTTCTCGATTTGATCAGGGAGTCTGCAGGTTTTGAGTTGCTAGGTGAACCGGAGCGTCAGTTGATGGTTTGTGATTTTGTTCAGGCTCGCAACCCAGACTGGGTAAGGAAACCTTTTTTTGCCGAGCTTGACGAAGACGCGGCATGGTTTGATGATTTGCGGCCGGCGTTCGGAAAAGAGAAGTTCTATTTTGAGGGACAGACCGACCTTAGCCACCAACATTCATTACTTGAGCTGACTGAAATGTTGCTGGAATAGGGTTTTTTCAGACCCTGTTATTGAGAGAATGAACAATCTTTTGTTTCTGTGTGTTGCGAATTCCGCACGCAGTCAGATGGCTGAGGGTCTCGCGCGGCAATTATTTGGTCAGAACGTACGGGTTCAGAGTGCTGGTTCTCATCCCTCGAATGTCAATCCGTTAGCCGTTAAAGTTATGCAGGAAATCGGAATTGACATCAGTCAACAAACATCCAAGAGCGTTGACATGGTGGATGCCGATGCGGTTGACACGGTGATTACCCTCTGTCGACAAGAGATCTGTCCGATCGTCTTAACAACCGCGCGACAAATGCATTGGCCACTCACTGACCCGGCGACTGGAGCCTCAGACCAAGACGCTCGTTTGCAATCTTTTCGTGAGGTTCGCGATGAGATTGCGAAGCGACTGAAGTCACTTTAGCCGATGTTTCTCCCACTTGGAGATGAACCGAATCCGCGTGGTACTCCGTGGATGACGTATGGTCTGATTGCTGCCAATACCGCAGTTTATCTTTTAATTGCACTGCCGATGAGTGGCGTGCCCCCCGATGCGGCCGACCCATTATTTAGAGAGTATTTACAGGTTTTATTAGAGACCTTTCCCCAGAGGCGGTCGGCGGAAGCGGAAATTGTCCAGCAGTTGACGGCTTACGATCTTTTTGTCTTCGACTACGGATTCAGGCCGGCAGCACCGGTGCCGATTGCATTATTGACGTCAATGTTTCTCCATGCCGGCTTCGCACATCTGGCTGGCAATATGCTCTTTCTCTGGATCTACGGTGACAACGTGGAGCATCGCTTGGGCCATGGTTTGTTTCTCGTCGCGTATTTGATCACAGGTGTTGCTGCCACTCTATTTCACACTATTTTTGCGCTGGGTTCTGCGTTGCCGCTTGTTGGAGCTTCAGGTGCGATTTCCGGGGTTTTGGGGTTCTATTTTTTATGGTTTCCTCACAACCGCGTTCGGGTATGGGTGTTTTTCTTTCCTTTTTTCATGCACGTTATAAAGCTTCCGGCAAGAATCGTGTTGGGGTTTTATTTGGTCTTTTCGAATGTGCTTCCGTTTTTGGTTAGCCAAGGTGGAACTGGTGGTGGTGTAGCGTACGGTGCGCATATCGGCGGATTCGCCGGAGGCTTGGGCCTAGCGTGGTGGGCGCGGCGGCGTAACGCGTTGAACCCTCCCCAAGAGTACCGTGAGGTGCCGTCACAGGCACCATTTTCGAAAGGCGATTTGGTATCTGATTTAGTTGAAGAGGGTCGATTTGATGAAGCCGCTCAGGCTTATTTTCGTGTGGATTCTGACGATTCAAGGCAACTCTTAACGCCACGGCTTTCTATTCTTTTGGCCGACTGGCTCGCACAAAATCGTCACTCGAGAGCGGCGCTAGTCGTTTACCAGCGCCATCTGCGCGACTATCCACTGGGACCCATGGCTGCTGAGGCTCATCTAGGTGCAGGACTGGTTCAGTTGAATGCATTTGGTGAGCCTGTTTCGGCCTATCAACACTTAGTCGAGGTCTTCGATCATCAACCGAGTCCGTCTGTAGGAAGCTTGGCCCGTCAGGCGCTGAATGAAATTGACAGGCGTCGAAAAATCAAGGTTCACTGACTTCTGTTACCGCGGTTTGTTTCATCCCCTATAATTGGTTGTAGATTCACAAAAAACACCGTATTGGGACGTCGTTCAATGGTAGGACACGCGGCTCTGGACCGTGTAATCGGGGTTCGAATCCCTGCGTCCCAGCCAACCTACGGTATTTGTTCTTCACCTCGATTTGGTAAATGACAACAGCTGCCGTGTCAAGCAGGGCGCTACGGTATAACGCTGCTTAATTCATGTCGACCAAGGACGTGGCGTAATGCTTCCTCGAGGGTCGGGTGTCCGAACACAAAACCAGTTTGTTTAAGCCGTTCTGGTTCGACGCGCGCGCTTGCCAACAACAGCTCATCGGCCATTTCTCCAAACATAAGGCGCAGGGCTAAGGTCGGTATCCTAAACACCGTAGGGCGGGACAAGACGTGCCCGAGTGTCTTTGTAAACTCGGCGTTGGTTACGGCGGTTGGAGCCACGACATTAACTGGTCCGGTTAAAGCCTCAGTCTGTAACGCATGTAGCACGCTGGCTATTACATCGTCGAGGGTCACCCAGCTCATATACTGTCGACCGGATCCCATTGGACCACCAAGACCCATCTGGAATGGTGTCAGCATCTGACCGAGCGCCCCGCCAGTCGGCGTAATCACAATCCCAAGTCTCAAATGGACCACGCGGATACCCGCCGCTTGAGCCGGTTCGCAGACTGTTTCCCAAGCTTGACAGAGTTCGGGCAAGAAGCCCGTCCCAGGGGCCGATGATTCTGTCAGATTTTCGTCTCCGCGGTCGCCGTATAAACCAATTGCGGATGCGACGATAAGTGTTTTCGGCGGCTTAGCGAGTTGACTCAGTGCTTGACAGAGTCGCGATGTACTTTCAACACGACTATCTTGAATCTTGGCCTTCTGTGCGGTGGTCCATCTGCGTGCTGCGATATTTTCTCCGGCAAGGTGTACAACCGCACCAACTTCCTGTAACGCCCCGTCGGAGAAAATCCCGGAAGTAGGATTCCAGTTTGGCGTGTCATCGGACTTTCCAGGCGTTCGTCGCAGTGGCACGACGGTATGGCCACCGCTTTCGAGAAATGGACATAGCGCCGAGCCGATCACGCCAGTGGAACCAGTTATCGCGACTTTCATTTTCTGGCCTTGGTATCTTTGGTGCCAACCGATATCCAAGGCTGTCACTCGATGTCGATAGGC
>CAYFER010000067.1:0-7136 GCA_964342185.1 uncultured Vicinamibacteraceae bacterium | reverse complement strand
GAGTACTTCAAATTCAGGACCCGCCTTGATGACAAACGTGTCTCCGTCTTCACTCAGTGCGAAAATCTTGCCGTTGTATGCCCAGGGCGACGCAGTAAACAGTGTGCCAGCCGTGATGCGTTGCCGACGATAGACCTCATTTCCCGTTTTCGCGTCGTAACAAGCTAGGATGCCTCGATCCAGCAAGGTGTAGTGGTAGTCGCCATAGACGATAGACGATGGGTTATACGAACCTAGTTGCGGATGTGACCACACAATATAATCATTACTAGTCGTTCCTTCCGCAAGCGTGATATCTCCGGTCGCCCCTGGGCGGATTGCGTAAACCGGTCGCGTTGAATCAGCCACGTAACCAGAATTGATGTAGAGGAAGCCGTGTTTGGAGAACGGGGTTGGGATGACTAGCGACGACATGCCAGTGAGTGACCACAAAAGATTTCCATTCAGCCCATACGACCGGACGCCGCCCGTGCCAGATGTGACGAGTTCGGTTCGAATCTCATTTTCCCACACGAACGGTGTTGCCCAGTTGGATCTTTCTTCCCGGTCTGTTCGCCATAATTCTTCGCCCGTCGACGTGTTATACGCGGCGACATACGATTGATTTTCATTGTCGTTAACGAGATAGAGTCGCCCATCGTGTATTACGGGTGATGCGGCTGCACCCCAATTTCTTCGCGGTAGCCATTCCATCGGAATGGACCAGCGTAATCCGCCGTCAAAATCAATTGCGTAGAGACCAATGTCCCCAAGATACACGTATAAGTGTTCACCATCGGTTACCGGAGTTTCGGCGGCAAACGAACTTTTTTGATGTGTCGGTTCTGATGGAATTGCTTCATGCAGTATGCGTTCCCACCGAATCTTCCCAGTCTGAAGATCAACGTCGTAAATGATCCATCGGAGCGTTCCCGTTGCAGCAACGATGTCTGCTGCAGTCATTGCCCCCCCGAGTGATCTTGCTCGGTAATCTTCGATTGGTCGCAGAGGACTCTCGGTATTCTCAATGTTAACGACCGATAAAATAAACACGTGGTCGTCCCATACAATCGGTGAACTCCAAGAGCGTCCTGGTACGTCGATACTCCACAAGACGTTCTCTTGGGGGCCCCATGTTTCGGGTAAGGAGGGATCATCAATCACGACTCCTGCCGAGTTACCACGGAATTGTGGCCAATTGGGTTGAGCGGAGCTTTGAGCGGTATGTAACATTCCAAGGATTACGGTTGCCGTTGCCAATGTTGTTCGCATAAATTGCTCTCCGGGAGGAAGAATATTAGATCGATCCGGATTGGGCACCTTGCTCTACGAGAAAATCGATCACACTTTCGTAGCCTAGCGCCGTGGCACCATCGAGGGCCGTTCGTCCATCGACGTTGGCGGCATTTATGGCGACGCCAAGTTCGATCATAAGTTTTACTGATTTGAGAACCTGGTTTTCAATTTGGCTTCGGTCTGGCGGCACCCATGTTCGCAGCCTTCGCCTACCACCCATTCCGACTGCTGCCATGAGGGTTGTTGTTGCTTCTCGGATCGTTCCGGCTCGACTTCCAGCTAAGCTATCAGGTGTGTATTCCACCTCGTGCACAAAGAAGGGGTCGGCTCCGTATTCTGCAAGGAGTCCCATGAGGTCGGGTTGAGCAAATCGTGCAGCTAGCCAGAACGGTGTGGCACCGATCAATGATGGCGAAAAATTGTAGTCGCGGGATGATCGACGCGTTGGTGTCCAAGTTTCTAACGTGATATTTGGATCGGCGCCGTGCGTCAGAAGTGCTGCTACCATTCGTTTATCCCGGCGCATCACAGCCTCGTGAAGAGCGCTAAACCCCGCAGCAGCAAGGTTGGGATCGGCGCCCTGGTCAAGCAAGTATTCAACTAATTCGACATAGCCAGAGTGTGCGGCGAACACCGTCGCACTTACTCCCCAAGCATTTGTGTCGTTTACGTTGGCACCCGCTGTAACCAGCAGTTTTGCCGAGGGCAGGTCTCCCACACGGGCCGCAAACATTAACGCTGTGTTCCCACCGTGTGGAATGTCACGGTTGTACTCAAGTTTCCCGTGAGGCGGTACAGCCATGACCTGACTCCACACAGCCGAGCGTTTATGGATGTCCGCACCATGGTTTAGGAGGACGTCTACAATGTTGGCGTGGTGTTCCGAGGCTGCCCACATGAGTGCTGTTTGGTCCCGAGTAGCGGTCGCATCTACGTCTGCTCCTTCATCGAGAAGCTCTTTTACTACCGAGTAAGCGCCAGCCCGAGACGCAACCATCAGCGGCGTCTCGCCGGACAGGAGCGGCAATTTCGGATTTGCTCCTCCTCCCAGTAAGGTCTTGACCATTGCGTGACTACCATTTTGCGAGGCAATCCAGAGTGGTGTCGCACCCATGTCGTTGGCTGAATTAACATCGGCACCGGCTTGAATCAATAGATCGGCGGCTAGAATGTTGTCGTGATAGGCGACCCAGTGAAGCGCGGTAGTGCCGTCCGCTTCGGAGTCATTGACCGTAGAGCCATCTTTAATGAGGGCCGGAATCTGACTGTGAATGTTCTCTTTCGCGGCGACTAGAAGAGGTGTGTTTGCTTGCTCCTGCCCGGACGTGATGACCGTTGTTGTTGTGACAAAGACCAGACAGAGGACAACCACGACGCATGTCGTTGGGTTTTTCTCCATTTGCGGATCTGGACGGTTATTCACGATGTTATACCCCTGACAGAGTATCGATCGGTAGCGCACCCGTACTCCCGCCAATCTTCTCGACCTGCACGTCCATCTTATCCATCAAAGTAACCAGTAGATTTGCCATTGATGGTGCTTTGGCGTACATCAAATGGCGTCCACCCTTGATACGCCCGGCGCCTCCACCGGCTAGTAGTAGTGGCAGATTGTCACCGGAGTGCCGATTGCTGTTAGAGATTCCAGACCCATACAGGATTGTGACGTTGTCAAGAAGTGTTCCATCGCCATCAGGTGTGTTCGAAAGCTTGGTCAGATACTGGGAGAACAATTGGACGTGATAACGGTTGATTCGAGACATGTGAGACACGAGGTCAGGCACGTCGTTGTGATGAGAGAGTGGGTGGTGAGCTTCTGCAACACCGATTTGAGGATAGGGTCGCGCGCTCTGTTCTTTGCTGATCATGAACGAAATGACACGCGTGAGGTCAGCCTGAAATGCTAGCAATTGAAGGTCTAGCATCAGTTCCAGGTGGTCCTCGAATACGGCGGGAGCACCCTGTGGTTGATCCATTGCCGGGAGCTCGAGATCACTTTGTTCTTCTGCTTTCTGTATCCGACGCTCTACATCTCGGATTGCTTCACTGTACTGGTCGACTTGACGTTGATCTTGGGGGCCGAGTCGACGTTTTAAATCGGACAGTTTCTCGTTCACAGAATCAAGAAGGCTTTTTCGTTGAGTCAATCGGCTTTCGCGTGCTGCTCGGTCGGTGCTACCGCTGTCCCCAAAAAGAGTTTCAAATACTGCTCTGGGATTCCATTCCATTGGCAATGGCTGGGTTGGACTTCTCCACGACAACGTGTGCGTGTATACACAACTCAGATTGCCTGTGCATGCTCCGGCATTTGCCGGTGGGTCAATTGCGAGTTCGAGCGATGGCACTTGAGTATGGTCAGCGAAGTGACGCGCAAGGATCTGGTCCATCGACACGTCTGCAATAATTTCAATTTCATTCCTGCCGCCACGTGATGTCCCGGTTAGAAATGAACCTGAAGCACCCGCATGAATGTAATTCCAGTTAGCTTTTAGCCCAGACAAGACGAGTAACTGTTCCCGGAACGGGGCCAGCGGTTCAAGAATTGGTGACAGTTGAAATGCTCGACCTTCTCCCTGAGGAGTCCAGTATTCCATGGCCATACCATTTGGTACATAGAATGTTTGAAATCGCTGTGTCGCCGCAGTGGCTGCGTTGGGTTTCGCCGAAAAGGCAGGAGACATGGCGTCGAGAAGCGGGAGTGCCATAGTTGCTCCGAGACCCCGTAACACGGTGCGACGCGGCAAAGGTTTTTTGGTCAAAAAAGGCATACTTCTATCTCCCTTAATTTGCTGCTAGCTGAGTTGCACGGGTCAAGAATGCCGGACTCTTCACAATGCCAAAAATTAACGATGACCACCGGTAATCGTCGGCTCTGGCATTTCTGACAATCTGCCGTACGGCAGGCTGGTCGTAATGTTCGAGCGGACGCCCCAAGGCATAGGCAAGAAGCTTGGCTGTTACCGTGCGCGGAAATTGCTCACGTTCTTCAAGGAGTAGTCCACGCAGACCTGCCAATCCTTCGATCTGGGCGCCGGTCGTGGTTGTGCCCGTCGCGTCAACTGGTTGACCGGTGGCGTCGGTCTGACGGTATCCACCGATGACGTCAAAGTTCTCAAGGGCAAAGCCAACCGGGTCCATAACGGCATGACAACTGGCACAAGTTGGATTTCGCCTGTGCTGTTCAAGTCGTTCACGAATCGAGGCCGGTACGGCCCCTGGTGCCGTCTCAAGGTTTGTATCAACGCCGGGAGGCGGCGCCGGAACACGTACCCCAAACAGATTGTCCAATAGCCACTTGCCCCGCAACACCGGGGATGTTCGATCTGGATACGACGTTGTCGTCAATATCGAACCGTGCGCCAGTAATCCACCGCGTTGGTTTGGGTCGGTTAGGTTTACCCGTCTGAAACGGCTACCGTACACACCCGGGATTTCATAGTGGCGCGCAAGCCGTTCATTTACAAATGTGTAGTCTGCGTCCAGGAGTTCACGGATACTCCGATCTTCGCGTACCGTTGACGCCACGAAGCGCTTTGTTTCTTCTTCAAAGGCCAGTAGGAGGCTCTCGTCGTAATTTGGGTAACGATTTGGGTCGACAACTGCTTCACCCACACGCCGTAGGTTTAACCACTGAGCCGAAAAATCTTCTACGAGCGCGCGGACGGCTCGTGGGTCAGTCAGCATGCGTCGGGTCTGCTGTTCAAGCGTGCCAGGGGTTGAAAGTTCACCGGCCTCGGCGGTGGCTAACAGTTCTTCATCCGGTAGGCTGCTCCATAGAAAGAAGGAAAGCCGGGACGCCAAATCGAGGTCACTTAGTGGATATGACCGTTGTGCCGGAGTCTGATCGGTGGGGTCGTGATGGACACGCAGCAGGAAGTCTGGGTCAACCAAGAGTCTTTCGAGAGCTAGCTGGATGCCGTCGTCGAAATGTCCCGCCGCATTGCGGCCGGCTTCGAAGAATTCCATAAGTGGATTGAGGTCTTCTTCGGTTACGGGTCGACGATATGCTAAACGGGCCAGTCTCGAGAGGATGTTTTCAGCACACGGGCGCTCTTCTTGTCTGGCTTCTGGCTGACAGCTGAAAATTGCTCGTCGACTCGGCGTGTCACTTATACCGACCGGGGCGTAAGGGCCCGCAATCTCTACGGAACCTACGGCGGCATAGTCCATGTAGATCTGGTCGTTAGTAATGACTCGACCTCTTTGCAGCGGTTGCGGAAGTCCTTCCGGCGCCCAAAGTTCCCGAATGAACGACACGCCAACGACCCGTGGACCGGCTTCAACCGCCACACGGATTTCGAGATGGGCGTCGCCCGTAATCTGCATATATTCTTCCCAGTCGGGGTCGCCGGCAAAACCTGGCTCTCCGTCGCCGGCGTAGCTGGCTCCAGCCGGCCTACCGGTCGCGGTGCCTCCAACTGTGAAGCGCTCAAGTAGTTTTCCGTCAAGGCGAACATCCAATTGCTGAGGCCAGCCCATTCCGACGAGATAGGCTTGATATTGCCGTCGCAACTTGACTCTAATGACGTATTCTCCGTTGACAGGAAAGTTGTAGGTGACAGCCATGCCACCTCGAGATCCCAGAGGTAACAGTTCACTTTGTCGTTGATCCTGCACGACGTGTAATGGAACCTCAAAGGTGTCGGCCCCAGGCCGCATCGGCGGAATACCTGTAGCTAACCGGCTGACCTGGCGGGCGACAGATAGATAACGTTCCAAGTGGGCTCTTGAAATTGTTAGGGCATCCGCAAAGTTATCGAAGCTGCCGTCGGCCGTCTCATCACCCGGTAATAGCGACTTCACGTCGATATCGACTGCCAACAAGTCTTGTACGGCGTTCTGATATTCAGTTCGGTTGAGGCGATGAACGGCACTGTTCCGACCGGGATTCGGGTTATCTGTCCAAGCACGGTCAAGCTGTGCTTCGATGAGGTCAGCCACATTGCGATAGATCGCTGGATCTGGTCGCGGTATTCCTGGCGGGGGCATGGAACCTGCCCGCAATTTTGTGGCAACTCGCTCCCAGATGTCTGGATGAGATGCCGCGTTTGCAGCATCAACACTGTCCAAGGCCAGGCCGGCGGTCCGTAGTCTCTCGTTGTGGCAGGTGATGCAGTATTGGTTGACCATCTCTTGAGGACTAGTAATCGTAGTTTCTGAAGCCACTGTTGGTTGTTGAGCTTCTACATTGGAGCCTGCGAAACTCAAGGACATACCGCCAATCAAGGTATAGGCCAAGATGCGGAGCATCCAGCAGTGACGTTGTGAGCGAATACAGAGATGTACAGAAGTCAAAACTTACCCAGTCAATTGTCCTTGATTCATCGAGTCTAAGTAAAGAAATGACTAGAAACCTACCCATCTGACCATCAATCGTCTCAGAGTTGGACTTGATTTATTCGAAAACCGGTCGGCTCGGAGTAAGATATTCGGCCAGAGAATAGAAGAGGAGGTAACTGTATGCGAACGTCTGCGCTTGTCCTTGCCGTCGTCTTTATGGCGGGTTTAGTCGCCAGTCCGGCGTTGCTCCAAGAAAGTGGGCCGATGGGACCCAGCCCGTACGATGTAGTTGATGAGTGGATGACACCATTTGCTGATGATGGGTATGCGTGGGGCTCGCACCCGGGTGTTGCAATCGATTCTCCAAACAGGATCTTTGTGATCCAGCGAGGTGAGTTTCGACTGCCGGATCCATTACCGTCAGAATTTTCAGGTTTCGTTGGTTCTATCGGTCTGAACGCGCTTCGACCCGAAGGTGCGAGGGTCTGGAAGAACTGCATCTTCATTGTTGATAGTAATGGCGACTTGGTGGAAACCTGGGACCAGTGGGACCATTTATTTGAAGGCTCAAACGGTCCCCA
>CAYFER010000066.1:0-7700 GCA_964342185.1 uncultured Vicinamibacteraceae bacterium | reverse complement strand
GTAGCCGTACTGGCCACCTGGACCGGCGTAGACCTCGTTCCACCACCTCAGGTCGAACGGGATCCATAAGAGCAGCCACGCGAGCACGTCCGTGGGCCCAGGTTCGGTTTGTCTGACACTACGAAGTGCCTTAAGGACAGCCCACGTCGTAACCAGTACGATAACCAGTGCGTAGGGATCTAAAGACGTCCAAAACATCGCAGCATTGTGTCACTGTTGGCTGTCAAAATTGAAGCAACGAACAAACGAAAGAAAATTGTCCAATTTCGGATCCGATTGTGATGACCATACCGAGACGGGGCCGTCCTTACGAGAAACGTCTTAGTGGCGTTCTTATAAGAACCTAGTAGTTTCTTGAATCGGCGCCCATAACTATTCTGAGGCGGATGCTTTCGGATACCACTCTATTTCCTCGAGCTTCATGACCCACGTTCGAACGTAGACACGTCTCTGATACGGGTTGAAATGAATCTACAAGGCTGTCGCCATACCCGGTCGGCTGAGGCGTCGACTCTCAGACACTACCATCTCGTCTTCGCAGGTATGCTCTAATTCCCAGTGAGCACAACACCGCGACAAGCCCAGCGAAGCTGAACCCAAAGGCAATATCTCCCCCCAAGGTCGGACTGATGTATTCGACATTCCCGCCTGGTCGTTGACTAATGGCGAGGAACACGCCGAATAGAAAGGACGGAAAGCCAGCAATGAGCAGAATCACGGACAGGAGAAGGAGTAAGGCATTCGTCCCTTTCAGGATCCTGCTGCTCTTCTGCGCCGGAACACTGTCCACTGTCATTGTGGGAGCCACCTCTCACTGAGCACAGGTTCAAAAGACCGTTTCGTCTGAATTCTAACAGGACCGAGAATCTCACCTGCTGTAACTCATTGAAAGAAGGGTGCCGAGACCGAGGTTGTCACGGTCACTCGTAGTGCAGCTCGACCGCGTGCACAGCGATCCCAAGCTCTCGGGCGTCATGACTGCCATTACTGCTTGGCTGGTGAGTTTCAGTTTCCAGCCTGATCTCAACAATTTCAGAACCGAGTGAACAGCCAGACAAGGGAAATGTTAAATTTTGGTGGCCCCGGAACTGGTCTTCGAACAATGTACATTCGTCGATAACAATCCGAACCTTCTTAGTCACTGGTCCGGTAAAAAGCACCTCCATTGACAGGTTTGACGGCGGCCTATCTTGATCGACTGGAACCACGAGACTCGCGTGCTCCTCGGTCCAGCGGAAGAGTTGATCACCTGCCCACTCTGTCTCATGAAACCCCGAGGCCTTGATATTCCGGAGCATCTCCGCTCCCTCGATAATCAAGTTGTTTTCGACATAGCCCATCCCTGAACTGTACGCGCGTGCCAAAACCACCGCGCCTGTCCCAGCCTCTTCAATGGTAAAGACCTCCAATGTATTAGACCCATCGGCCACCAACTCCGGGTCGATGAGTACCTCCCATGCATACTGGCGTCCGCCAACCGGAAAATCGTATGGCTGCGTAACTCCCGCAAGAACACCGTTGACAGCCACACCGATGGCTGTTTCAATCTCTATCGCAACAGCCAGAGACCTAACGGCACCACTCACATGCATCGGGATAAAGTCACTTGCCCGATCAACGTCTGCAAAGGTTGCTGGTAAATTAACCGCAGCCTCAAACTCCTCTGACAGCACAACGTCAAATTCGTCAACGCGGCGGCCAATAAGGTCTTGATGACGTCCGTCCTGCGGACCATGAAACCCGTCGGGTTCTCCGAGCCACTCGTATTTTCTGGCAATGACTTCCTGAATCGCCCCACCAAGGTCTCTTGGACCAGTCATCCGTCGAAGTGGATCATCGAAAAACAGGCTCTTGTCGGCTCGTGCGTCGACACGACCATCAAATGCATCGACACCGTCAGCTTCCCACGGCAATCGACTGCCAAGTCGTGCCGCCAGGGTTGGCACAATGTCGACCGTTTCCACGTTCGATGCGAGAACCGTCCCCATCTGCTGATTTGGCACCTTGACAAACAACGGCACCGACACAATATCGACAAACGATTCTGCCTCAGGACTACGAAACGGAAATCCTGGCCGGAACGTCGCTCCGTGGTCGGCTGTCACAACCACCAACGCCTCGTCATAAAGACCAACCGTTCGCAACCGGTCAATTACCTGACCAAGTAACGTATCCGCGTATCGCACCTGGAGAAGATGACGCTGATAGTTGCGAGCCACCGCAACAACATCATCCGACCAACGACCCGACCGGGGAGACAGCCCCACCGTGTTGCCGTTCGTACTGAACTGCTGGCCTGACGGGAGATAAACCCATGGTTCGTGCGGCAACAGGGTATGCAGGAAATAAAACGGCGGGCGTTCCTCAGGAGAAGGCGCAACGATCGCTTCTACAAATTCGTGCACAATCTCACGTCGATCAGTTACCCGGCGTTCCTCCCACCTCTGCCCCAAATTGTCATTTTCAACAAAATCTTTCCAGTTCTCCGTCATCGGCGGTAACGTGACGGTCAACTCATCCGGTAAGACGATGTGCTGATAAACCACGCTCAAATCACGTAAGACGGAGGCATACCAGACAAGAAACGGCAATCGCCGCTGTGGACAAACTGTCTCCGGACACAACCGGGTCAAGGGCTCAAATCCCTCAACGCGATAGGTCGAACCAAGCAACGTGAAGACATTTGACGGATAGTCGGCAGCGGTCGGCAATCGACCCTGCTCGGGATAGTTGCCACTAAGAAGCGCCGGCAGTGCATCGACAGTTAACGTGCCGACTGCACTGGCGTTACGAAACCATGACGCATCGCGACTGAGCTCGGCGAAGTGAGGATAGAGAGTTTCGTCGATTTGGCTGTCCCGGTCTAACAACGATGGAAGCGGTAATTGATCGAAGACCACCATGACAACTGGAGGAGTTGTTGTAAATTGGACATCAGGTAACGGCCCCTGAGTCGTCGGTGACATCAGGGTTGAAACTGGCGATTGAAACAAGAACACGATTGGAACGACAACCGTCGCGAACGATAGAAAACTCATAAAGAGACGCACGGGCGAAAACACGAAATAACCCGAAGCCATGACCGCGCCTACTACCCCAGCCACGACGAACGTTTCGTTGGCGTCTAGACCCACACTGCGCTTCAGGATCGGAAGTGCTATCGCCATCACAAGTACGGACACCACTGTCCAGCTCATCACCTGATAGCACCGACGACCCATTTGTGCCGCCAGCAACGTCACCGTCACGATACACAGCGGCGCAACCACACATAGCCCCAGAATTAATCCGACGAGATCCCTGCCGCGCGTGTCGTGCGCCACAAAGAACTCAGGATTGTTCCCCAGGACTTCAAAGATTGGTTGGACGATCCCAATACTCCACAGTCCCGCCACATGAAGGGCCCAGAAACCGAGCGCTCCCTTACTATCAGTCGCCATTCGGTCTCGCCTGTGCGTAATACAATGTGCGATTTCCCGAGTCGAGAGTCTCCTGTGTCACTGAATCGAAATGCTTTTTAAGGGCTCGCTCAAGGGCTTCTGCCGAGTAATCAATTCTCTGTCCAGTTCGATTGCGCAAAAGCCGCTTGACCATCGGGTCATCAAGTCCAACGAACTCGACCACAAGGTCTGCACCGAAATCCGCCAACCACTCGACAAGTTCGCCCAAAGGAATATTCCGACCAATGATCAGATGGTGAATGAAGGCAAGAACAAGAATAAGATCCGGTCGTCCCCGGTCACCAAGTTGTCGACGTTCGAGACCTTTCCACCCAAGACCAGGTGTCGGATCAGCCATGTCAACTAACAGCGGCAACACATTCTGGCACCCGTCCTGTTGAAGTTCTGAGTACAACCGATCGAGCACCAGTTGGTCGCCATCCAGCGCGAGAACATACTCCGCGTGCTCGGCACTGAGACGCGAATAGGTTCCGGTGTTGCAACCGACATCCCACACGAGGGACCATCGGCGACGAGCCAAAACACTTTGCACAAAATCGTGTTTTCGCCGCAGCTCCGCATCTTCATAGCTATGCTCTGTGGCGTACTCCGACCAGACCGAGCGCGGTGGTGACCACTGCAACTGCTCAACCAGTCGGCGAAGGCGTTTGAGGTTATTTTTGATGAGTCCTGCACCGAAGCCAGCAGTTTGGAGATCTTTCTTAATGTCACGGTCTGCAGCCTCGTAGCGAGACTGCGCCTTAGCCTGAAGATAGACATGGGCCAGGACGCCAGGACGCAGGTAGTCACGAATGGACATGAGCGAACTGAGTTCCCTCGCGTCGATTCCTTCAAGACTGCCGCGGAGCCAGGGGTGATAGGCCACGGATTTATACGCCTGTAGAAACAGCGGATACAGGAACTGACTGCAAAACTGTCGGTAGCCTGCCCACGGTTCACCGCTTTTATACTCGGTGAACGAACCGATATCGATAAAGGTCGGACGGGCCCCAACCCACTGGACGTTAAATGGAGTGGCGTCTTTAAGGGTGATGCCTTCATCGATCGCGGTTAACGTCAAATCGAGCTGAAGAAGAGCGGCATCCTTGAGCATCCGAAACGGCCACTCGTACGGATAGGAAATGAACGGCACCACTTCATGTTTGAGAACGGCAACCCACTTGGGGTCTAGCTCAGGGAAGGCGGTCGTGTCGGTCACCTGATGTGTCCGGACGAGTTGCCCGTCACGCGTCAGTTGTTCAAAAAAGTTTGTGGAGGAAAGACGAGTCCAATCGTCCAAGGCACGGGACGTCAGACACCGAAAGATTCCAGCGTTGTGACAAAAGATCTTCGTGTCGGGGTCCCGAAAAGAACCGGGTTCAAATTGCAGGGGCGCTGGAGAAGCCCGCATACTCATAAGGTCGACAACTCTAATCGCTATCTTTGGGAGCGCCCTTCCGATTAAACAGAGAAGTGACGCGATTCCAGTACAGCTTGGCGATCACAGCTATGCCGGCAAAACCACCCAGGAGGACCTGGAGCAACATGCTCCCACTGCCTGGATCAAGATAAGCCTCGACAGGCGCTTCAAGTGACACAACGAAGGCTACTAAGACCGCGTAGAAATATTTGTACACTCGACGCCTTTCCACCCTGAGTAAGTTCAGGTGAGCATAACAAATTTGGCAAACTGGCAGCATCGTTGGTGAACAGAATCTCTTCAGTGACACCGACCGGCCCTACGAATTAGAGACGATTGAAGACATTCGCGAATCGCTCAAATCCCGTTGCACCGCCAGCTGGCCATCGGTAGGATCGGCGTGTACATCTGCCTCGCTCTATGTTGAGGGTGTCTCAACCTAAAAGGTGGAACGGCGCAAGGGTTTCGCTCCCATCGCATCGGAGGGACGTGCATAACGGTTCACCACGCACACGGTCTGTCGCCGTCGCCGCGGTCCTTGTCGGCCTTCTCTGCGTTCCGGTCGCAGTTCAAGACTTGAGGCTGAAGGTTACGGCTCCGGTTCCTCAGTCCCCCACCAACGACGAAGCCGTCGACAGTGACACGCCTACGCTGATCAGTACGACTGCAGCGGCACGGTTCGTCGTGTTCGACACCTTCGCGCATCATTTCGAGGTGGAGGAGATCGCAATCCACGGCACGACGCTCGTTGAAACTGCGACGGTGGCGCCCTCGACGGGCGAAACGTCTTACACCGTACGGACCCCACTCGTGGATGGCGCCCGCTACCGGTGGCGGGTCCGCGCTGAGCTTGGCGGGTTCGTTGGTCCCTGGTCCGCCTGGGCCACCTTCCGAAGTTCCACGAGCCCATCCACCTGGACCCTACTCTATGCCGAGGACTTCTCAACACCACTGAACGACGCCATCGCCCCGTGGACCTGGGACGGCTACAGTGACCCGTTCGACACCATCATGGATGACGCTGGACTGTGGTATCAGAATGACTACGGACCAGATTGGAATACCGCCCTCGACTCTTTCGACACCTATCGCAAGGAATTCCTTGTCGGACACGACGGGTGGCTCACCGCATCGCTCTCGGCCAGGGACTGGGACAAAGACGGCGTCATCGAAGCTCCACCCTCAATCAGCACCCAAATGCTCGATGGCGGGTACGTGGCAGTGCTGGACGTGCCCGACCACACTGGAGGGGCGATTTTTCGACCGACCAAGAAGTTACCGCCCCACTACCGCATCGAGTACAAACTGAAGACGATCGACTTCGGGGGTAAACGAAACGGCTCGATTGAATACGACGACCGGATCAACGGCTACCGTGCCGAGGAGTGTAAGACGTTTCACCCGTGGGGCGAGGGGTCGAACAGTCCGGGCTGGACTGGCAATGCGTCGGTACCGTACTGCGAGTGGCAGGACGTACGTCAAGGCCCGTACGGCTACAACGGGTTCCACTTCCTCTCCATCGTGGACTTCGCCGACCCGGCGCCACGGAATAACCATTTTTGGCACTATCACCGAAAAGTCCTGATCGACGCATTTTCTCAGCACCCGGACCGGGTCGGGAGCGGCACTGGTGGCCGAGTCTGCGACTCCAGCACTAATCAGTACTACAACTACCGGGACAGCAGCTTCAACACGGTCAACATGTGGATCAGTGGGTTGCCGAACTGGACTCCAGGTCCCGGTGGGCTGGCCGGCAACTCGCAATGGTTCATGACGAGTTGCTCCGGTGGGGTTGCCGAGCAACAGCTCTCCTCGGCTGCCGAACTCCAGCCCGAGCTGATGCCGAACGAGTTCTACATGTTCGCCATCGAGCGCGACATTACTGGCTACACGCTGGAAGCGAAAGGTAATTTTGCGCGGGTCGGCCAGAAGACCCTCCGCTTCCATCGCCCGTTCATCGTCAACAACGTGCCAATCTGGCATTACAACAGTGCTGCCAGCCAGTACGATGGACGGTTTAATGCCGACCTCGTGCAGCACGACGCGTACGGCAGCACAACGTGGCCGAACCAGTGGCCAGCCGGGTCTGCCTACCCGGACTACTTCGTCATCGGCGACCTTTATACGAACGCCTACGAAGGCAGTGCCACGCTAACCGACATTCGTCTTTACGTGCCGTCTGATGTTCGACAGAGCCTAGAACCTCACTCTTCTGTAACTCATTAAAAGGATGGAACAGAGGGCAAGGGCAAGAGGGGTGTCTAATAGATACCAGTAACCCCACGCTCGAAAATGAGGGAGTCAGTCGCGCGGGTGCGCTTCGTTCCATTCGCGGGCAAGGCGTTGGGCTTCGGCAAGCTGGTCTGCATTCAATCTATCCGCCATTATGTCGCGGTATTGGGTCGCTTGATTCTGATGCGCACCCGTTGCATGTGACTCAGCGAGATTGAACCACATGTGAGCGGTTACATTATCCTGTGGGACACCACGGCCGTTCGCGTGCATGGCGCCGAGGTTGAACTGCGCCTCGGCATCTCCCTGTTCCGCCGCGAGTCGATACCACCGCACGGCTTCCGCTTCATCCTGCGGCACACCATAGCCATTGGCATAACTGATACCAAGACTGAGCTGTGCTTCGGCAAATCCCTGTTCCGCCGCGAGTCGATACCACCGCACGGCTTCCGCTTCATCCTGCGGCACGCCTCGACCGCCCTCATGCATCAAACCGAGGTTGTTCTGCGCCTGGGCAAGCTCTTGGTCAGCTGCCAACCGAAACCACCGCACGGCTGCCACATCATCCTGCGGCACGCCACGACCAGACGCATACATAGCCCCGAGGT
>CAYFER010000065.1:0-7861 GCA_964342185.1 uncultured Vicinamibacteraceae bacterium | reverse complement strand
TGACATCATGGTGACGTCGATGCCCATCACGATGTGGCCCCACACAGCACCGACTAGGCCAAAGGGGATCGCGCTCATGATGATCAGTGGCTGGACGTAGGATTTGAGTGGTATAGCGAGCAACGCGAAGATCATGAGCAGGGCGAGTAGAAACCCGCGCTGTAGTCCTCCGATTGCATCGGACATCTCAGCTTGCGCGCCTTCGAAGGTGTAGAACACGTTTGGGTACCGTGACAGGACATCAGGGAGAATCCTCGTCTCCAATTCGTTGATGACCTGATTCGAAGATGTGACACTTGCGTCGACTGCGGCGGTGACGTTGACCGCGCGATTGCGGTCGACACGAGCAATCGACGCAAAGCCTCGGCCGGGTTCCACGATAGCCACCTGTCCGAACGGCACCTCGCCCCCGTCAGGGGTCCGGATTCTCATGTTTTCGAGATCGCCGATCGATCGTCGTTCATCCCGTGGGTAGCGCACCATGACCCGGACGTCGTCTCGGCCCCGCTGGATCCGCTGGGCTTCTTCACCGTAGAACGCCTGGCGCACTTGTCGGCCAAGATCTTGCAGCGAAAGTCCAAGCCCCTCGGCCGCTGGCTTAATCCCGAGTTTCAATTCCTCCTTGCCAGCTCGGAACGAGTCGGTGATTTCGTACACTCCGGCAAAATTCAGGAGTTCTCTCTTGACGTCGTCGGCCGCCGCGCGCAGCGTGTCAATATCGGGACCTGCCAATTGGACGTCAACGTCGTTACCGGGATCCATAATCGAACTCTGGATGGTGACCTCGACGGCCTCCGGGATCCCACCGACCGCGTCTCGCCATTTGATGCCGAGTTGTTCGCTGTTATAGATGCGCTGTTCCGTGGGTAGAAGTTCGACGGTCACTTCGCCGACGTTCGAAGCCGCTGTGTCGATAACCCGCCCCATCGGTCCACCCCCTCGTGCTGCAATCGGCTGGTCGCCAACTGCTGCGTGGATGTGAAGGAAGTAGTCATTTCCAGTTTCTTGGAGTAGGTCTTGTCGCACACGGGCGGCTCCAGCCTCGATTTTGGCAACTGCTTCAGAGGTGACGTCCACTGGCGTGCCTTGCGGCATCGTCACCGTTGCCGACATGAAATCTGCTTCGATCGACGGGAAGAAATGAAAATTTGGCCGCCCCGACAGCACCATGCCGATCGTCAGAATCATTGCTGCGCCGCCCACTGCCGCGGTCAAATACCGCCACTGCAGTGCGGTCTCGAGGAAGGGCCGATAGACTCGCTCGATGACCAGTTTGAGACCGTTGGCGAACTGTCCCTGAAATCGTCGCCAAGGACCCGGCCGCTTGGGTTTGGGTATGTGTGATAGATGCGCCGGCAGGATCATCAGCGACTCCACCAGCGAGAAGAGCAAACATGGAATTACGATGAGCGGAATAACGCGAAAGATCTTGCCCATCATGCCTGGCACGAACATCAACGGCATGAAGGCTGCCACAGTAGTTAGAACGGCAAAGATAACCGGTTTCGCAATTTCCTGTCCGCCCTTGATCGATCCGCGTAAGCCGTTCCCGTGTTCTTCCTGGTGCCGGTAAATGTTTTCCCCCACGATAATCGCGTCGTCGACGACGATGCCCAGCACAACCACGAAGGCGAACAACGACATGACGTTGATTGAGACATCTAGGCCGGGCATCATCGCGAGCGCGCCGAGGAACGAAATTGGGATCCCAAGGCTGACCCATACTGCGAGCCGTAGCTCCAAGAACAAGGTAAGAACGAGAAAGACAAGAAGGAATCCAGTGGCCCCGTTTCGCAGCATCAGTGAGAGGCGGGCGCTTAGTAACTTGGCTGAATCTTGCCATACGGTCAGCGCGACGCCGGCCGGTACTTGGCTTTGTGCAATGGCGACGTACTCGTACACGCGCTCGGCGATTTCGATAGCGCTCTGGTTACCGGTTCGGAATACCGACACTAGGATGGTCGGCTGTACGTCGAAACGGCCGTACTGGTCGGTTTCTGCAAATCCGTCGACAACAGTCGCCACGTCGCCCAACTGGAGTCGGCTGCCATCAGGACGCGTCCAGAGGACGATGTTTTCATATTCCTCACCGCGATAGGCTTGACCGACCGTACGCAGTAGGATCTCGCCGCTATCGGCTCGCACCGACCCGCCCGGAAGGTCGAGTGACGAGCGGCGTACAGCATTGGCAACCTGATCAAACGTTAGGCCGTGCCTCCGAAGTGCGACTTCTGACACCTCAATGGATATTTCGTAGGGAGGGGCACTGATGACTTCAACCTGGGTAATCTCAGGGATTGCCGTCAGGTCGTTGCGCACCTGCTCAGCCGTTGCTTTGAGGGTGAACGTATCGAGATTTCCCGACACCGCAATATCGATGACGGCTTGCGAGTTGTTCATGTCCCGTATGATCGGTGCCTCAGTTTCGATCGGGAACGTCGTGATTCCATCGACGTTACTTTTGATTTCTTCGAGGACCTCTCGCGAGTCTGCTCCCAGTTCAAGCTCGACCATGACGGTGCCCATGCCTTCGGCTGCGGTCGACTGGATTTGTTTAATGCCGTCTAAGCCTTGGATAGCCTCTTCGATACGTACGTTGACCGCCTCCTCAACTTCTTCTGGTGCGGCGCCGAGATATGGCACTTGGATGTTGATTCGATCGAGGTCGATCTCCGGAAACACCTCAGCCTTTACCATAAATGTGGCCGCAATGCCGGTTACGATGATGAAGACCATCGTCAGGTTTGCAGCGACGGGGTTTCTTGCTAACCACTCGATCACTCCGTTCATGATGTTGCCTCTTGCACAGTGTTGGCCAATTCAGTCGCGACATCGTTCTGAAGACGTTCGATTTGGTCCACGGGGCCGTCGATCTTGATCGAATGGACTACAGAATTTTCTTCGCGGTCGATCAGATTTGCCGTGATCCGAATGATGTCTCCAATGCGCTGGATACTGCCGCTGATTTCCCATAGGGCGTTCTTTTGGGTTGTGACAATCGACGTCGCACGAGCTGTGTTGAGCCGCTTGGTGATTGTTACGGTGACCGAGTCAGCTAGTTCAGTATCCTCTGGTCGCTGGCTGATGTTGGTGAAGGGTCGAATGGTGATTGGTGTCCCGGCGGCCGTAGTCGTGTCGCCGGTCGTGCCGTTCAGTACCTCAACAACGGTTTGGTGAATCGCTGAGGCAACCTGATCCTGCACACTCGAGAGATCATCTGTCACGCCATCAACCTTGACTGCTCGCAAGACGGAGTCGTCGCGTGAGTCAATAAGGGTGGCAGTGATGCGCACTAGGTTTCCGCTCTGTTGGATTCCGCCGTTCACCGTCCACTGAGGCTGAGCTTCGGACGCAACAAGGGTGACTCCTTCGACCATCTGAAGGCGTTCAGCAACGGTGGTCCGGATAGCATCTTCAAGCTGTGTAGCTTGAGGTGTTTCGGTGACATTCTCGAAAGGTTGAACCGTGATGGATATTCCCGACGCAGTGTCAACGGCCGCCGTCGTAGGCAAGGTCTCTGGGATGGTCTCGGCCGTTTCAAATGCGTCAACGACACTTTCATGGATCGCGCTGACCAGGCCAGATTGAATCTGCAGCAATTCGGTGACTGAACCGTCCAGCTTAAGTGCTTTGATGACGTCACCATTACGAGTGTCGATGATACGAGCCGTGATCCGGACGGAACTGTCTTGTTGTTGTACTCCGCCACCGATCACGAGGATGGCTTCAGTTTCTGATGGCACGACGGTGATTGAATCAGCATCTTCCAGTTGGGTTCTCACCGCTTGAGTTAGGTCAGTGGCCACACTGGTATTTCGATTGGTCTGCGTGATGTTTTCAAACGGAATCAGAGCGACTGTATTTCTTGGTAACGGTGCGGATTCGACAGTTGGGACTGTTGGCGGCGGTGCCTCATCGACCACCGGTGAAGGTGGTTCGGCGGTAGCCGCCCTTGATGCTGGGGCATCACGCGTGTCTGGGGGGAGCGTGTCATCTGTGAGGTCGGCTTGGTCGTTTTCGATCTGTGCCGAGCGGTTTGGTGTTGCCGAGGCATCATTCAGCAGTTCGAGAAGCCAGGTCGGTGGTTCTGATTCTGAAACCTCTGTTTCCGGCGTGGTGCCCGGTCCGGCGTCAACGACGACTGGGGCTGATGGGGAGACCGGAGGTGCTGTCGTGTTGGCGAATCGGCCGATGTCGAGGTCGGCTATCTGTACGAGTAGCCCGTCGGCCGGGCTGTCGAGTGGAGATACACTAATTATCTCTCCGGCCGACAGGCCCCGATTAACATAGATTGAATCCGTCGTTGCTCTGAGGATTTCGATGTCGCGAAACCGGATGCGACTATCGGCGTCAATCACAAGAACCTGGTTGCGACCGCGGAGCGCAGCACGGGGAATTACCGCAATCTCTTCAAACGACCGTCCTTGAATCTCGGCTTCAACATACATTCCGACCGACAACGGCGGGCGCCGCGGGTCGTTGGTTTGGGCATAGGGGTCCTGTACCTCGGCGACGACCTGGACCATACGAGTGACGGGATCTAGTTCACTCTCGGTGCGTACTACCCGGCCGTCCCATTCATAGGTGGCGCCCGCGAATGTTGTGCTGAGAACGACTCGAGGTCCAGCTTGGGCGACTTCGCCTCGATGCGCGAGCGGGAGGTCCAAATAGGCAAGTTCTTCATCGGGAAGTGCGAGGCCGACTTCAGCCTTGTCGATAGCATAGATTGCAGCAATTGGACTGCCCACGGTAACGAATTGCCCCACGTCCACGCTCTTGGACCTGACCCGGCCAGAGTAAGGTGCAATAACATCCGCACGTTCGAGGTCGCGTTCTGCCCGTTCGACGTTGGCTTCTGCCGCGGCGACAGATGCCCGTGCGTCTTCCAGTTGGGGTTCTCTGAGGGTTAACGCACGAGGGTCCCCGCGGCCGAGATTTTCCCACTCTCGCTGTGCTACTTCTGCTTCAGCTTCTTCTTGCGCGAGTCGAAGGCGGGTCTGTGCTAATTGTGACCGTGCGCTAACCGCTGCTTGTTGATAATCGAAACGGTCCAGGCTGACAAGCACATCGCCTGCTTCAAAAAAACCGCCCTCGGCAAACGACGGTGCGATCCACGTAACACGTCCGGCGACTTCGGGGACAAGTTGTGTTTCAGTTTGCGGGCGTACGGTGCCTTGGCTGGCTACGGAGATCTGAACTGTTTCCAGGGTGACGAGTTGAGCCCGAACACCAGGCGCGGTGACTGTTGGTATCAGCGTTTCGACCTGGGGACGAGTAATAAACAATAGGTATGCCCCAAAGCCGGCCACACCAAGAACCACCAGGGGCAATAGGATTTTTAGCAGGCGAGTAAGTACGCGCATAGTTACTGTCCTTCTAGAACTGAAAGTTGCACAGGTGCTTCAAGTTGTTCAAAGCCTCCGCCTAATGCAAGGTATAAATCGACACGGTTTTCTAATCGGCTTCGCCGTGCAGTGATCACCGAAGCTTCAGCGCTGACCGCCGAGCGTTGCGAGTCGAGAACGGTAATATAGTTTTCCAGGCCGGCGCGGTATCGTTCTTCGGCGAGACGTTCAGCCGCCCGCGCCTGCAACGCGGACTCAGTGAGGTGACGTTCTCGCTCTGCAAGAAATTCTTCCGACGCGAGTGCGGTTTCAACCTCGGCATACGCTGTAAGCGCGGCATTGGCGTAGCTGGCGAGTGCCTCGGCGCTTTGCGCGTCGGCTCGCTCGACTTGGGCGCGGAGGCGCCCTCCTTGCCAGAGTGGTGCGACGACATTTCCTAATAGACTCCAGACACCGAAGTTGCCATCGATCAGTGACCGTAACCCATCCGTTGCGGTACCGGTAGCGTTGGTTAGGCTGAGTCGGGGCAGCAGGTCGCTTCTGGCGACGTTGGCTCTGATTAACAAACCAGTAAGCTGGCGTTCCGCGCCGACTAGATCTGGTCGCCGCGCAACTAAGTTGGCGGGCAGACCAGCCGGCACCTCGGGTGTGATCTCCGGCAGGTCAGTCGGTGTCTCAAATTGGCCATCGGCGTATTGCCCGAGTAGGAGCTGAAGCTGCCGGACGGCTCCGTCGAACTGCTGGCGACTTTGTTGGAGCTGAGCTTCAGCATTGGAAAGATTGAGCAAAGCCAGTCTTAGGTCGAGAGCTGGACGGATACCCGCGTCAAAACGCTCTTGTACTTGTTCTACCGAGGATTGAAAGCTTTGAACTGTTTGCCGAGAGAGGTCTACTTGTTGTTGAGCTTCTGCAATTGCAAACCACGCTTTTGTGGTTTGACCGGCGATGGAAAGCTGAGCTCCACGAAGGTCGGCTGCCGACGCTTGAAGGTCGGTTAGTGCAGCTCTTGCTGTATTACGCAGGCGACCCCACAGGTCGATTTCCCACGACAAGTCGAGGGAGACACCATAGTTCGTCGAAACCGTGCTCAGCACTTGTCCTTCGCGACCAGGGATTGGGAAACCAACAAAATTTTGTTTCCGGCGTGAACCATTGAAAGTTGTTTGTAGCGTTGGTTGTAAGTCGCCTTCGGTTGCCTCTGCGGCGGCCGCGGCCTGTTCGAGGCGTGCCGTTGCGGCGCGCAGGTCATAGTTTTGCGACAGCGCGACGTCGATCGCTGAGGAAAGGCCACCATCGTCAAAGTCCTCCCACCACGTCACTGTAAGTGAGCCAGTTCGCGAACTTTCAGCAGTCCACTCCTCTGGTAGTGCGATCTCAAGTGTTGGATGTTGAACGGGAGGAGCTGATACACACCCGGTGGCCATAATTAAACAAACACAAGAAAAAATACGTAGCGTCATCGTTAAACCTGTGCGGCTGCAAGTGCTGCCTTTGATTGGCTCTTTTCTGCTAGGAGACCTGCAGTGCCAAACTTAATTAATGATTCCAACAAATCAAATGGGTCCGTTCGTTCAGATGATTCAATAGGAAACGATTGTCCTAAGAGCATTGTGTGAGCCATCGCCCCTACTAAGAATTGGGTTCTCCAGGCGGCTTCTTCTGAATTAATGAGAGGAGAGGCTTTATTGAATGCTGCTGTAAAACGGCGGAGTGTGGGTTGGAGCGCAGCGGTAAATGCCGTGCGGATTTCGTCCGGTTCGCTATGGAGTCGGCCAACAAGCCGCAAGAGAGTCGTCCTCTTCTTCGTGTTCTTAGCGAAGAGTTCAAACGGTGGAGAGAGAAAAGCTCGCACAAGGTCCTCAAGCTTGGCAGTGTCAGAAAAACGCGCTTCAAGCTCGTTGAGCAGTTCGATTCGACGCTTATTGACTGGCGCGAAATGTCGTTCGAGTAGAGCGGTGAGTAAAGCATCTTTCGAGCCGAAGTGGTAGTGGACCGAAGCAAGATTGACGCCAGCTACGCCGGTAATGTCACGTAGAGAGGTGGCCCGAAATCCCGAGTCTGCAAAGAGAGTTTCGGCGGCATCGAGAATGAGTTCTTTAGTCACTTTAGACAGAGCTAGATTCCTTTTACACAGAGTCGAAAAACCACGATTTTTAAACGAGTGTTTTAATCATACGTATGATTTGGTCAAGATTCAAGTATCGCAAAGTTTCGACTTATTTCAAGAACTGCGGTGTCTAACTCCATGAAGTTCGGACGGTTCCGACCGTGGTGTTGTTAGGTTCTTTCTTGTTCGAGACGAACCATTCGGTTGCCGACACGATCTACGACCGATTTAGTCCCATTTATAAAGAGAATTTATGCGCCTTGACAGTTGGAGATTCGTGGTAGACTGCACCCTTTACGGGACTCGGTTTCCCTCTTTTGGTGTTTAGTGTCTGGAAAATAAGCCAGGCAATTTGAGGAGGTCGTCTCATGGGAGACGTGGAACAGATTCAGCAGCAGGAAGAATCAAC
>CAYFER010000064.1:0-7910 GCA_964342185.1 uncultured Vicinamibacteraceae bacterium | reverse complement strand
CGCGCTGGCGGAGGCTTTGGAAGACGACTCTCAAATGACTTCACAGTAGAAGCAGCATGGATCGCAAGAGAAGCTGGTGTTCCAGTCAAGCTCTTATGGACACGAGAAGACGATATGACTCACGACTTCTATCGTCCAGCAGGCTATCACTATCTAAAAGGCGGCGTGAATGACTCCGGCCGTATCGTCGTATGGCGTGACCATTTCGTTTCATTCGGACAGGATGGTCAATTTGGACAATACTCTGGAATTAGCGGAGACGAATTCCCTGGTCGTTTTATTCCAAACTACGGAATTCACGCCTCAGTAATGTCGCTCGGTGTCCCTCTTGGCGCACTGCGTGCCCCAGGAAGTAATGCCATTTCATTTGTAATTCAGTCATTCATTGATGAACTTGCACATGCCGCTAACAGAGATCCGCTAGATGTTAGGCTCGAGCTTCTAATTGAAGCACCTCTTCCCCAAATGCCTGGTGGCGGTGCATTTGGTTTTCCAACGTTTGACGCCGCGCGCGCGCGTGGAGTCCTTGAACTCGTTGCCGACCGATGTAACTGGCGCAACAGACCGCAAACACCAGGTCGAGCCATGGGCATTGCATTCCACTATAGCCACATGGGTTACTTCGCCGAAGTTGCTGATGTCAGTGTCGATGAAAATAAACGCGTCACTGTGCATAAAGTCTGGGTAGGCGCTGATATCGGAAGTCAGATTATCAATCCTGGCGCAGCCGAGAATCTGGTACAGGGCGCAGTCGTCGATGGACTCAGTCAACTAATGTCATATGAAACAACCATCGAAAATGGACGGGCTGTGGAAACAAACTTCGATAAGTTTGAACCCATGCGAATGCGAGAAGCCCCGCCAGCCATTGAGGTGGACTGGGTGAGAACAAACGTGCCACCCACAGGTCTTGGTGAACCGGCATTGCCGCCAATTCTTCCGGCTGTAGCCAACGCAATTTTTTCTGCCAGTGGAATACGTGTTAGAACACTTCCACTGAAAAATCTAGGTTTCCGCTGGGCATAACTTCGCTGTAGCAACTTCAGGTTGAATAATAGAAGGGATTAGTGTGCGCTACCGACCGTGCTCTCCCCTGCGAGAAGAACACAGAGACTTATGAGTTAGGGCAGTGAACTTGCAGCTACCTCAGCGGACGCTTTGATTAGAGATAGTGGATCCACACTAGTATTGCCAAGTCGAACAGCCCAATGGAGATGTGCTCCGGTCACTCTTCCCGTAGCACCACTGCGCGCTACAACCTCACCTGTTGCAACGTGATCGCCCACACTAACCTGAAATTTTGATAGATGTGCAAACAACGAGTACAGCCCGAGCCCATGATCGAGAATGACTGTGCTCCCAGCAAAATACAAATCAGAAGCCAAGACAACTTCTCCGGCATTTGGTGCACGCACGGCCGTGCCTGCTGGCGATCGAAAATCTGCACCTTGATGACGCCCCCTTGGGGCCCCATTAAATAACGTTAAGCGTCCGAACGAACTATTCGATGCATTCGAGACAGGTGGTTGAAACGGCCCGTCCCATAACCGTACTGGCCGCACCTTTGAAAAAATGTTAGCCATGGTTTTGGCATCTTGAGCAATCCGCTGTGCTTCAGCAGGAGGGGGGTCAACGAATTTTTGATCAAGACGCAATCGGCGTGTTGCGAAGTCTTTATCCTGGACTTCAAACGAGAAACGGCCTGTGGTATTGGCAACTGGCTCGCCTATCGCATGGGTAGTAATCTCATACTGTCCCGCTGGCGTGTCCAAAGGAATGCCAAACACCCCGCGCCATTGATTCTCTGCTACCAACCACAATGGTACCGAGCGTGCAAAAACTTTTCCCTCGACACTTTCCAGCAAACCTTCAACTTCAATGCTAATAGCAACCACGTCCCCTGGATAGACAGCTTGCGTTGGCCCAGTTATAACAAGATTCGCCAATTCCCTAGCAGCGAAGAGATTACTTTTGCCACCAGTTAGCGTCAAGCTTCCTACGCTAACCCCCGCTACGATCAACGCTGCCAGCTTGAAAAATACCTGGCGACGCTCAACTCTAGAGATCTTTTGTTGTGTGTTCCTCACTGACATCATAGATACTCTATTAGTCCGCTAATGGATCTGGTCGGATCTGCAAGCACCACAAGGCCAAATGCCAGTAACCAGTACGTGCTTGGACGAAAATAATCCTTAGTCATATATCCTATCTCCAAAGGTAGATGCCCATTTTAGTCACAGAATGCAAAAAATGTCTGATCCCGAAATGCCAGTTGTCATCGTAGGCGCTGGTCCAGCGGGAGCGTGCTTAGCCTATCTCTTAGCATCGCGAGGCATCTCTGTCACACTCCTGGAGCGACAAAAAAATTTTTCACGAGAATTTCGAGGTGAAGCACTGCTGCCAAGTGGGGTGGAAGCACTCCATCAGATAGGTCTCGAAAATATTCTCGCAAGCATCCCGCATAATGTCCCGCAAGCATTTGAACTGTACAGCAATACACGCCTAGTCTTTCGCGAGAAAGCAGATGCTATATTTACTGACTCTTATCAACCGACTTTTCTTTCTCAACCAGCATTTCTGAAGGAAGTGATCGATGCTGCTCGAGCATTTCCTAACTTTCAAGTCAAACTTGGTGTCACAGTTACGGGTCTTCTTAAAACTAATGACCGTGTCGCAGGTGTCACATTTCGAGGAGCTGATCAGGAACAAACCCTTCCCGGCAGCCTTGTTATTGGCGCTGACGGACGTAACTCTATTGTCCGTCGAACCTGTAATTTAGACGCACGTAAGCACGGGGTTGATATTGATGTTGTGTGGTGTAAAACCTCCCCACCGACATTTCTCAACGATCAAAATCTGGCTCGAATGTACATCGGTCGTGGACATCTATTGATTGCCTACCGTGCACCTGATGGGTTGCTGCAAGTAGCATGGATTATTAAAAAGGGAACGTACGGTGAATTACGACAACGCGGAATCTCGGAGTGGGTCGAAGCGATGGCACATCATGTAACACCTGACCTCGGAGTGCATCTACGTATGCAGCGCCATACTCTGAAGCATCCATTTCTTCTCTCCGCAGTTTCTGACCGTGTCACACGATGGTCAGCACCTGGAGCACTTGTAATTGGTGATGCGGCACATACGATGTCGCCAGTCGGAGGTCAGGGGATCAATGTGGCGTTACGCGACGCCATCGTGACAGCCAATCATCTGGTACCCCTGCTACAACAAAGGCATGTTCCTGACCGCATTGATGCAACCACAAAGGCTGTCGAGAATGAACGTACGCCAGAACTAGAATACATTCAGCGTCTCCAGGCAATGCCTCCACGACTAATCATGGGACAAGCCTGGTGGGCAGCAGCGTTTCGTGAAACCGTCCCAAGACTATTGCGCTTTAGGCTTGCAAGACAGCTTGCTGGTCGGCGTATGCGTGGGATGTCCTATGGTCATGGTGACGTCCGCTTACAAATATAGAATCCCATGATTGCGGTTCTCGCTAACCTGTCTTATTTCAAACAGTCTAAAATTGACTCATGAACAAGTTACGTGCCTGGCTTGGTATTAAGACAGAGCTACTTACAGAAGATGCCGGACTGCAGCAGATCCTCGATGTACTAGAAAAGATGAACGCTGACCAAGCACGGTACTTAGCCGTGTTTGCGTACTTGCTTGGTCGGGTTGCATACGCCGACCAGCACGTCTCCTTAGAAGAAACAAAGGCCATGAACGCTCTTGTAGAAAAAGAAGGACAGCTGCCATCAGCACAAGCTAGGCTTGTTGTCGAAATGGCCCAAAAGAGCAATCGCGTCTTTGGAAGCACCGCAGATTTTATGGTGGCCCGTGAGTTTGGTCTCAAAGCAAATTACGAGGAAAAACTCAGGCTACTCCACTGTCTGTTTGCCGTCTCAGTGGCTGACGCCGACATTTCAACAATGGAAGAAGTGGAAATACACCGAATCAGTAAAGTGCTCCGTATCCTCCCAGACGATCTGCTTAAACTACGTCTTGCACATAAACAACACCTTCCTGGACTGAAAGATTCAAATGACTAATGGGTCAACTAACGGCAAGGTCGTTTTTGACATACAGAACCTTTCGAAGGTTTACCAAATGGGAGAAATGGAAGTACATGCCTTGCGAGAAGTTAATCTCATGCTTGAAGAAGGCCACTTTGCGGTTTTCCTGGGACCCTCCGGATCTGGGAAGTCTACGCTACTAAACATTCTGGGTGGCTTAGATATCCCTACTCGTGGAAAAGTAATGTACCGAGATATGAATTTAACCGATACAAACGAAGGAACATTGACTGAATACCGACGACGTAACATTGGATTTGTCTTCCAGTTTTATAATCTGATCCCAAGTCTCACTGCTCGCGAAAATGTTGCACTCGTCACCGATATTGCCGAAACCCCCATGCGTCCGGAAGACGCTCTCGAACTCGTCAACCTTGGAAATCGGGAAGATCATTTTCCTGCACAACTGTCCGGAGGCGAGCAGCAGCGCGTCGCCATCGCTCGAGCTATTGCAAAACGTCCCTCCGTACTCCTTTGTGATGAACCCACGGGGGCACTTGATATCTCAACGGGAGTTGTCGTGCTCGACGCACTTGCTCGGGTAAATACAGAACTTGGAACAACCACTGCTGTGATTACTCATAATGTAGCCATCGCTGAAATGGCAGATCGCGTGGTACGACTTGCCGACGGGCGTATTGCTGCGATTGAAAATAACTCGAACAAGCGTCAGCCCAACGAACTTCGTTGGTAAAACGATGTTGTTAACGGCCCTCAACCGAAAACTGCTGCGCGATCTTGGCAACATGCGGGGACAAGCATTAGCTATTGCACTTATTGCCGCAACAGGTGTCATAACGTACGTCGCACTTCTGTCAGTATACGAATCACTACGTCTAACGCAGCAGTCGTACTACGAAACCCACAACTTTGGAGATGTCTTTGGAACGCTGGTACGCGCACCTCGTTCACTTGAGCCATCAATCGCAGAAATCCCTGGTGTTGCTACTGTAGAAACACGTGTCGTCGCTGGCATCACACTCGATGTCCCTGGTTTTGACGATGTAGTAACGGGACGGCTAATTTCTGTCCCCACAAACCGTCGACCACGCGTGAATAACATCTTTTTAAGATCAGGACGCTGGATCGACCCCAATCGTCCAAATGAAGTAATTGCGAGCGAGAACTTTGTGACCGCACATGGCCTAGCTCTTGGTGACCAGATCCGTGCAATCATGAACGGTCACCTTCAGCCTCTCACAATTGTCGGTGTTGCGTTGTCACCCGAATATGTTTACACCACCCCACCTGGGGAACTTATGCCAGATGATAAACGGTTCGGAATCTTCTGGATGGAACGGCGCACACTCGCAGCCACCTTTGACCTAGAGGATAGCTTTAACGATCTGGCATTAATACTCGACCCTGCGACAGCGACAGCGGCGGTCCTGACACGTGTTGATCAATTACTTGAACCATACGGCGGCACGGGATCAATTCCGCGTGAACTCCAGCTTTCTCATTGGTTACTGGAAAGTGAATTAGATGGACTCCAGGCTGTCGGAACAGTGCTCCCGATTCTCTTTCTCTTGGTGTCCGCGTTCATCCTGCATATGGCGCTCGTTCGAGCACTTGCCTTGCAACGTCCACAAATTGCTGCGCTGAAAGCCCTTGGCTATAACAACCAAGCCCTCGGCTGGCACTATCTCAAATGGGCTCTTTTGATTGGTCTCAGCGGTGTTGTTGTGGGCATTCTCGCAGGCGTGTCGCTTGGACCTCCAATGATTGAAATGTACAACGTGTATTTTCATTTCCCAGTACTCCTATATCAGCTCTCTGGTACCGTCGCAGTGAGTGCCGCCATGCTGACGCTGGGCGCAGCTGCCTTGGGAGCAACCGTTGCAGTTCGCCGTGCCGTTCGTGTGCCACCTGCTGAAGGCATGCGTCCAGAACCCCCCGCACGCTACCAGAAAAGTATCTTTGAAATGGCCTGGCTGCCAGGAGAACCGGGACCTGCGGGACGGATGGTCCTACGGAATATCGTACGGCACCCGGTTCGTGCCATCGCCTCGGTTGCAGGCATTGGCTTTGCAGTCGCACTCCTCATGACTGGCCTTGCAATGTACGGGAGTTTTGAAGAACTCCTTGTGACCCAGTTCTCTGCGACTGAACGCCAGGATGTGTCACTGACATTTCTTGAACCACGCTCAGAAAAAGCACGCTACGAACTCAAAGCCCTCCCTGGAGTAATCGCTGTCGAAGCACAACGAAGCGTTGCAGTGCGTATCCGTGCTGGTCACCGGCAACGCACACTGTCTCTCACTGGCATCCCAGATACCCCGCAACTTCGACTATTGGTCGATCGTCATGGCGAGCAAATATCTCCACCCCGGAGCGGTTTAGTACTCTCAAAGCATCTTGGAGAAACCTTGCGAGTTGAACCTGGAGATACAGTGACCATTGAGGTCCTCGAAGGCACTCGGTCCTCGCGTACTCTTACGATCTCTGGTCTCGTCGATGATCTCCTAGGACTCTCTGCGTACATGAACAACAATGCACTGCATCACATGATGCACGAAAGTGCAGTCCTCACAGGTGCTGACCTTCTTGTTGATTCAGCCTACACACAAACGCTCTCCCAAACTCTCAAGCACCTCCCAGCAGTTGCAGGTGTGGCCTTCAAGGAGGCTGCGAGAGAAGCGTTTCGTGATGTCATCGCAGCCAGCATGATTCAAATGATGGGAATCATTGTCCTCGCGGCTGCCATAGTGGCCTTCGGTGTGGTCTACAATGCCGCGCGAGTAGCCTTATCTGAACGTAGCCGAGAGCTGGCAAGCCTTCGCGTGATTGGTTTCACGCGCGCAGAAATTTCTTTTATCTTGTTGTCTGAGTTAGCTTTTTTAACTATCGTCGCGTTGCCGGTTGGCACTGCGCTTGGCTGGGGACTCATGCAATCAATTGCTGGTTTCGCTGACACAGAAGTGTACCGTATGCCTGTAGTATTCTCGTGGCCACCTGTCGCGTGGGCATGCTTAACTGTAATCGTAGCTTCGGCATGCTCAGGCCTTGTCGTTCGGCGACGGCTCGACCGCTTAGATTTAGTCGAGGCATTGAAAATCAGTCAGTAACTTCTATATGAAACGATTATTTAGTGGGTGGTTGCTTGGCACGGTAGTCCTTGGAGGAGGACTGCTGACTGTAGCACTCTGGCCGTCTGCACTTGCTGTAGATGTGACGACTGCAACACGCGGACCGCTTCGAGTCACCATTGACGACGAAGGTGAAACACGTGTGCGCGAACGGTTTATTATTTCTGCGCCCGTGTATGGATATCTGGCACGTATCAATCACGAACCTGGCGATTCCATCACACGCGGCACTACCGTACTCGCCCTGCTGACACCTGCAGAGCCAACGTTGCTGGACGCTCGATCACAGGCGGAGTTGACTGCCGCGGCGGAAGCTACACGTGCAGCTCTTGGACAAGCACAGGCAGAACGTGAACGAGCCGTCGCCGCCCTCGCGCTAGCTAAATCAACACTCACACGTCAGGAAGAGCTAGCGGATGCTGGTGTTTCTTCTAGAGACGCACTTGAAGCCTCTCAGATTGCGTTCCGGACCGGTGAAGAGACTGTGAGAGCCGCTGATTTTCAAATAGCGCGGGCAGAGTACAACTTGCAACTTGCACGCGCACGCTTGCAACCATCAGGAGTGCCTGGACGCACAATCAAAATCATGGCACCTATTGATGGAGTCGTGCTTAAGCGATTCCGAGAAAGTGAGGCTGTCGTGCCTGCGGGTGAGCCTCTGCTAGAAATCGCCAGCCCTGATCGTATTGAGATTGTTGCAGACGTGCTGTCCGCCAATGCCGTGCAAATTTCTTCTGGG
>CAYFER010000063.1:0-8143 GCA_964342185.1 uncultured Vicinamibacteraceae bacterium | reverse complement strand
TGAATCCAATCAGAGTTGACCGATTCATGGGATTCAACTCGGGTTCCGTCATCTAAACAGCTTGAGGTCTCGCACGGTGAATATCGTTTTGTTCATTGGCGCATTGCTGCAAAGCCCCAGTCGCCTGCTAGAGTAAAGTGGCAGGCGCGAGTGCCATATGAACCGGTGTACGTGCTGCCCTGGGTTGGTGGTTCTGTCACGTGTGCCGTGGGTCGTTGACGCGCTCAAATTCGTTGTTGGTTGAAGGCGTTATTGCTTGCTCTGTCTATCGATTTTCGATGTTTCGAGATCCTTGCAGAATGCCAGTCAGTCCGTAGTTGCCTTCGTGACAGGCGTATTCGTAGGTGTTGCCTTCGAGTCTCCGAAGTGGCAGTTGTGCGGACCACGGCTCGGAGTAAATCGTCGGGTGGTCTACCGTGTATTCGTAATTCAATAAGCCATCTCCGCGAGGGCTGAATCTCTCGGTGAGAGTCATGCCAGCCGAGGTCATCTGAGGTTCAAAGGGCAGTTCCTGTTTTTTGGCAAAATTCTTGGTGACGACAATGAGCGTGTCACCCTCCCAATGGGCGGACGAGGTGCCGAACCATTGTGGAATGGCTGGGCTGACGATGCCGGGTCTATTTTCGATTGGGATGATTCGTGCGTCATGAATCATTTCATGAAGTACGACAAGATGGTTTTCCGTCTGAAAGATTTGAAAATTGTTGTTATACGGTCCTGGTCTCAGCGGCAGACCACGGGTTAAGCAGCGATCCCAGAGATCGGTGTCGGTGTAGGAGGCTGCGGGGTGCATGCCGCGTCGAGTTTCCCTCGCTATGAGGGCTTCGTCAGAGTCGGCGTAGGCCTTTGCTGAACTGGTCAGTGCCGGCAGTCTACCGTCTTGGGGATCAAAAATCAGTGAGGTGCGTTGGCTTCCGGCAACTTGGGTGCCTCGATCCCACCAAAAGTCGTTGTAGGCTCCCCTGACGTCGGCCTGCTGGGTTTGGCCACGAGCTTCATCGTTCGCTTCTATGACGGCTTGCCGTTCGATTTCGGCGATCTCTTCGTCTGTTAGGAACTCGGCAGCGCCTTCCGGACGCTGGAGTGGCGTTACCGTCGCTGTCGACCAGACCCCTTGTAGATCGGGAGTTCCCCAAGCCATACGGGTGTTGGACTCAGTCGATGGGGAAGTCTGTCCACTGACCGAAACTGAAAAGATAACTCCTGTGGCCCCGATTAAGACTGCGCACTTGGTCTGTAGATAGCACACGATGCCCTCCTCCTTCGACAGAGTGTTAAGTGTCGCACGTAACTTCTTTGAGCCTATCGACATCCTAACTATAGTGCCCGTTTAAGGGTGATGTTTCACTAGCCGCATTATTACCCACCTTGCTGCCGCTGGCGGCGGAAAAAAAGTCCGGCCAAGGGTAGGCTCCAAATGCCGCCCCCGGCAACGCCAAGCAGAGTGATGAGGGGTAGCTCGCGCCAGTAGCCGGTTCCACCGAAAACCGGACCTATTACTGGGATAGCGAGTGTTAGACCGGTGACTAGGAGCAGAGACCAGGTTGGCGGGGTGAAATACAACCTTCCCTGTGTTGCCTGTCGCATAAGTACGGCTGAGGTTGTGAGGATCACGACACAGGTCAGTAGCGCCGACCATCCGGAATACATTGGATTACTAATTCTAGTTAGGGTGGCTAGAGACAACCCTACCAAGCCGCCTGTTGAGGCACCGTAGAAAAGCATGTTACTGACGAGTCTTAGCTGATGTGTTCTAGTCCCCATTAAAACTTCGCCGACTGCGGTAAAGCGCGATCGTCGGAATCATGAAAATACTGAAACTAATGACTCCTACGAGAAACGTGCCCCGCAATGCGCTCCACACGAGCATGCTGATTGCGACCTGCAGCGCATAGATGGCCGCCCACGGCCACATCCACGAACGCATTTTCCAGAACCCATACGCGCCGGCTCCATAGATGGCCCAGTGGAATGGCTCGGTGAGCTTTGCTGCCCATCCTTCTAGGAGAAACCCAAACCAGACTTCTTGGTCTTGCGCCACGGGTTTGAGAAACATGTCGAACGGCATATAAATGAAGGTCATAAACAGACAGAAGCAGAAGATGAGGTTCATCCACCAAGAGCGGGTGGACAAGGCGGCGGCAAGGCGAGATTCTGACATAGCTAATACCGGGTTGTCGTCGCGTCGATGTAAGGGTTGAAAGTTTTCCAACTTGACGCGAGTGCGTATCCTCCGAATAGTATTGCCAATAGATATGGTAACCAAAATTCGTGTGCTACTTTCGCTCATGGTCTGGTTCCTTGTGTGTGTTGTTGATGGCGTAGCCGTTGAGAACACTAATTGGACGCAATTTCGCGGTCCCACAATGAATGCTACGGTGGCAGACCACCCTGATTTGCCAGAGCAATGGAGTCAAACTGAGAACGTGGAATGGGTGACCGACATTCCGGAACTTGGATGGTCGAGTCCGATTGTATGGGGCACACGGGTCTTTGTGACGACGGTAACTTCGGACGGAGACTTTGAAAAGCCAAAACCAGGCCTTTATGCCCCGCGCGGACGGAGTGAGCCTCCTCCGGCCCGACATGACTGGCGCGTCTATTGTCTTGACCTGGAATCTGGTGAAGTCTTATGGATGCGGTCGGTCAAGGTCGCTGTTCCGGATTTTCCACGTCATCAAAAGAATACGTATGCCTCTGAAACGCCCACAACAGACGGTGAACGCGTGTATGTACGTTTTGGAGATCTTGGGGTCTACGCGTTCGACATGGATGGGAATGAGGTGTGGAGACATCCGATTCCCTTCAAATCAACGATGTCAGACTGGGGGTCGGCCTCCTCTCCGATTCTTGAAGGTAACCTTCTTATAGTCCTCTACGACAACGAAGAAGAATCATGGATCGCCGCGCTGGATAAGCGCACTGGAGACGAGGTGTGGCGAACAGCCCGCGATGAAGTATCTAGTTGGGCGACACCCTATATCTGGAAAAATTCCCAGCGAACCGAGATCGTGACTTCTGGGCGTAAACGTATTCGCTCCTACGATCTGACCGGAGAATTACTCTGGGAGATGGATGGTCGGATGTCGTGGGCGAGTATTGCTACGCCGTTTTCCAGTCATGGTCTGGTTTATGTGACGTCTGGTTACTTTCAGGATAGTCATCGTCCGGTGTACGCGATTCGTCCCGGGGCGAGCGGAGATATCTCGCTCAGGGAAAATGCGACAAGCAGCGAATACGTCGCGTGGTATCAACCCCGAGCGGGTAACTACAACACGTCGCCACTGGTCTATGGCGAGATTTACTACAGCCTACTGGACCGCGGCTTCTTCGAAAGTTACGACGCGATGACAGGGGAGCCGGTTTATGGTCGCCAGCGGATCCGTGTTGGTGCGAGCTTCACGTCGTCGCCGTGGGCCTACAATGGAAAGGTCTTCGCACTGAGTGAGCAGGGCGATACCTACGTGCTTCGTGCGGGTCCACAATTCGAGGTCCTTGGTGTCAACAGTCTTGATGAGATGGCCATGGCGTCGCCCGCCATCGTCGGTGACCGACTGATCATCCGTACGCGGTCGAAGGTGTATAGCATTCGGAAACCGGCCAGCGACCGGGTTGGACAATAGTTCGGTGTTCGTGGGCGAGAGTGCAATGGTTAGACCTTTAGGTGTTTTCTTTAGACCTTACACAACGGGAGAGTTGATGCGTTCATTGTTGACGAACGCAGGAATCCGTGTGGGTTGGGTTGTCTGTTTGGCATTGGGACTTATGGGGACTAATGGTCTTGTGGGCTCTGCAGAACAAGACAGGTCATCTGGTCGGCCTGTGCTGAATTTTGTGGGTGTGACTGCCCATTCATGGGGCACGTGGGTCGTTCCTGGCGTTGAGGTAGAGGAGTGGGTCGAGGAAGCCAGAGAGTTTTGTGCGCCCGAGGAATATTGTGAAGTGAATGTTTTTGAAGGGATTGAACTGGCTACCCATGAGTACCCTGTTCCCGAGGCAAATAATAGAGGACTCAAATGGGTGTTTGTTTACCGACACAGTGAGACCCCGAGGATTGTCATCGAAGAAGCACACGGAAACCGGGACGGAGAGAAACGCCGGTGGACGTTTCAGGAATGAGGCATCGTGTTTTCTCGGCATTTATCGCGGTGTTCCGCCTGGTAGTGATCCATCACGGCTGACGCAACGTTCTAAGCTTCCGATGCCTGTTGGTTTACCTGAGTCAGCCCTTCCTTGAGCGAGGTATAGCGGAAATCTGGAAACGCAGCTGCTGTTACCGCTGGGTCGAAGGCTCTAAAGCCATTATGTGGCATTGGTCCGTTACGCGGACTACCGTTAATTTCCACAGATGTGTCGCCGAAGTTCACGATGGTTTCGGCTATGGTGCGGAAAGATGTAACGTGGCCGGTTACGGCATTGAGTACACCTTCAGAACGATGAAACATCATACATTGGAGTAATTCGGCTACGTCATCGACCAAGATGTGGTCACGCTTTTCTTCTCCCTCGCCGAAAAGAGTGATGGACTGTCCTTGTTCAACTAGCCGCCGAAATCGGTTCGGGCCGTAACCATTGTGAGGATCGTTCACGCCATAGATCAATGTTGGTCGAAGAATACCGATCGGCACGGCTAGTGATTGTGTTAGAGCCAGTTCACGAGCTAAATGCATGACGCCGTGCAGGGAACCAGGCGCTGTGGGACTGTCTTCGGCTAAAGGTTCGGTAGAGTCGTGATAGACGGCGTCTGAACTCACGTAGATTACGTGGGCAACTGCTTGGCGTGACACTGCGGCGACAACGGTTTCGGCCATGCGGAGGTTGGCGGTGAGCATCGACACGTCACGCACAGGTGCCTTGGCTGAAATAAACACGAGTGTGTCTTCGGTATGCAATAACTCTGTCAACTGAGTCGCGGCAGTGGGTGTCTCCAAGTCTAGGTCCTGCTTCGCTAGTGAGACTAGGTCAACGCCAGCGGTAGAGAGTCGGTTGGCCAAGGTTTGTCCGATGAATCCAGCTGCACCCAGCACGACGGTTCGTTTGGGCGCTAGTGGAGTGTCATTATGATGTTTCAACACAATGAATCCTCTTCTCGTTGTCCGTTGTTTAACAAGTCAATCAATCGCTACCTGAAGTTGCAGTTTAAACGTTGTCGACTTCTGGGTTCAAAGTCTAACTTACTCAGAATTCAGCCCCGGGGACGAGGACAATGAGATTTACCGAATCGATACGGTTTTACGATTTACAAAAGCCAGGAGTCCGTCACGGTACAGTTCTCGACCATATCCTGAAGCCTTAACACCACCAAACGGCCGGCTTGGATCCGATGTGACAATTTGATTGACAAAGGTGGATCCGGCATCGAGTTCATTGGCGGCTCGTTCTATATCCTTTGGCTCATGAGTGAAGATTGCTGAGCCCAATCCGAAGCGTGTGGCATTCCCCACTCTGATGGCTTCTGAGAGGTCCGAGATACGAAACAACATCGCGACCGGACCGAACACCTCTTCGCTATACGTTGGCGCACTTTCCGGTACTTGGGCGAGAATGCCAGGGCGATAGAAATAACCTTGGCCGCTGATTGGTTCCGCTCCAGTCAGTCGCTTCGCTCCTTTCGACGTTGAATGTTTCACTTGGTCGTCGATGTCATCACGGACCTGTGCCATGGCGAGTGGTCCGATGTCGGTAGCATGCGACGTGGGGTCGCCAACGGTCAATTGTTCGAATTTGGCGACGAATCGGTCTTCGAATTCGTCATACACGTCCGCGTGTACGATGAAACGTTTTGCCGCGATACACGACTGCCCATTGTTGATGGTCCTTCCGATAACGGCATTCTCAACGGCTTGGTTTAGGTCAGCTGACGGCATAACTATGAATGGATCAGATCCTCCAAGTTCCAGGACGGTTGGTTTGAGCGCGAGACCAGCTCGTGATGCGACCGCTCGACCAGCGGCTTCAGACCCCGTCAGTGTTGCCGCTCGTACACGAGCATCGTCAAGGACTCGTTGAACTTGGGTAGAGTCGATGAGTAATGTTTGAAAAGCCCCACTCGGAAATCCTGCACGCTCAAGAATGTGCTGAATAGCGAGAGCAGACCGTGGCACATTTGACGCATGTTTGAGTAGACCTACGTTTCCGGCGATCAAGGCTGGGGCGGCAAAGCGAAAAACCTGCCAGAAGGGGAAGTTCCATGGCATCACGGCGAGTACTGGTCCAAGCGGGAGATGTCGTACAAAGTCGTGGCTATCATTACCTGCAAGTGGTTCGTCGGCGAGCAGCGTTTCGGCATGCTCGGCGTAGTATCGGCAGCCCTGTGCCGATTTTTGTACTTCGGCAGCGGCAGAAGACAGAGTTTTCCCCATTTCAGTCGTGAGTATTGTTGCCCAGTGGTCAACTTCAGCGTCGAGGATGTCGGCGGCGGCATTCAGCCATGCTGCTCGGCGAGCGACGTCGGTGTGTCTGAATTGTTCGAATGTCTGACTGGCTTTCTCGAGGATGGCATCAATCGCCACGTCTGTCATCGGCTCAAAGCGTTCGAGAAGTTCTTCTGTCGCTGGATTTCTGGTCTCGATATCCACTAGGTCCTCTCTTTTTTATTCAAAGATGCCAGCCGATCCTGCCATGCGCGAGGCCTTTGTTTGAGGGCAAGCGGTGGTCGTGGCTGATAACCATTTTCAGTCTAGAACATCTATCACAACCGTCTGGATTCTTAAGTAAAGCTTTGGTGCGTGAGGGTTAGTCAGAATTTATGCGAAGGGAGTCTAAGTGGCTCATAATTTCTTTGACCACCTTTTCCGGTTGCTCTTGAATTAACCAGTGTCCAGCATCGAGTTCAACCTCCCGGTATGTTCCAGTTACGAACTGTGGTTGGGCTGCGCGAACCTGAGAGCGCGTCCAGACCGCAAGGTCTCGGCTTCCGAAGAGATAGAGTACGGGCTGGGTGACGGTTTCGGCAATCGCTGGTGGAATAGCTGGAATAGCGCGATACCAATTGAAGGCCGCTTGAAGGGCTCCGGGCTCCGAGAATAAGGATAAGTATTCATTGAGTTGCCCGGATGGCATTGACGCGTAGAGTCCGTTTCGCATGAGCGCAAATTTCCCGGCGGTGAAGAACGTTTCCGCTATTCCGGACATTCGGAAGAACTGCATGTAGGCGGGCATGCCCCGATCTTTGTTCGCGACTTGGATAGCACTAGGGTGGGGAATCGAAAGGGCGACAAACGACCGGACTCGTTCAGGAGCGTGGCCCGTGGTTGCCCATCCCACGACGGCTCCCCAATCGTGACCGACAAGATCAAAGCGGTCAAAGTCGACGGCGTCTGCGACGGCCAAGAGATCTTCTGTCAGTTCTGCAATGCGATAGGCTTCGGTGCCATTCGGTCGGGCCAGTGGGCTGTAACCACGTTGGTCGAATGCTACCACTCGGAAGCCAGCGTTCGCGGCGCTAGTAAGAAGGGGTTCCCACATCATCGATGTTTCGGGAAAGCCGTGCAGTAGGATTAAAGCTGGACCTTTTTCGTTCAGTCCAGCCACCCGTGCCCTGAAAGCCATTCCTCTCGCTTGAATTTGTACGAGTCCGGCAGGGAGCCCACCTGTAAGAACCGGTAGACGTTCTGCGGCCTGTGTGTAGCGGTAATCTGCGTCGAGGGATAGACGGGAACTGGCTAGTAGCACGACGAGCGCGAGAGCAATCAGTGCTGCAGCGGTCAGCATGATATTCCTGAGTCGGTGACATAGGGGCATCGGTTTTCCCTGATGTGAAAATTCTGAGGTCCCCTGTTCGTCACCTTTTATTTACTGTCTAGGATCCGATTCCACGCGTCTACATGTTCTTTTTGCGCGGCAAGCAGTGGCGCCGTGTCGCCATCGATAGTAACGGTTGTCATGACGTCATCTTGTGTGATGCTGTCTACGATTTCTTGCCCTGAAGACACCTTGCCAAAAACAGAGTGGGCACCATCAAGATGAGGCGTTGGGACGTGAGTAATAAAGAACTGACTGCCGTTGGTGCTCGGGCCGGCATTTGCCATCGACAAGGTGCCAGGTGAGTCATGTCGAAGTGACGGGCTAAATTCGTCAGCAAAGTTGTAGCCTGGGCCTCCTCGCCCAGTGCCAGTTGGATCGCCGCCTTGAATCATGAAGC
>CAYFER010000062.1:0-8289 GCA_964342185.1 uncultured Vicinamibacteraceae bacterium | reverse complement strand
AGATCATTTTTGTTTCTCCATCGCCGGGGACAAGTGTCTCATCCACTATCTTCGCACCAGTGATCGGGTCGATCGCTGTCACAATATTCTGAAGTCCGAGGTCGATGGACGATACGTATTTACCGTTGTCGGCAGTGACAATGTCGAAGATTGATTGTTTGCCTCCGGTGACAACGACACGCGTCATCTTTCCGTCGACGGGTAATTCCATAACCTGCCGCTCGAATGCCCAGTCTAGGTCCCATTGGCCATTTGCTTGGTGCTGGAAGTGCCAAACCAATTTACCCGTGTCGGGGTTCAGGGCAAGGGTGGTGTCTAGGTAGAGTGCATCATTGGTGATACCTTCTTGATCGACAAGGTCGCGAAGTGGCCCAGTATCGTAAGTGTTTCCTGGTCCGAAAAACGCCAAGTTATTCACGGCGTCGTAACTACCGGGAATCCACACGGAGCCTCCATTACGCTCTTCTAGTGGTAATCCATTCCAACTGTTTCCGCCTGGTTCACCGGGTCGGGCGATCGTGTAAAAACGCCAGGCTGGTTCTCCGGTTTCCGCGTCAAGTGCCTGGATGTAGGGACCGCCGTCAATGCGTCCCACGGTTCCGATCATGACTTTACCCTTCGCAACAAGAGGTCCACCCGTCATACGGGTTCGTTGATTTGGGTCGCCGACTTCAGTGTCCCAGACAACCTCACCTGTTTTGACGTCGAGCGCGACAATATGAACATCTGACGTCGGAACGTAGAGTCGATTTCCGTAGATGGAAAAGCCTTTTTTCTGACTTGGTGTGACGCCGCGAGGTAAACGCCGAGAGTATTGCCATAAGAGGTCGCCCGTTGCGGCATTGAGTGCTTGAACGTGGTCACCGTATCCGTGGATAAACATGACCCCATCGTGAATTATGGGTGTTGACTCATTGGGGCCTGGAGCGAGTGACCAGGTCCAGGCAACGCGAAGGTCGTCAACATTCGTTGTATTAATTTGCTTGAGCGGACTATAGCCAAAAGCATCGTAGGTTCGTCGCCAGAGCAACCACTCGCTGTCGGCCGGATCGAGCAACATGGTATCGGTAACCGGTCGCAGTCGGTCAAGCGGGTTCGGTCGACCAGGTGCTGGTGGAAGTACGACTCCTGGTGCCAAGCCGCCTCCTGGTGCCGCCCGCCAATTCGGTGGTGCCAGTGCGAGAAGTGCCTCGGGATCAGCAGGAAGTTCAGAGCTTCCTGCGTCGGTTCCATTCTCTTGCAAAATGTAAGCTAGGATGTCGGCATAGGTTTCGTCACCCAATCTCCCTGGTCTGTCTTGGGGCATGGTGACACTTGTTACCGTGAAAAGCTGTTCCAGTGACCTTACACGCCACTGTTGGCGAAAATTGACCCCTTTAAGTGGAATTGCGAACTCACCATCGTCCATATTGTCGCCGTGGCACGCGGCACAATTTTCTAGATATGCCGTCTGGCCTCGCTCGGCCTGTCCGATGGTGTAGCTGAGGGGTGGCAGGTCTTGTTGTGCCGCCACGTTTCCAGAGTGGTTCGGTGAGCTAAACCACAATGCAATCCCTAGAAACAAACCGACGACCAGACGGCCCGCCGGACGTAACTGAACAAACCCAGTCATAATTGCCTCATCGGTGCTATATCTGGTTGTCTGCTGTCTCTCAACGACCACCATTGTTGTTGAAATATGGACGGGTCGACCACTAGCAGTCCCTTCGGGAGAGGGTGGTTTGACCAATACCGAATACCTTAGCGCATCTCCCTTGAAAAGGGCGTTTTTTCTTCTGGTCCGTCGGTGTCATTCGGGATTGGCTCCGAGGTAAGTCCGGTATGGGAATCATAATCTGACGGTTCGACTGAGGCATGATGTTTTACGTCAATGGAACTCAATTCTGTCCTCAAGTTTTGACTTTCTTCGGAAGTTTCTGTGCAGTGGTTAAGTAAGGCGTGCGACTGGTGCTGACTGGGCGTAGAATGACGGAACTCTCGGTGTCAACGAGCCCGCTTCGAGCGTGGCGTTGAGCGAATGAGATTGCACCCAGTTACTTTAAGGGGGTCGCCGATGAGTCGAGGAATGGTTGCTTCACGAGGTGTATTGGTAGCGGGTATCTTTGTGGTGTTACTCACGCCTGCGTCAACCGCTGGTCAGGGAACCGAGGAGAATCTGGCTCTGCTCCGCACAGCGTGGGGCGACCCAGATCTCCAGGGTGTGTGGAACAATGCAACCACCACGCCGCTCCAACATGCGCCCGAGTTTGACGATCAAACATCCAACTGAGCGGTGGACCCGTGTCTACAATCGAAGGACTTCCAGCCAGACTCGTTGAGGGCTTGCAGAGTTTACAGGCATACCCAAACGAAACAGGTGGTGTCAGTGAGGTGGCACCTATTCAGACGCACATCTCTTGGTTGTTCTTCAGTGCGACACGAGTCTATAAGATACGCAAGGCCGTAAATTTTGGGTTCGTTGACTTTGCCACTCGTCAACAACGCAATCGAGATTGCCTACGTGAGGTCACGTTTAATCGGAGGTTGGCTCCGGACGTGTATTTAGGCGTTGCTCCTGTCTCGGTGACCGATCAAGGTGTTCGTGTGGGCCTGGTGACCCAGTCGGTTGTGGAGCCCGACCAAGAGCATTGCGTCGTCATGCGACGGCTTCCGAAGGGATGTGCTGCGGCCAATCTCATTATGCAGGACAAGTTGACTGCTCACCATGTGGATGGGATGGTTCGAGCCATTGTCAGCTTCCACAGGCGGCATCGCTTGGGTCAACCGGCTCCCTTCACTCCCGCGGAGTGGCTTAGTAGGCTTAGTGAGCCGGTCGAAGACAATTTTAAGCCAATCGCCGGTTTATTGAACGACGAACAAATACGGTCTGTCGCGCAAGCCAGTCGCAATTTTCTCAACACTCATTGCCAGCGGTTTGAAATACGCCGCCGCTTAGGGTGTGCAGTGGACGGCCATGGTGATCTGCATCTAGAACATGTCTGGTTTGAGGCTGACGGATGCGACCCTCTTTTTATCGATTGCATCGAGTTCAGTGATCGCCTCAGACAGATTGACGTGGCGTCAGAGGTCGCCTTTGTGGCGATGGATCTTACGTATCGTGGCCGGTCGGATCTCGCAGATCGTTTTCTTCGCCAGTATGCAACTGAGTCTGACGACTTTCATTTGTACTCGGTCGTTGACTACTTTGTCAGTTATCGTGCGACGGTGCGAGCAAAGGTGGCTGCACTTACGCCAGTTGCAACCGAATCTGCACGAGCTGAGCAGATTAGTGCCAGAGACACGGCCAGTCGGTATCTTGACCTGGCGACCGAGGCTCTGTGTACTCCGCGGCGGGGCGCCGTCGTGACCATGACGGGACTGGTGGGGACAGGAAAGAGTACGGCTGCTACAGTTCTGGCCGATGCGGTTGGTAGAGCAGTGGTGATTTCATCTGATCGGGTGCGCAAAACAGGAAAGAGACTGCGTTTATCCGATCGAGCCGGAGATAAAGGAGGCTTTTATTCAGCGGATTCGCGTCGTCAGGTCTACCGCGAACTAATTATTCGAGCTGAACCAGTGGTTTCTTCTGGCCGGATAGTAATACTAGATGCGACGTTTTCACAGGTCGATCAGCGTCAGTTGGCGATAGCCTTGGCAGATAAGTATGGCTTGCCGTTGCTTTTTGTTGAAACGCGCTGCCGGCCAGAACGTGTGGTCGGGCGTCTTGGAGAACGGCAGCGGCGGGGTATCGACCTATCGGATGCTGGACCCGCTTTTTATGAGGAAAGTGCGCGGAGGTTTTTGCCGGTTGATATACAAGACTATGGAACACATATTATCGTGGATACTGGAACAGAATCGTGGCAAGCCGATCTTCGTGAACGTGTGAAATTGTGGCAACGGAATACCGTTGGCGATAATCCCACCGATAGGTAGAAACAGTTTCCTAAAACCAGCGCTAGATGCATCTAGTGAGGATTGATTGGCGCTATTTGTCTGTTTTTATGCGATGATAAAAAGAATTTGCTCGACCGACCTGACAAGTAGGAGGTTTGTATGAGTTGTCGATACTTTACTTCGCTGGCGAAATTGGCAATTGTGGCTATGTGTGTTTCATTACTTACGGTGCCCGTTGTTGGGCAATCAGTGTCTGGGACCGAATCGTGGGTTGCACCCAGGACCGTCGATGGGCACCCGGATCTCCAGGGAGTCTGGGCCAATAACAACGCTACGCCACTCGAGCGGCCACCAGAATGGGCGGATAAGGAACGATTGACCGACGAGGAACTGGCCGAGTTACAGCGTGCGGCAGCGGATGTGGTCTCAAGTGGCAACGACGCCCAGTTTGGCGACCAACTGGTACTCGCCGCACTGGCGCAGATCAAGGACGCGGATTCGTATGACACAACTGGTAACTACAACCAGTTCTGGATGGTTGATCGAGATTTTACTCACCAGACGTCGTTAGTAGTCGATCCCGCCAACGGGCAAATTCCAGAATTGACGGCAGCTGCCGTCAGTCGGTCGGAAGTTCGTCAGGCCTATCGTCGTGATCACCCGGCCGATGGTCCTGAGGATCGGCCTTTGGGTGAGCGCTGTGCGAATTTTGGAGTGCCTCGAATTGGTGCTGGCTACAATAGCTATTTTCAGATTTTTCAGGCGCGCGACAACGTTGTCGTGTTGAAAGAGATGGCTCACGATGCCAAGGTGATTGCACTTGATGGAACACCGCATATGAGTGACGGTATTCGGCAGTGGAATGGTGATTCCAGAGGACGTTGGGACGGTGACACTTTGGTTGTTGAAACTACGAACTTCTCACCGAAGAGTCGTTTCCGCGAGTCAGCGGAGAATTTGCATCTAGTGGAACGATACACCCTGGTTGGCCCGGATACTCTCAATTACGAAGTGACTTTTAATGACCCGACCACGTGGACTAGTCCGTGGACGGTGCATATTCCGCTTCGCCGGAGTCAGGATGCAGTTTTTGAATATGCCTGCCATGAAGGTAACTATGGCATGGAGGGGATCCTGTCTGGACATCGTGCGGATGAAGCTGCGGCCGAGGCGAACGATACGAACTTACCGTAGGTGGGATCAGAACACGCCCGACGTTGAGAGGCGTCGGGCGTGTGACGACTGATCAGCCAGGTTAGAACTTGACCAGTAATCTTTCCGTGCGTTAGCTCATTCCTAAAAGTTGCTTTGCAATAGTTTGTAACTGCATGTTTGAGGTGCCTTCGTAGATTTGGCCAATCTTTGCATCCCGGTAGAGCTTTTCCACTGGATAGTCTTTGGTATACCCAGCGCCACCGAGCAATTGGACAGCCAATGATGTGACTCGTTCAGCCACTTGAGACGAAAAGAGTTTGGCCATTGCTGCTTCCGTCAGAAATGGTCGGCCTGAATCCCGCAGTCGAGCGGCGTTATAGACGCCCACGCGGGCCATTTCGAGCTCCGTAGCTGCCTGGGCAAGTTGGAACTGGACCGCTTGGAACTCACCAATAAGTTTTCCAAACTGTTTCCGTTCTTTGACGTATGTCAGTGCATGGTCTAGGGCTCCCTGCGCAATTCCGATCATCTGTGCACCGATGCCGATTCGACCTTCGTTCAACGTTTGAATTGCTACTTTGTAGCCCTGCCCAACTTCGCCGAGCACATTAGCGCTCGGAATATGGCAGTCATCAAGCAGAAGTTCACACGTGCTACTTGCGCGGATTCCAAGCTTGTCTTCTTTTTTGCCGACTTGAAATCCTGGGCGATCATGTTCAACTAGAAATGCTGTAATTCCTCGATAGCCCGCGTCGGGGTCGACTGTTGCCATAACGATAAAGAGACCCGCCTCGTTACCATTTGTAATCCACAGCTTTCGGCCATTGAGTACGTATTCATCTCCATGTGGAACCGCGCGGGTCGTTAGAGCAAAGGCGTCACTTCCCGACCCGGCTTCTGACAGGGCGTAGGCCCCAACGGTATCTTTAGCGAGTCTAGGCAAGAACTCCTGCTGGACGGTCTCAGACCCCCATCGAAGCAGCGCGTTAATTACGAGGGTGTTCTGCACATCGACGAGAACTGCTACTGACGGATCAATGCGTGAAAGTTCTTCCACTGTGATCACGGAAAGGAAAAAATGGCCGCCCGTGCCACCGAAACGGTCGGGAATTTCGATTGCCATGATCCCGAGTTCAAATAGCTGGTCGATGAGTTCACGGGGAATGACCCCTTGTTCTTCCATTTCGCGAACACGCGGGGCAATTTCTGCGGTCGCGAATGAGCGAACAGTTGACCGGAGGAGCTCCTCGTCTTCCGATAGTTCACTGACCGGGGGCGTTTTTTTCACAACCGTTGTCATGAAGGCGGTTCCTGCCTATAGCATTGGTGTTTCTTCATATTCACCCCAAACTTCCCGTAAGGCGTCACACATCTCGCCGACGGTTGCATACACCTGAACCGCTTCAACCAATAGAGGCATGAGATTATCGGTGCCACCTGCAGCAGCACGTAATTTGTCCAAGGCTCGGGTGACTGCCTGGGTGTTTCGTGTCTCTCGTAGTTGTTGCAGCCGTTCGACTTGTTGAATTTCGACATCCCCATGGATTGATAACGTTTTAACAGGCGTGTCCAGTTCGTCGGTATATTGATTGACTCCTACGATCGTCTTGTCACCGGTTTCGACCGCTTGTTGAAACTGGTAGGCACTTTCGGCAATCTCGCGCTGGGGAAAACCCTGTTCGATGGCTTGCACCATGCCGCCCAGTTCGTCGATCCGCGAAAAATAGTCGCGGGCGCCGTCTTCGAGGTCCTGGGTGAGACGTTCAACAAAGTAAGACCCGCCGAAGGGGTCTACCGTATTCGCCACACCACTTTCGTGAGCGATGAGCTGTTGAGTGCGTAAAGCCAGCAGCGCAGCTTCGCGGGTTGGTAGCGCCAAAGCTTCGTCAAGTGAGTTCGTGTGCAGAGAGTTTGTTCCACCCAAAACCGCAGCGAGGGCCTGAACGGCCGTTCGGACTACATTGTTGTGCGGTTGTTGCGATGTCAAAGAGACGCCAGCGGTTTGTGCATGAAACCGTAGTTTCCACGATCGCTCGTCAACCGCGCCAAATTGGTCTCGCATTGCAGAAGCCCAGAGTTTTCTGGCGGCACGATATTTCGCAATTTCCTCAAAGAAATCGTTGTGGGCGTTGAAGAAGAAAGATATGCGTGGCACAAATTCATCGACTTGAAGGCCGGCATCGATTCCGTATTGTACGTATTCAATACCGTCTCGAAGTGTGAAGGCGAGTTCTTGGAGGGCAGTCGCTCCAGCCTCGCGAATGTGATACCCACTTACGGATATTGTGTTCCACTTTGGTGCATGTTCCTTACAGAACGCGAACACGTCGGTCACAAGTCTCATCGACGGCCGCGGCGGATAAATGTATTCCTTTTGTGCGATGTACTCTTTAAGAATGTCGTTCTGCAGTGTGCCCGATAGTTCCGACCAATCGGCACCTTGTTTTTGGGCGACGACAAGGTACATTGCAAAGATCACAGCTGCCGGTGAGTTGATTGTCATCGAGGTGGTGATGTCACGGAGTGAAATTCCGTCGAAGAGGGTCTCCATGTCGAACAGCGACGCGACGCTGACGCCGCACTTTCCTACTTCTCCGAGAGAAAAAGGATGGTCTGGGTCGCGTCCCATTAGCGTCGGAAGGTCGAACGCTACACTGAGACCGTTGCCGCCCGCCGCGAGCAGTTCTTGATATCGTTGATTGGTTTCTTCAGGTGTCCCAAAACCTGCGAACTGTCGCATCGTCCACATTTTTCCAGTGTACCCACTCGCATGAATACCTCTGGTGTAGGGAAATGTCCCAGCCGTTTCGTCGGCGGTCGAGCTACTAATGTCGTCGGCTGTGTAGAGAGGGTGGATAGTTCGCCCAGAGGTGTTGGTTACTTTCGGTTTGGTCACCGTGGCGGACGATGTCTCTGTCGTCTTCGTCATGACAGCACCTCATATTGAGTATACAGGTGTGTATGGGTCCCATATTGTCAATGCCGCCAATTCATCGTACGGTATGGGCAGGTGCGATCGAAGAAAAGTTGGTTCAATTACCTGACCGGAGCTTTCTAACAATTTGGACGAATGGTGACCGGCGTCACAGTAAGGAAGTCTCGATAAACGAAGAAGTCATTGGATATGACGTCGAACTTAATCACAGTACAGACTACATTTATTCACTCGGTGATTTTCCAATTCTGTACAACTTCGAGGCCGTGCGAAAAATGATACTGCCGTTTGCGATTGCTGGTGTGGCGAGGGTCATCTCATCC
>CAYFER010000061.1:0-8410 GCA_964342185.1 uncultured Vicinamibacteraceae bacterium | reverse complement strand
TGGCCGATGGCCGGACGCCATGAATATCTATTTCGCCCTCGAGCTTGGGGGCCGATGGCCACGCGTCCCGGATCAACCAACCCATGACGAGGTGTCGGGCGGATTTTCCGGGGGATATCCCGGTGGCCACTCGCGATCAATCGAAAGTACGAGGGAGGATCTCCCACTGTCACCTTCTCCGTCGGGCCCTATGGGCCGCATGAGCCGGATCTCCTATCAGCGAGGTTCGCCAGAGGGTTGGCAGCAGACGATTCGGCGAATGGTGCTTTTGAATGGTCTTGAGGTTGAACCTGACGATGCTCGCGTCATCGTTCAATACTTGGCAAACCGCCATGGACTGGCGCCAGAAGAAGCCAGCCCAGCCGCGTTTGAAGTTGAGCGACGCCTGATTGACCATGTTTATGAGGCTGATCCTGAGACGCAAACTACGTGTACGAAATGTCATTCGTTGGGGCGGGTAATAAGCCAGAGACGTACTCGTGAAGAATGGGACCTACTGGCGGCGATGCACCAAGGCTATTATCCCTTGGTTGACTTTCAATCGTTCTATGGACGCGGGGTACCGTCTCGTGGAGCGGACGGCAGCAGACTATATCCAATCGACAAAGCCATAGAGCACTTATCATCGGCGTTTCCGCTGATCACGCCGGAATGGACCGCATGGTCCAGGAATCTCAGGCCGACTCGTCTGTCTGGAACGTGGGCGTTGACCGGTTCTGAACGTGGGAAGGGACCAGTGTTTGGCACCGTCACGCTCGCGGCAGTTCAAGACGCTGCGGATGAATATCAGGCGCAAATTTCTTACGTGTATGCTCGGACCGGACAGACGGTGACGCGCTCTGGACGGTCGCTGGTTTACACAGGCTTTCAATGGCGAGGGCGGTCAGAGACTGAAGACGGTGATGTGCTTCGAGAAGTAATGTTCGTGGATCGAAACCAACAGCAAATGTCCGGTCGATGGTTTACGGGTGATCATGACGAACGTGGCCTAGATATTACGCTAACACGTGTCGGGTCGAGCCCAATAGTAACTGGTATTTATCCGGCGGCGATCAAACAGTCGTCGAGTGAGGTGTTGTTGACACTTTACGGAGTCAACCTACCTGCTGAGTTGATAGTCGGAGATTTTGATTTTGGGCCTGGCGTTAACGTCGCGGAAGTTGTTGAGACCTCGGTCACACGGGCAGTAGTTCGTGCGGAAGTTATGGCTGAGGCTGAAGTCGGCACGCGCGATTTGTTTCTGGGTGAGGTGTTCTTATCGAATGCGGTGACGGTCTATGACCAGGTTGACCGTATAGAGGTCACTCCGGCAACTGGCATGGCCCGCATCGGTGGGGTGGTGTTCCCGAAGCGCTATGAACAGTTTGAAGCTCGCGGTTATCACCCTGGATCCGATGGAATTTTTGGCACTGCTGACGACCTTGACCTTGGGATGGTTGACGTCGAATGGACCCTTGAGGAATACGCGACATTCGTTGGCGATGATGATACTGAGTTTGTCGGCGTGCTTGATTCTGAAGGATTTTTCACGCCAGCGATCGACGGACCAAATTCTGAGCGACTGAATAACAATAACAATGTGGGTGATGTGTGGGTTGTTGCGACATATCGCGATCAAGACAGTGAAAATGAGACAGTAAGCTCCTTGCGCGCGAGGGCCCATTTACTGGTAACGGTACCTATTTACAATCGTAGGGATGCGTGGGCAGGAGATCAGCCATGACGCAATTGGCCTCGCGAGACAACCATAGATTTGAGGCAGCGGGACGGTCGTATCTCTATCTTGTTCCGAGTGCGGCAATCTTTGATCTTGACGGTCCGTCTCTGGCGGTCATGGATGCTCTCGATGGTTCCCCGTGTGATCATGCCGCATTGGTTGATCAGCTCAGTGACAGGTTTGAGGTGAGTGCCATTCGTGCGGCTGTTGAAGAGTTAGTTGGTGCTCAGGCAATAGGGCGCGTGAATCCCGTATCTCAAGAGAAATCTCTCGATCAACAGATTATTCCTTTAATGGAAGTTCCTTTGTCGACTCTTGTCGTCAATGTTACTAACCAGTGCAACCTGAGTTGTGAGTACTGCTACGAGTATGGCGAGGATAAGCTCGTGGACACCGCGAGTGGAACGAAACCCAAATTCATGAATGTCGAGACGGCTCGGGAGAGTGTCGATTTCATGCTTAAGGCGTCTGGATCTAGTGATGTGGCTAGATTGACGTTCTTTGGAGGTGAGACGCTCTTGAATTTTCCGGTGTTACAAGACGCTATCCCGTACGCTCGAGAACAGGCGGCGACGTTGGGCAAGCGGGTTGAGTTCAGTTTGACGACGAATGCGACCCTGTTGAGGCCGGAGATTATTGAGTTCTTGGCTGAGAACGATATTGGAGTGACGGTTTCGATTGACGGCCCAAAGGATATGCAAGACCGCTTCCGTGTCTTTCATGACGGACGTGGGAGTTATGACGTGGTGCTGCCAAAGATTAAGGCTCTGTTGGCGCGTCATCGGAGTCGCCCGATCGGTGCACGCGTCACCCTAACCTCAGAAGTGCTTGACGTTGTGAAGATTTATCGCCACCTCACTAGCGAGGTAGGTTTTTGGGAAGTCGGATTTGCTCCTGTCACGACGTCACCGGGACTGACGCATGCTCTTGGAGAGTCAGGTTTCGACCAAATGTTGGCTCAGTTTCGAGAACTTGCTAATGATTTTTTGGCGGCGGCACTCGACAATCGTCATCATGGGTTCACTAACGTACGGGACACTCTTGAGGAGATCCATAAGGGCGCGAGTAAGGCATATCCTTGTGGTGCAGGAATTGGACTACTAGGGGTGGCGACTGATGGTGATGTGGCTCTTTGTCATCGATTTGCAGGGTCAGACACACACAAGATGGGTACGGTCAGAGATGGGATCGATCATGAGACCCGCCGCGACTTCCTAGAAAAGCACCATATTGATCATAAGACCGATTGCCACAGTTGTTGGGCGAGGCCTCTATGCGCGGGAGGGTGTTACCACGAAGCTCAGGTCCGGTATGGCGCAACGACTGCGGCCAATTTGCATTATTGTGATTGGATTCGGTCGTGGACGGATACGTGTCTAAAAGTTTATGGCGAGATAGCGGAGCGGAACCCTGCGTATTTTCGCCAGTTTGATGGAGGCCCTGATAAGAACTAGGGGTGGTTATGAGACATCTAAAGGCTGTAAACGACAAGGCGAAGCGTATTGAGCATCTGGTCGAAGTGGCAGAGGCAACCCGAAGGGACGGAGAGGTTGTTGCGCTACAAGACCAGCCCGCAGGTCCACCGCAACAGGAGGGTCCCCATATTCCGCTGGGTTGTACCTTCGTCTTTTCGCCAGGGTGGGAGACTGATCGGAACGGCGGGACGGCCGGTTTGTGCCAACCTGTTGAGCGTGATCTATTTGACTGCCATCTCGGTTGTTTTTGGCCAGCACACGTGCCAGATCAGATGAACCATGCGCCAGATTGGACAAGTCGATGTGCAGCTGCACAGAAAGATTGGCGAAAGATTGACCTCGTGTTTCCGTAAGTGACTTCCAGTGTATAGAGTGAAAGACATGACTCTCGTTAAGCGTGCATTACTGGTGTTGCTCTTGCTAAGTACCGTCGAATCGATCGCTTGGGCGCAGTCGGACGGACGTCTGTCAGGTGGAACGGGGACCTTGTATCTCGGGTCTTACCCTCAGCAGATTACGGTCGTTGATGAAGCAACAGAACAAGTCATCGATAGGATTCACGTTAGCAGCGGCGTGCCGAGGAATCTGACGCTTTCGCTGGATCGGTCACGATTCTATATGAATGATTCAACCCTTGAATGGTTTGAGGTGATCGATGTGGCTCGTCGAGAAACTCTTCACGCCTTCACGTTAAGTGAGGGAAACCGAAAGGCAAGGATTCGAGGATTCACGGTGCACCCGAACGGTCGTCACGTGGTGCTGGTGGTAGATACAGCGGTCAAGCTGATCGATCGATTTGAGATAGAAGACAGAGAACTGTTGCTGTACGACATCGAGCAGGATGAAGTGGTACGAGAGTTGCCGTGGCCCGATGGGGTGCGTTACGGCTTCAGACTGAGAATGCTTTTCTCTCCAGATGGGAAATTTTTGTATCACTTTGGCGAAAATGTAACGGTATTTGAAACCGAGAACTATACTGAAGTGAATCGGTGGATGACGTCTGAGCCAATCGAATCCGGTTTAGGGCGACTGAACCTAAACTTTACGCCCGATGTAATTAACGAAGAGCCTGGATTTTTCACAGGCATCGTTCGAGTCGAGGACGAGACCCAAGATCGAGAGTTAATGGGAATCGCGAGAATCGACTTGCTGAACCAGGGTGTTGATATGTACACCTTGGGACCGGCAGTAAGCGGATTATCCTTTGCCTTAGCGCCTGGACGTCAGAAGGCCTACGGCGTAGCGAGCGAAATTGGGCACTACGAATTTTGGGTTTTTGACCTTGAGCGTCGTCGCGTGGAGACGCGCAAAGTATTTCAAGGGAGACCTAGGATGGATCTCCATGTCAGCACCAACGGCCGTCTTCTATACATTTCACAAGCAGGCGAGACTATTGATCTCTACAATGCTGAGACGCTGGAATATCTACGTACGATTACGTTGGATGGAGACCAGACAACCGGCATGCTTGTGGTCCCTTAGTTACTTTTCAAAAGTCCTGTGCTCGATCCAGCCTTCCGTCGGGCCCTCACCTATGTCATTCCCTATTGGCGACGTTTGCTTCTGGTAGTAGTTCTAAGTCTAGTGAGCACGTGTGTTTCGTTGTATCTCCCGTTACTTGCGAGGGATTTGGTTGACGAGGCACTGATCGGTCGGGATTCAAGTGCATTACTTCGTGTGGTGATGTTACTTATGGTTTTCACGCTGATTGGGTTTGTGTTGAACGTGGTAAGCGGTCTTCGCTATACCCGGGTATCGGCAGAGATCTTGTTTGATATGAGGTTGGCGCTCTATCGGCATCTTCAGAAACTCTCTCCTAGGTTCTACGCGCGGACACGACTAGGTGATGTCGTCTCTCGGTTGAATAATGATATTGGCGAGATTCAGAGAGTAGCTGCTGAAGCGGCACTTGCGTGGGTTGGGAATGTCCTGTTTCTTATTGGTGCGGTTGTGGTCATGGCTTGGCTAGACCTTCGACTGTTTTTGGTGGGAATCGCATTAGTACCGATCAGTCTATGGGCACTTGTGCACTATCGCCGACGGTTGGAGTCACGAGTAGCAACTCTCAGGGATCGAAGCGCTGATATAGGCAGTTTTTTAATTGAGACGTTACAGGCCACCATGGTGGTCGTGACGTCGAATGCACAGGCGCGAGAGACAGAACGCTTTCAAGGTAGGAATAATCGGTTTATTGACGCCTTGATGGCAATGCAGCGAGTGACCTATTTATCGGGTGGGTTGCCAGGTTTGATTTTGGCAGGCAGCACTGCGCTGGTGTTTGTTTACGGCGGACAGCGTGTAATCGCTGAAACGTTGACAATGGGTAACCTGGTAGCGTTTATGGCATATCAGATGCGCTTACTTGCGCCGGTCCAAGCGCTGATGGGGCTCTATACGAACCTGGCTACGGCTAAGGTGTCTTTAGATCGTGTTCACGAAATTAGCGATGCCGAACCAGAAGTTAGTGAAATACCTGGCGCGTTTAAGTTGACCAATGTTCTGGGCAGTGTTGAGTTCAAGAATGTTCGGTTTGCTTTTGATCGCCGGGTTCCAACTTTGGAAGACGTATCGTTCGACATTGAACCAGGCGAGACTATTGCTATAGTGGGGGAAAGCGGTACCGGTAAGAGTACCATCGCTTATCTCCTGTTGCGGTTGTTTGATCCTGATGACGGTAGCGTGTTACTTGATGGCCACGATCTTCGTGGAGTTACCTTGACTGGGCTTAGGCAAAGTGTGGCTTTTGTTGATCAAGAGCCTTCGTTGTTTCATACGAGTATGCGAGAAAATATTACTTATGGTTGTCCGGCTGCATCGATGTCCAATGTTGAAGCCGCCGTGGCCGCGGCCGGCATGCATGATTTTATCAGTAGTCTTCCACAGGGCTATGACACGGTCCTTGGAGAGAGAGGCGCTGCTCTGTCGGTTGGCGAACGTCAGCGTTTGGCAATTGCACGAGCGTTGTTGACAGAGCCGTCCGTTCTTGTTCTAGATGAACCTACGGCGTCTCTTGACCCAGCGACTGAACGACAGGTTCTTGATGGCTATACGGGAATCATGGGCGACCGCACCACGATCGTTATTTCACATCGACTCGAACTAGCTCATCGTGCTGACCGTGTTTTAGTGCTTCAGGATGCTCATATTGTTGAGAGTGGACCGGCGAAGAGGTTGTTGGTTCCTGGTACGGAATTCTCGCGGCTCTTTGGTTCGTCTAAAGCGAACTTGAAGACTGACGAGAATCTGGGCGGGTGATTGTGGTATGAGTGCCGTCTGCGTCGCTGTGGTTGACAGTGGTATCCACAGGAATCATCCGCACATTCGAAGCGTTCTTAATGGTATTTGCATCAATTCGACGGGAAGCGAGACGCCTGATTGGAATGACCGGCTCGGTCATGGTACAGCAGTTGCGGCTGCCATTCAGGACTTTGAGCCATCGGCGGAATTACTGGCTGTCCGCGTATTTGAACGTTCACTGACTGCGTCAGTAGCATCTCTTGTGGGGGCAATTGAATGGTCGGTGCTGCATGGCGCTGACTTGATTAACCTCAGTCTCGGAGTGAGTGAACCCAAACATGCCGAAGTGATGAGAGAAGTGGTTAGTGAGACAGCGCGGGCCGGTAGCATTATCGTGGCGGCTGGTCATGAGGCTGGTGTTAACTGGTTGCCAGGTTCCTTGGAGGGTGTTGTGCGTGTGGAACTTGATTGGGGCGTTCCGCGTGGGCAATTCGTATCGATTGCTGATTCGGAAGGTGCCGTATTTCGTACGTCAGGTTATCCTCGGTCGATTCCTGGGGTGTCTCCTGAGTACAATTTGAAGGGCCTAAGTTTTGCGGTTGCTAATATGACTGGTCTAGCTGCTCGTGAGATGACCAGAAAATCAGTTGATGGCTACGCGGACCTGATCACTGTGTTACATAAGCAGGCCAATCAGTAAGTTTCTCATCTAGGATTTAGTTTATTTTTGTAATTAGGTTGCGCGTTCACCTCTAGCGTCCGGTATGCTATTGGCGTCTGTGGGTTCTCTGCTGCGACTACGAGTTGTTCGTGCGCTCCACGAGCGACAGCTGTTGTTCCCGATCGTGCTGGTAATCATAGTGGCGGGTGTCCTTGTCCAAGGGGCACTTGAACGCAACAAAGGTGGAGGCGAATCCGGCAATGAAGTAGACATTCTAGTGCCGGTGACACCGCCACGCCCGATTGTCAGAGCTGATCTAGAGAAGACTCCTCTTGCCTACTTTTCAGATTATTGGAATCAATTAGGCGGCGGCCTAGGTAACAATTTCGTTACTGTTGGCCCCACTGCGACACCCGCTATCTTGATCGGTTCGAACTTGGCCTTGACTAGCTCGAGAGCGGCGGAAGCCGTTCTCGAGGAAGTGAATCGCTCCCGTTTGACAAGTGAAGTTTTGAACACCAGTGTCTCGGAAGCTGTGTCTGTTACCACTAATGAAATTGATGGTGAAGGAAGTGTCCAGGTTGATGAACTAATCGAGAATGAGGTGAAAGAGCCCCTCCCATACGGTCTTCAGGCCTGGGATGACGAGCTGGGCTTGGCGTTATTTGAAACCAACAGTGAAGGTGGCAGTGGATTTACGTTGACTGATTCCAGTGGTTTACGCTCTGGGTCGTATGTTGCTGCTGTAACACTTGACACCAGCGGTGAACCAACCGTTACACCGGGCTACTTCGTAGGCGAGTTGGCTAACCCTGATCAAGTTGCCGGGGACTTGGTTATCGCGATGGATTTGCCGGCAACCTTGTCGGTGGCCGCGATCGTGGATCTTGATGGTGCCATGGTGGGTGTGGCCTATACGTCGCAGGAAGGTCTACGAGTTGTCTCGGTTCGGGCGATGCTCGGCTTAGTCGATCTGCTTCAGGTCGAGACACTTTGTCGAAGCATTGAGGTGGCTAATCTTGACGACCTGGTAAAACAGCAACTTGAGATAGAGACTGGTGTATTGGTTGAGTATGTTCGGCGTGAGGCATTTGCCCAAGAGCCATCCTTAAGGGCTGGTGATATCTTGCTTGAGTGGGGTAATACTTCACTGGAATCCGCAGAACAGTTTTCGAGTTTATACGACGCTCAAGTGCCGGGCTCACTTGTCCGCTATCGCGTTCTACGTGGTAGCCGCCGTGTTACGGGTGGCACAATTATGCCTGCTAGTAACTGTGAGCCTTCGGTATCGGAGCCAGTCCGACTTCCCAAGTTCGGCCT
>CAYFER010000060.1:0-8644 GCA_964342185.1 uncultured Vicinamibacteraceae bacterium | reverse complement strand
AGTAGTAGAGTCCATCGGGGTGAACGGTAAGGTTGTGGGCGTTCGGGCACCCCCGGATCAATCCCACCACTTCATTGATGGACGGATCGATAACGTGATGGATATTACCGGCGTTGTTGCTCTGCAGAATCCGCACCGCGACTCCATCATAGGAGTCAAGGCTGGGTACAAATTGCGCTGACGCCGACGTGGCGACAACCAGAGTGCTGACGACGATCAGTAAGGCTCGGACGATGAGTAAACGCGACATGCAGGACCTCCACGTACATGATACGCGAAGAAGCAGCCCGCGACGACGCTTTATTGTAAAACACTGGTCATACGCCGAACCGACGTCGACGCAAGGAGCGAACCATAGGTCCTCCTTTAGGGCTCTTGAGAAAGTCTGCCACACCAAACGATTCGGCTCAAGGGCCAGCAAGGAATGAAGCGCACCGCTGTGGCCGCAAGACGCTCGAAGCGTTCTCGCGTCACGCCCGAGACTAGCAGATTGTCTTATTTGTTCAAGTAGCGCTCGGCGACAGGCGGCGTCTCCGGATCTCACAAGTACGACCACTACCCGACCGCTGGGGAAGCGCGTACGACGGAGAACTCTTGTAAGCGACGCTTGGCGGTGACCTGACAAGAACTATGGTGCCCAAAACGGAATCAAGCTGTTTGGTGGCGACGCGGGCGCCTTTGTGAGTAGTCGTCTTCGTTGCGCCGATACATGTACACTGAATTGTTTATGCGCAACCTCTTGCACGCGACAGCGAGGTGAAGCTCAGGTTGAAGGACCGACCAGCAAACTGGACTCAGAAGAAACTAGACTCGACTGGCAAGCACCGAATTCGGCGCGGGACAGTGAAACCATCGAGGTTCTCTGCCCTGTGGATCATCGCCGCTATCCTGCTGGCAACCGATGCGGGTCTGGGACAGCAACAGTCCGGTAGCGATGAGAACGGTCACGGCTCGCTGGAAATCCCGCTCCTCCGGGCGATGCCCGTTCCCGCCGGCGATCGCATCGATCTTAACGGATTGCTTACCGAGTCCGCCTGGCGCGCGGCCGTCCCAACCACGGCGTTCACTCAACAAGAACCGACTGAGGGTGCTCAACCCACGGAGATCTCTGAAATCCGGATTGTGATTGATGGCGATGCACTCTACATCGGCGCGATGTTCTTCGATGACCCGGCCGGAGTCCTGGCCTATCAGAAGCGCCGCGACGAAGGTCTTGGTACCGACGACCGGTTTATGTGGATCCTCGATACCTTTTTGGACGGACGGACAGGTTACTTCTTCGAGATCAACCCGGCGGGCCTGATGGGAGACGGTCTTCTGAGAGAAGGAGGTCGTGTCAACAAGGCCTGGGACGGTGTGTGGGAGGCAAAAGTCCAACGCCTGAGCGATGGATGGTCAGCAGAAATTCGAATACCGTGGAGCACCCTCAACTTCGATCCAGCGTCGGACACGTGGGGAATCAACTTTCAACGAACCATCCGCCGTAAACAGGAAGAAATCCTTTGGGCAGGGCATCGGCGAACCGAGGGACTGTTTCGTCCCATCCACGCCGGCCGCCTGACCGGTCTTCGAGACATGTCGCAAGGTGTTGGCCTCGAGATTAAACCATACGCCATTGCAGGGTGGACGAATCAAATGATGCAGTCGGCGCGCTCTTCGAAAGATGTGGGAGTCGACCTTGCCTACTCCGTCACCCCAAGCCTCCGGGCCGCCGCATCCCTTAATACCGACTTCGCAGAAGTGGAAGTTGACCAACGGCGAGTAAACCTGACCCGGTTTCCGCTGCGGTTCCCCGAACAGCGCGATTTCTTCCTCGAGGGCTCCGGAGTCTACAATTTTGCGCCTCGAAACGGCGTCGAACCTTACTTCAGCCGCCGAATCGGACTCCGCGGAGGAAGCCCAATTCCGGTCCGGTTCGGCACCCGACTCGATGGACAAGCTGGACGCTACCAGCTCGGGTTTCTCCAAGTCGGAACAGAAGATCATCTAGGAGTTGAAGGTGAAGACTTCACCGTGGCTCGAGTCAAACGACAGATTCTCGCAGAGTCGACAATCGGTGCGATCTATACGCGACGGGCAGGCGGAGCCGAGGCCTCGAGTGGCCGCCCAGTCGACAACCAGACAGTGGGCGTCGATATGGACTTTCGAACCTCACGTTTTCTGGGAGACAAAAATCTTCAGGTTGATGCGTTCTTTGTCTGGAACTCAAATCCCGAACCCACCATTGACCGGAGTTTCTCTGATCTATCAGCGCGGGGCCTGCGAATCGATTTCCCGAACGACATTTGGGAACTGCACCTGTCGTACAGAGAATTCGGGAGCTTTTACGACCCGGCCATTGGCTTCGTCACGCGGAACGGATTTCGGCGAGTGGAACCGAACGTCACCTGGCGCCCACGCCCCGACAGTACCTTGATCCGTCAGTACCGATTCGGCACGCAGTTCAGATACCTCGCGTCGATCGACACCGGACGTCCGGAGGAACGACAGTGGCGGTTTGACCTGTTGGGTATCGATTTCGAAAATAGCGCGGACTTCAACGTTCGCGTCACGAGCCAGTTCGAGTACCTTGACCGGGCATTCGAGATTAGCGACGGTGTTATGGTTCAGCCTGGCGGTTACCAGACCTTGGAATGGGAGGTCACGGGAAGCACTCCGAGTCAGAAACCTATCAGCCTAGACGCCGATATCGGTGGCGGCAGTTTCTGGAACGGCGACCGATTCGGCTACGAGCTCGGGCTCGAGTACCGTCCAACCGCTGGTGTGGAGCTCGGTCTCGAGTATGAACGGAACGAGGTCAGTCTTCCCGTGGGCACCTTCGATACGAACTTGGTGCGCCTGAACAGTGCGTGGGACATCAGCCCCTGGTCCTCTATCACCAGTAATGTTCAGTACGACAACGTTTCTGAGATCATCGGGCTCTTTCTCAAGACGCGATGGATTATCGCACCCGGAAACGACCTCTACTTCGTCTACACACAGAACTGGCAGAATCTCAGAGGGAACCAGCTCGACCCGCGCTTCACGGGGGACCAACTCAACCCACGATTCACGACGCTCAGTCAGGGTTTAAGCACCAAGCTCAACTACACATTCCGCTTCTAGCAGCGGATTGTTCAACGGACGTTAATCACGCGGGTGTGCTTCTTCCCATTCGTAAGGTAGTCATCGCTCAAAATATCGAAGTAATTCGGAAATCACGTCGCGTACCCGAGACTTTGAAGCGAATGTAGTCCGGAGCTTTCAGACGCCGCGATTAGTCAATCGCAAAGCAGTAGAATCGGCCGGCTCCTCCGGTCGCCACCAGATCGGATTGAGAACAACTCCGGGAAGGATGGGCCTGGTTCCACGACGAGCCTGGGGTCGTGCCACCGTAACGGTCGGCGTGACCGAGCATGGCGCTGCCACCGCTGTTGCTGGTCCAGTTGTTACAGGTGCGGTCGTCACCCGCCGGAAAAGCCGTGCCGTCCATCTGGGTGCCGGTCAACACATCGTGCTCCGTGAAATCGGGGTTCCCGTCAATGCGTGATGGGAACTGATTGCCGTTCTCGTCGCGCATATAGGTCCAGTTGAAGTTGGAGTTGTCGTAGTGCAGGCTGTCGACGTTGGCGGCCATGACGAGGCCGACGGCATTTGCCCACGGACCGTCCCCGATCCGGTCGCGCGCGTTGACCGCGCCTGGGCCCTGCGTGCTCAGATACGCGCGCCAAGTCCGGTCTCCGGCACCAGCCGAGCTGGCTAGCATCTGACAATGAGCGTCCGCGCCTTCGAGGCCTCCCAGGTTCGCGCCGTTCCCAACTCCAGCGCTGGTGATAAAGACGCCCATCGGCGGCCGCTCATCATCCTGTTCGGCGACGACCGAGAACCCGGACAGCGCCAATGAACCGATAACCGCGATAGTGACCAGAAGGATTCTGCTGTTGCTCATCATGTGTCTTCTCCTGTGAACGTCATCCGCCGTTGAGCCATACCCTCTGTCTAGATTACGGCAGCCGAGCGCGTGCTTCAACATTGTTCCAACGTAAAACCCGCCCATGCAAGAACGGGGTGCAATTCACACCGACGACCTCGCACCCGTCTTAACCCGGTGCATATTTTTTTGAATTAAACACCGCCGCGGGCGTTCTTGTTAGGAAGAATCCTCAGGATGAATGGATTTGAACTAGCGACCCTCTGACCATCAGCTACGATGTTGACTCTTCATCAAATGTAGGAAATACGCGTAAATACAGGGACACTCGCCTTGGAGTTAATTGTCGGTAATCTTTCTGACTATCCGAGTTAGTATCAGGGAAAGGTATGTTCGGACCCTACGTCCACCAGATCGACCCGATCCTGTTTGACATCGCCGGTGTGCAGCTCTGGTGGTACGGTCTGGGCTTTAGTCTCGGGTTCTTGGAGATTCATCTCTTCCTGAGACGCCGCCATAACAGCCAGCCGCACCTGTCCCTCCGGGAGGTCTGGAGCCTAAGTCTGTTCATGGCCATCGGCGTCCTCGTCGGAGGCCGAGCCGTCGAGATCGCATTCGACGAATGGCCGTTCTACCGTGAGCATCTTGAGCTGATTCCCGCCTACTGGCTCGGGGGCATGGCTACGCACGGGCTTATGCTCGGTGGCGCGGTTGGCGCGGGACTGTTTGCACGCCGGTGCCGGAAATCGTTCCTCCACCTTGCCGATACTCTCGTCATTCCGGCGGCGTTCCTCATGGGGATCGGGCGACTCGGGAACTTCATCGACGGCCAAATCGTCGGTGCCGTGACGGAGGTGTGGTGGGCAGTCAAGTTTCCGGACGCGGACGGGTTTCGCCATCCGGTGGTACTGTATGACGGCGCGAAGAACCTGCTATTGATGGCGTACCTGATGCGCGTGAGACGAGTGAACCCGACACCAGGCGCGACCGGAGCTCGGTTCGTGTTCTGGTACGCATTCCCTCGCTTCTTCATCGACCTCTTCAGAGACTATCCGACTCACCGGCTCGCCTTCGGGACAGGCCAGACACTCAACATCGTGATGGTCCTGCTCGGCGTTGCATTGTTGTATCGCTCGCGTTTGCGGAGACTAGGTCGCCTTAAAAACAGTTCGGCCACCAGCCAATCCCCGGGCGAATCGCTCGACGCAGCGCCGTTGGCCTCCCAGCGCATCGCCTTCATATGCCTACTGGCGTTCTGCCTGACAATTCCGAGCAACTGGACACAAGACATCCCGTCGCGGTACGGCGAGCGTCACCCAGGACTGGAGTACTCCTGGCTCTACCCCATGATTGACACTGCGCCGCGGGCCGCAGAACCCCTGGTGCGTAATCGGTTCCCCGGACGTTTCGAGCTCGATACGATCGGCGTTGACCCGAAAGAGTATCCAGACCCGCAGCCAGATTGACCCAACACGAGACTAGACCAAGCGTTATTGATCAGGTCGGCGGCGGCTTGGATTCCCGGCTTGCAGTGGCGATGGCAATCGGGCGCCCAGCGAGACAACTCAGTCCGTCCTGGTGATCGTCTTGTTTGCGACCGTGTCGGCTTCAGCCGTGGCCCGTGTACTGTCAGCCCGCAGAATTCTCTTGGGCCTCAAACGTCTTATGGCAAGACCGGCCTATCGCCCGACCCGAGACGGCGCCTCGCGTCTTCGACTGTTCGGTGAAACACGAGCAGTGCATCCGCATTGTCCTGCTCATCTGTGAAATTATACGTGCGCCCGTCTCGTACCTTGATGCGCAAGTTATGTTCAAGGTAATCGATCGTGAACTCCTCCATCGCCTCAAGCCCCACTTCAAAAGCGTCATCATCACTCGTTTGATACCGCAAACCGCTCGTGTTGGCGACGAGTTCTCCGGCACAGTCGCCGAATCGGTGTTTGTGTATAACTGCCAAACGTTCATCGAGAGACACCTGCCTGAATGCCACAAAAATGGAGGTTCGGTCTCCATTAATTTCAATATCCTCTGCGTAGGTTTCGTACCCAGTCGCAGACACATTGATCCGATATCGCCCCGGACCGAGCGTAGTGGACTCAAATGGCGTTGTGCCAACATAGCTCCGGTCAATGAATACATCGGCACCATCAACATCGGCCACAACCTGCAGCACAACTGCTGGTGGCGCCGTCACCGAGTCTGGTTCCGCCTCAACAACTGGCTCTTCTATCGAAGGCAGGGGCTCAGCACGATCCGCTTCAGCAGATAACGGTTCCGATTCCCTAGGCGCCTCTGGTGACACCGGCACATCTGCGGGTGCCGCTACTGCCGGCGCATCAGCCATCGGGTTTGGATCCAGGTCTGTCGAGTTTCTGAACAGAAACAGATATGCGGCACTGGCGATCACCACGACGGAGACCAGCGCATAGAGCCCCATCGGCTTTCTCGGGGTAACATCATCGACATCGCGTAGTAACGTCATTGGTCCTTTCGTGACTCCAGCTATTCCGGGGTTGATGGGCCGGTTCTAGGCAGCCACCAATGTTTAGGAGACTTTGTCGAATGCTCTGCCAAGGCTGGGAGAGATCGATTTTGCTTTGTTACCATTAGGAACACATGCCTCTTGACGAACAAGCACTCTTCACCAAAAAACCACAAACCCGCTCGGGACAGTACCAGTGCCCCAAGTGTAAACGGAAAGGTAGCTACAACGTTCAGTGGATGCTCCACTCCAAGAAATCAAAACTCCCGCCAGGAGCAAATCGAGATGATCGCGAGAAGTTCGACAAACTACGTAACTACTTGGTACGTCTTGATGACCATGTGACGTGTACGACCTGCGGTAAAAAATTTGAAATTCCTTCCCAACACTCGATGATGTTCGCAGAACAAATCTCAGGTTTGCCGAACGAAGAAGAGCTTGAGAGAGAGATTGCGGAGGCGGCCGGAGAATCAGAAGCTCTCCCCGAACCCAAAACAGCGCTGCCAGCCCGCTTCACACGGAAATCGAGTGGGTGGAAATAGCCAATCCTCAATTAATCATCAGTCAGCCAAGCCCACACCACGAAGTAATCAAAATCGAGACGCTTAACGAATACGGTGTCGGCGGGTGTTACACCGCCCTTGTGTTCAATGAGTTATGGGATTGAGTAGAAACCGGACAGTGAAAGAGTGATGTTGATATCACTATCCGTTTCGTTCGAAAAATACCACCCATGTATGCCGTCAAAAGGTGCAACCAGATAGCCATTTGATGTCTCGCCACGACCTTGTTTGAAAAACATGACATTTCCAGGCTCTTCAGAATCTCTAACCGTATGGCCATGAAACTCCGCAAGGAGCATTTCAGGATTCGTGATGTCTATCGATCGCCATTCATAAGAAACTGAATGTCCTTGTTCCATCTCCAGCATGTATTCCAAGTCTGAGTTAGCAGGAACTGGAATTTCTATTTGATCCGTGCGGTAAGTGGGACGGGTCTCAAAGTAGACATGTTCCGTCAGCGGTACATCTATCCACGCGACAGGCACTGACGCACAGGCAGTCAGAATTAAACAGAGACATAAAGAAATACAATGAAAGCTGAGAATTCGGATTTTGGATGTCACTGAGTGAGTCAAGGGCGGTTCTCCACTGCTCGATATTTTCGCATTAGTTGCGTCCCCTGCTTGGAAGAAATCGCTAAAGTGAAATTAGCACGAAGCGGCGAACGGTTCAACGGGACGAGACAAAAAGAGAACTCGCGTCAAATTCACCGTCGTCGTAGGCTAGGGTTATGCGTTCCCGCCTCAATTATTGTCGACGGGTCGGTTTCCTCAGATGACGAACACATTGCACTCAGCTAAGGATAATTCGATACAAATGAACCTCCATTCCAAATCGTCGCTCAAAAGGTGGCACAATCTCGGCGGAGGCGGACAACGGAACCGGTTCTCTGCGGCGTCTATGACAACCGAAGGCTAAGGAAAAATGATAAGGACTGCTTTTAAGAAGGAAGAAAAACCACACATGCGCCTGAGCTTACTTGTCTTCGTGACTGTTGGCGCAGCGATCATCCTGTCAGCGCAGGCATCCGAGCGCCGGTGGTTAGCCGGTGACTCTCACGTACATAGCCACTGGAGTCCAGGCTACGATCGAACGGGTGACACGCCGCGCGTGATTAAGGGCCGCGATGCGCTCTACTCGACGCCACAGAACGCATCGATGGCTGAGCGGTTCGGCTTAAGTTGGATGGTAACCACTGACCACGGTGGTCCAAATCACGCCAAGTTCAATGCGGAACAGGCATACACCGAGTTGGTAGAATCACGGGAATTGGTACCTGATGTCTTGCAGTTCTACGGCATGGAGCTGAACATGCCGGGCATGGACCACCACACGCTGATCGTGCCGAACGCTGATGATGAGTCGGCGGTGCTATTTCAAATAGAGTCCCAGTTTGACAAGAATGAAGTGTGGCCGGTCGATCCTGAGCGTGACACAGAGGCGGCGAGAGTCAGGGCATTGGACTACATGCGAGAGTTGCCTCGATTGCCGTTGTTGTTTGCAAACCATCCGTCGAGATCTGCTACGGGGCTCGGCCAGTACGGTTATGACGAACCATGGGAACTCAGGACCAACAATGAGCGGGCGCCAGAAGTGTATCGTGGAATGGAAGGTGCACCAGGACATCAGGCCGGGGCCTTCACAGTGTCAACTGTATCGGGCCGCCCCCCCGCCCCTCGAGGCGCGTAC
>CAYFER010000059.1:0-8671 GCA_964342185.1 uncultured Vicinamibacteraceae bacterium | reverse complement strand
CAGCACGAGTTTCTCGGGCTCGAGGAGTTCTGGTCGAACCATGAATAGCGAACCCAATCCCACGGTCACCGTAAACCAAAACCCGAGCGCTATTCGTCGACTGGTAGTCATTAGTTGAGTTCAAATGGGAACTTTGGTATCACTGACCCACTCACCAAGTGGAACACACCGCGTTAATTTCGTCGCATCCACATACTCTTTCAAACAAGTCATTTTACACAGCAAGCGACCACACCCTTTACGACGACCGTCATACGAAAAGGCCTTCGTGACCACGGACAGATTCCATCAAATTCAGCCCGCCAACTGCATTACGCTTTAAGGTCGGTCACACTTCCTTTTCTTTTGCGCTCAAACGGTGACACAATGCCACTAGCTGGAGGCAGTCATTCGACGACATATCGTGATCGGATTAGTCGGCGCTGCAGTAGTGTTTGGCTGCATGCTAACGTCCACCCCGGCGTACGCGCAGCCTGCAATCGCTGGCACGGACACGACGCAGGCACCCACCTTCAACGAGGACGTCGCGACAATTTTGTATAACAACTGCGCCAGCTGTCATCGTGCCGGTCAGATGGCGCCGATGTCCCTAGCATCCTACAAAGAAGTACGCCCGTGGGCCCGCGCTATCAAGGGGAAGGTCTTAACTCGCGAGATGCCGCCCTGGTTCGCCGATACGCGCTATGGCAACTTTCTCAACGAACTATTACTGACACAGGATCAGATCGATACCATCGCGGCCTGGGCCGATGCTGGCGCACCAGAGGGAACCGGCACAGCGCCCACGTTTCCAACCTTTACCGAGGGATGGATGCATCCGTCCGGTGCTGACCCGGACTTCGTCATCGAGATGCCAATTGAGTATCAGATCCCGGCCCAAGGGCAGAACGAGAACTTCAGTATCTACCAAGAAAATCCATTCGACGAGGTGGTTAACCTCCAAGCGATCCAGCTCATACCGAGTAATCCCCGCGCCACGCACCACTCGAGTCTCGGAGCACGTGGCCTACCGGCAGGCACTCGACTGGGTCGAGGTCTGGCGTTCCCCGGAGGGCCGATCATCGACAACGTCCCGGTGTCGATCGACGCGAATGCCGCCTTCGACAACTCCGGCGACCGTAGCGAAGACGAGGCGGTCGAATCCGAGGACGCACGCCGCGCCCAACGCGAGCAAGAGGCGTTCGACGTTCAGGGCACTGAAACCTTTGTCTTTTACGTCCCTGGCGGCGGCTTCAAGCAGTGGCCAACCGGCATCGGCAAACGGATCGGTTCGGACGACTACATCAATTGGGCTCTGCACTACAACAGCACCGGAGTGCCAGAGACCGACCGCCAGCGTGCTGGATTATGGCTCCACGAACGACCAATGACCAACGAAGTACTATCGCGTCGCATTGGCCAGACACATATCGCGGAGGGCATGGAACTGGTAGCGTCAAACCTTGACAACAATGGCCGTCCGCGAATCCCGGTCATCCCAGCGGGCGATCCCGACTGGGCGATCACCGGGATCACGGCTTTCCAGAACGACATCACGCTCTATATTCTGTGGCCTCATATGCATCTCCGCGGCAAGGACATGACCTTCGTCGTCACCTATCCTGACGGCCGGGAGGAAGTCATTCTGCACGTTCCCAACTACGACTTTAATTGGCAGTTGCCGTACGAGCTCGACGTACCTCTCAGAATTCCGGCGGGCAGCACCATGAAGACGATCGGTCACTTCGACAATTCGATCCAAAATCGTTACAACCCCGCACCGGACAAAGAAGTCTATTGGGACGAACAGAGTTGGGACGAAATGTTCAACGGAAGGGTCGACTACACAGTGGACAAGTTTGACCAGCAGCCGGAGAACTCAGACACCATTCACTGATCCCGAGTTCGACAAGCCACACCCCTACCTCGGGGCGCCTCGGAAACACGAAAGCCAACGAACCACAGCGCGTGTCAACGGGATCGAACTTGTCGTCGAAACTCCCACGGTGGCACGGGTGATTGTTGAGTCCAAAGACCAATCTTCTTTGTACGTGCCTCCGCTTCAGCACGGGCTAACACCGCATCATCGGAATACCGCGTGTAATGCCACGCCAAGCCTTCCGACACCAGCGCGACACTCAGGTCAACCCCATCGATTTGTACCCGGCCGACGAATCGCCCGTAGCGATCAACATCGTGCACGGTCACGATAACTTGTCGATCCGAGACACGTGATGAAGTGAACATACGCGCCTGAACTCCAAAGGCCTGATCCATTTCTGGTGTGTCGATACCGTCTAGTCGGATACGAGTCATATCTCCGCCATGAACGACCGTAATCGTGTCGCCATCCGCCACGCGGCTGACAGGCGCGGTGAACGTCTGCCCAATTTGCGCATATACTACTCCTGGATACCAAAGAGTAAGCAACAGCACGAACTTCGAAAAACGGACCATTGTCACCGGTCTCATCGTGTAGTTATCGATTCTAAGCTAACTGTTGAGCTTTTCTTCAACGGTTATACTTACAAAAATATTCTTAGACTTGGAAATGACCGGTCAACCTCGCTGGGAGCAACAGATGAAGATCAATTACCTTGTTATGACGATTGCCACCATATTCTTCTCGCTAGGAACTTTCTCAACCTACGCGCAAATGACCGAACCATCCGGTGCACACACGTCTAATGAATGGCAAATTTGGGCCTATTCAACAGCTGCACCATCATTCATTGCTGCCGGCGCGACAATCATGGACGGAGCCAGCAATGTTCTCCGAGAGGGCAATAACGGCTGGACATGTCTACCCGCAAATCCCCGCGGAATGGCTAACCCCGGAAACGGATGGAACGACGCCCACGAAGCGATGCCCTTGTGCGCTGACGAGGAGGGTTTCAAATGGGTGGGAGCCTATCTGGGTGGCGAAACACCACAGCTGGACCGTGACGTCTTCATCTGGATGCTTCACGGCGACATGGGCGAAGACAACACCACACCACTGGTTATGAACCAATCTGACGCGCAGGACCCGACAAACTGGATCGTATCCGGTCCGCACCTCATGCTTATGCCGAAGGACCCCTCGACTCTCGACGGATTCACCAGTGACTTTATGACGGGCGCACCGTATGTGATGTTTCGAGGTACCGACTACGCTCACCTGATGATTCCCATGGAGGATTACTACCGTTATCAACAATAAGGTGACGCGACTTCGTCATTAAAATCAACCGACTCTTCAGTTTCTAGCTACCACTACCCTTCACTCAGTTCGTCATACGCCACCCCTAGGACGCCGGACAGGCTGAGAAGGGGAAACGGAGACACATGGTCCTCAAACCCGGCCAATGATTCGGTTTCGGCGATTTCCTCCTTGGAACGACCAGCCTGAATTCCCTGTTGCGTTAATTCGAGAGCAGCACTGAAGTAGTCACGTAAATGCGTTAGTTCACTCCGGTCGCCGGTGACACCAGCGTTGGGACTCCCGTGTCCGAACACATAAATGGTGTCCGCCTCATGTTCGCTGACCACCTGTTCCAACAAATCAATCCAGCCGCCAATCCGAGCTCCTGAAGACCGGTCAACGAACGGATGTAGGCGGTTGAACATCAGGTCGCCCATATGAACAACATTCGCACGCTCAAATGTCACGACGACGTCACCATTCGTGTGACCAGCGCCGTAGTGTTTAGCAACAACCGTCTCATCACCAATAGTCGTCCGCCACTCCTCGGTGAACGTCTCGTCTGGATAAGGGTCTACGCTGCCACTCTGCTCCGTCGTCTGTCGTTGCCAAGACGCACTATTTTCATGAGCAACAATGGAGTCCACGACTAGTCGGAATGTCGCATTTCCACCGGTGTGATCAGCGTGATGGTGGGTATTCACCAAGAAATCAATCGTCTGCGAAGACCGTTCGGTAAGTCCATCGATACATGCCTGTGCCGCAGCAGCGTTCTGACTATCGACGATCAGAATCCCATCGCTGTTAACGACCCACCCAATCGTCCCGCCTTGTCCATTAAAGATTCCGACATTACGTCGAAGATCCTCAAACGATGTCGTCAATTGACCTTGACCGAATAGTGGTATCTGTTGAAACGCCGTGGTTGCCGCCACGACGCCTGACGTCATAAGAAACTCTCGCCTACTGACCATGAATCCTCCCTAAGTTGATATTCGACATGACCATCCCCGTTCCCCAGCCTACTCCTCAACCGTGATCGGTTCAACTTGGGTATAGAATGCCGGTGATTCTGGTACAGTTCGGCACAGAGGAGAGACAAGACATGAAGACAGGACTGGTCATGGTGGTTGCGATAGCGGTGAGTATAGGCATGTCGGCTCCAAGCCTCTCCGCACAGCAGCTGGGTACGTTCGCGGCCGAGGGAATTCCGCCTGTGCCGTTACCCGACGCACCTGTGGTCTTTGACACGGCTGAAGGACAGCGTATCCGCGTCACAGTCGTAACCACGGGACTTTCGCACCCCTGGGGCTTTACGTTTCTTCCCGACGGCGACCTTCTTATCACCGAACGGGGAGGCACACTTCGTCGGGTTCGAGACGGGGTCCTCGATCCGACGCCGGTGTCAGGCCTTCCGGAAATCTTCACCGGCGTCAATCTTGCCGGTCTCATGGATGTCGCGCTTCATCCGGAGTTCACAGAGAACGGGTTCGTGTATCTCACATATTCGAAACCGACCGACGACGGTGCGACCGTCGCCCTGGCTCGTGGCCGACTGGAAGAACAAGCATTGTCCGAGGTTCGTGACATCTTCGTCGCCGACGCAGACGGCCGAGGAATCGCTGCATCACGCCTCTTATTCGGGCCGGACGATGCGCTGTACATGACGGTCGGCGGTGCGATTAGCGCGACGAGCGATGGACAGGGCGCCCAGGACCCGGCCAGTCACGTCGGAAAGTTGCTGCGATTGCAGGACGACGGTAGCGCCCGCGACGACAATCCATTCGTTGGTCGGGACGGCTATAAACCTGAACTATTTTCAATGGGTCATCGCAACCAACTCGGGTTGGCTTTTCATCCTGACACTGGCGAACTATGGGCCAGCGAGAACGCACCGATGGGTGGCGACGAGGTGAACATCATCACAGCGGGTAAGAACTATGGCTGGCCGGTTGTGTCGTACTCGCGCGAGTATTACGGCCCCCGGGTATCTGAGCGCCCGTGGCAAGAAGAGATGGAGCAACCCGAAATTGTGTGGATACCGTCGATCGCTCCGTCTGGGCTCATGTTTTATACGGGCGACCGCTTCCCTGCCTGGAAAGGCAATCTCTTCGTTGGCTCACTCACGACTGGCCGGGTGCATCGAACCGGTCATCTTGAGCGAGTTGCCTTTAATCGACAGGGGATGGAACAGCGAAGAGAATGGCTCCTAGGAGACCTCAAACAACGCATCCGTGATGTCCGACAGGGACCAGACGGGCTCATCTACGTGCTGACCGACGGGTCCTACATGGGCGACCCCACGGCTAAAGACGCAGCGCTCTTGCGGATCGAACCGGCTGAGTGAACGTCACACTGTTCCGGGAGGTTCTTTGATGGTAGATCCAATCCGACGGAAGATACTGGTAACGGGTGCAACGGCGATGGCCGCTGCACCTCAAGTGTTTAGCCAACCGACTAGGCAAGAAGAAGCGACCGGTTCCTTCTATCGAGAAGAAGACGTGCGCATCCGCTATGAGGAGACTGGTTCCGGTTTTCCATTATTACTCACGGAAAGTATCGCTGCATCGCATCAGACTTACGCAATGCCAATGGCGGTCAGTCCGTGGGACCGCTCGAGATCGAACGTCCGTGGGATTCATACACCGATGACCATCTCGGTCTGATGGATCACTTGGGTATCGAGAAATTTATGGTGCTCGGATTCTGTATTGGCGGTCCTTTCATATGGAATCTCTTACGCCGTGCACCTGATCGTATCTTCTCAGCTGTGCTGGCACAGCCAGTAGGCTTTCGGCCTGAGATGCCAACCGTGATGTATGACAGCGGCATGACCGACTGGGCTCCTGAGTTAGTCACGCGCCGGTCCGAGATCACGATGGAGATGGCCGACGCATTCCTGACCAAGATGTTCAAAACCAATGCTGATTTAGTCTTTACCGTTACCCGCGACTTCGTCCGCACCTGCCAAACGCCCATCCTGATTCTGCTAGATGATAGCCGCGCGCACCCATATAAACCCGCAATAGAGTCCGTGCTGCTCGCGCCCAAAGCCGAGGTGAGTATGTTTCCCTGGAAGCAGCCACCGGATCGAATCCCCCTCGCGGTTCGCCAGATTCGCTCGTTCCTCCGAGCACATCGGCCCGCAGTCGGATAAAACGTTCGATGAGAACGTTCGACAACGAATGGATCCTTGAGAATCTTGAGGACCATCCTAGCTTCTTCACCAAGAGGATGTTCGGTGGCCTGGCCGTCTACCTATTTGGTCGCCAGATGATGCTCCTAGTCGAACCAACGAAGAACGGACGGTGGAAGTGGCATGGTGTGTTGATCTGCACGGAACATGCACATCAACCCTCGATCATCGAAGAATTTGAGCACTTGGCGCCTCACGACACCCTAAAGAAGTGGCTGTACATCGACTCGCATCATGAGGACTTCGAGCCGACGATGGAACGTGTGGCGAAAGCAATCGCGCGAGATGACCAGAGATTCGGGATTCATCCTCGTCCGAAGAAGGAAAAGGCAGGGACGCGAAGTCGCCGTCAGAAAACGTAAGATGCGCGCGATTGCTTCGCGTACGAGATCGGGCGGTGAACGTCTATCTGGCCAGCCGGGCTACTACGAACAGCTACCCCCCCTTCGTTCACCGCGGACCCACTCCGCCAGCATCTGCCACTCCGGATCTTCGCGACTCTGCCACCGGCGCGGTCCGTTGTGGGTGTAGGCTCCGCCACCATCCGGATGAAGTGGCTTCAAGAGAAAGCGACTCTGCTCGGCGTTGCCTGGAGCAATCACTCGAGAGATCAATCGGTATGCGCGCTCAGCTTCCTCGTCGCTCCACTCGTTATCGCGCTGAGGCTCCGGCGCGAAACCGTTAAGGCCACTCGAATGGCAGCGACTACAGCGGATCTGGCCTTCACGCCCAGTCTGAAAAACGGGCTGGACGCACGCGCGGAAGAACTCGAAGTCGATCTCGGGTTCTGGCTCCGGAATGTATTGGTTCGGCAGGCTTTGGATCCATTCAAGAACGGCGCCGTACTCGGGATCGTCACGCGACGTCCAGTACGTCCCCCCCGTGTGCATGAGTCCACCCGCTACAGAGTCGAGAGGTTTCAGCAACAGGCGGCTGTTCTCTGGGTCATCCGTGTTGATCAGCTGGCTGACCACGTCGAAGTTACGCCGCGATTGCTCGCTGGTCCACCCGCTGTTAGTTTCTGGCCTCTCAAGGCTGAACCGCACGTCCGTCTGCCAGGTGTGGCACATCACGCACGACGCGTACGACCTTTCACCACCGCTCATGGTTCCGCCACGATCCGCCATGAAGACGCTCTCAACTGTGTTCCGATACGTCTCCACATCGTCGGCGCTGGGGAAGGAAGCAGATGCGCAGGCGCTAAGAAACATGGCAAGCGCAGCAAGAGGAACCAGCCCCAAGCTGATCCTGATGCCGGTCAGGGATGTCCCACGACTGGATTGCGGGTCGGATTGTCCAGTGTTCATCATCGTCTACTGACCGGACGGCATGCCGGCTCCTCTGGGGTTCACGCGGTCGGGCGGCAGTACCACGGTGCTGATGCGTGCCGGTCTGGCACCCGTCGTGATGCTGGCAACGATCTCGAGCGTCTGAAGGTCGATGGCCAAGGTCTGGTCCGTGCCAGAGACCCCCACGTACATGTAGCGGCTATCAGGGGTGGAGGTCATCCAGTTAGCACTGGGACCGACTACCACGGCACCGATGTACTCCAGATCGGGCAATGTCCAGCCGTAGATCCGACTGTCAAGTCGGCTCGACGCCCACAGGGCCGAGCGATCCGGCAGTACCTCGAGACCGTGCATGTCGCCGGTCTGAATCCCATCAGCGTTCTTCTCCCACAACGGCAGCTCGGGAGGCCAAATCATGTCGACGATCTCGCGCTTGTCCCAGTCAATGATCCAGACAGCGTTGATGCCGGTCGCCTGGGCGAACATCCGCTTGGTTGATCCGTCGTCGTTGGCCTCGAACGCCATGGGTCGGACATTGTGATGGCTCCGGCCATACTGTTCGTACCCTGTCAGCTCCATCCCCCAAACTACAGTGTCCGTCACGGGGTCAATCACCTGAATTGTCGGCATTCCTGGTCCGACCTGTCCTCGAAGACCCGCCACGGCGAAGTTCTCGTCAGGCGTCATGAACACATTGTGGACCGGGTTATGCACCTCGATACTCTTGATCAGCGTGTGGGTATCGATGTCAATCACGTCGACGACCGCTGGAAATTGACTATCACTGTCGACCTCGACACCTGGCCCAAGCGGGTTGGCCGACCTGCGGATGTTCCCCGCATAAATCTTCCGATGCTTCTTGTTGACCGCAATCTTGTTCGGCCGTTCCGACAGCGGAATTTGCTGCACGAGTTCCAGAGTCTTCGTATCGAACACATCGACGGTGTGATCCATCTCGTTCGAGCAGTAGTAGTAGAGTCCATCGGGGTGAACGGTAAGGTTGTGGGCGTTCGGGCACCCCCG
>CAYFER010000058.1:0-9073 GCA_964342185.1 uncultured Vicinamibacteraceae bacterium | reverse complement strand
GGGTAGCGTCGGTCGCGACCGGCGGGTCACGCGCGGGAGTCAACAAGACGTGGCCGGAGCGTATAACGCCGTCTATACGTCAGTTAAACCCGCTGGCCCACGCACTTCCCTTGTCGTCGATCCTCCAAACGGAAGAATTCCGAGCCTCACCGAAGAAGCCAGGCGTGAGGACGAGATTCAGCGCGAATGGCGTCTGATGCTGCTACGGAATACCGAGACTTGCCAGTATGAGGCACCTGCCTGCGAAGGTGGAACCTATGGGCCACCGTCGCCAAACCGATACGATGTGACGCCGTTCTACAACACATCGCGGATGAACCGCCACGATGGCCCAGAAGATCAAAGCACCTACGATCGTTGTATAGCGGGTTCGACACCAGATTTCGTTGGATTCCGGCGCATTATACAAGGTGAGGATTCGATTGCATTCGCCTATGACACAGGACAGGGACAGGGGTTCCAACGGGTCATTTACCTAAGTGGAAACCATCCTCCCAGCCAGATTCGTTTACGACACGGTGACTCGCGTGGTTACTGGGAGGGAGAAACATTGGTTATTGAGACGACTAATTTCTCACCTAAGTTCACATTTCGGCCAGGACGACCGTTTTCCGGGGCTGAGTCGGGCGCGAACCGTATGCTCACTGAACGCTATCGCCGTATCGATGAAAACACGCTAGATTACGAAGTAACAATTGCGGACCCGACAATATGGACCGCATCGTGGACAGTACGACAAGAGCTAAAGCGACAAGACGATCAAGAGAATCGGATCTATTACGAACCACGATGCCACGAAGGAAACTATGGTCTACCGGCACTACTCATCGGTGCGCGCCTTGAAGAACAGGAATTTGCCGCAGGTCGAGGTCCCGACCCGTTCTCCTTGGATACCGCTACGGACTTTGGGGGAGGCGTGCAGTAGTAACAACCGTCCCAAACGACAACGGTGACTTACACCAAATATAAGCTGTAGGCACCGCAGCCTCAATCTCACCCACACTATGTGTTTGAATGAGTATTGTCGCCTTCAAGTCTCCCGAGGCGACGTTCGATCTCAAGTAGCTTGTGCAAGATAATGATGTGCGTCTTCTTCGCATCGATGCCGACGGGACTCGCCTCGCTGCTGATCAGTCTCTCAATGTCGTTGTAGACACTATCTGGAATATCAATCTGCATGTAATACTTCTCCTTAGCATTTAGACAAGTTGCGAATTGTCTCTGGAACGCTCATTTGTCATACCTGAGGTAATCGGTAAACCCGCTTGGCGGTATCGTGGAACATCGCCGCCCGCTCGTCGGCGGAAAACCCCGCGGTCAACTTCTTAAACTGGTTCCAAAGAACCGTATAAGAACAAGACAACTTGTCTACCGGAAAGTTACTTTCGAACATACATCGGTCAGGCCCGAACTGGTCAAACATATAGTTATACCAGTCACGGTTGGCGGCGATCAGTTCATCCGATGATGGAGGTTTTTCGCGCTCGTGCCAGCCATAACCGTTGACTGCCATCTGGATACCACCTATCTTCGCCACCACGTTCTGGTGCTTCGCCAGCTCGGCCACCGCCGGCTTCCAAGCTGCAAACACCTCGTCTCGGCGACCGGCATACGGCCCAACTCCAATCGGCCCGCCCAGATGATTAAAGATGATCGTCGTGTCAGGAAACGCCCCGGCAAGGTCCACCAGATCCGCGATGTGCGTGTGATACAACCAGCCCTCAAACGACAGGCCGTAGGTGCGGAGATGTGCGTAACCACGTCGAAACTCTGCGTCCAGTAAGAGATGCTCTGGGCCTACTGTCCGTCTTGCCATCACGGGCGGTTCCGCCCAGGCCGCTCGATGTCGAACACCTCTGAAACGCTGAGGACTAGCCGCCATCTGCGCCTCGAGTACCGGTATCACACGATCACCAAGCCGCAGGTCAGCGCTACCAACGATACCAGTCGCTACCCTAGTCTCCCCATACTGTCCACTGGCACTTTTCGCCGCCACCCCCTGAACAAACTCGGTCTCTCCCACCAACCTGAGCTCTTCTGGTCCATCGGCCCGATACATCGAGGAGCACTCCACGAAGACGGTCTGACGTACGTTGTGCTCAGAGATGTCTTCTAGTAGTTCTTCGAGCAGGTAACGATTTCCAGGTCGGTCCCACAGGTGATGGTGCGGATCAATAATCGGCAATTCAGGTTCCAGTGCTGTTTCGGTCGTCAACGCCAACCAATCCCGACGCGGCCCAGACGGCGCAACAGACCGCTGTACTGACGAGATCCGTACCGGTACAAGCCCGGGAAGCAGACCGGTCGCAATGCCTCCGAGAGCGCACGTACCGGCGTGACTGACAAAACGTCGACGTGTAATCTCATCCATCTGTTTCTACCCTCGCTCTCTCTTGCGATTACAGGATTGAACCTCGGTCGCGCCTATTCACAACATCCATGAAAACGTCCCGTGGATGCCACCTCGTCTAAAACAGCACACAGCACCTACCGTTGCTTCTGTATCTCAACATCGCTAAGGTACAAGATGTCCTCATCACCAGCCTCGATAAATACTGTGCCGCGAACGGCCATCATGCGCCCCACAGCCCGCAACAGAAGTGCTGAACGTTCGGCATCGACCGGCGTGATCATTACAACGGTATCCTCTGACAACGTGATACCGATACCGCCGTCGAGACGGACAACAAGGCCACCTACGGTCACATGTAGACTAGACGGCTCAAACCCGGCGTTCCGTATGACATCGCGGACTTCCCTCAGATCGATCTTCGTACCAGACGTCGCACCCAGCACGACCTGTTCTTCAGCAACTTGTATTTCGACCGCATCAACATGCTCAAGTCGCCCGAGCCGTCTCTCTAGAGCACTCGCACAGGACGGACACGTCAATTCAACACCCACAGTCACGGTAAAAGTGCCAAGTTCACCTGAAGCGGTTACAAACTGCCCATCACTGCCCGCCGCGACGATCACGAAAAGTAAGCAGGTTAATTGGCGCCGTAAAGCCAACATATTATTGCTGCACTCTTGAAAATTCGAATTTCACAGAATCATCACGAAGGTCCCATGTTTCGACGCAGAAATTAATGACACCGTCCGACACATCGTCGAGTGAATACACCGTGACAATGTGTCCATTTCGAGTCCACACCCCATTGCGAATACCTTCATTCACTTCGCCGTCATCTGTAATAGCACGTCCAACTCCCGTGAATGAACCTTGTGTCGAATGCCTTGGATTCACCAAAGCGTTGTACGTTAACCAAACCTTCCCGTAGTGACCGGCTTTCCCGGTAACGTTGAACGTAGTCCCAGTCTGGGTCTCCGTGACCGAGGTAATTTTTCCTTCAACCGAGAAGGTTTCGTTTTCAAGTTTGAATTTCTCTGCGACAGACATGGTGGACTCCTTTACAAAGTTATCGTTACGATGGATAGCGCACTTGACTTAGGTTGCTTTAGTTTCAGCACCGATATACACGAGAAGTCAAGACATTCCATGCCGGACGACGATCACTACATAGGTTATTGAATCGACCGTCGCCCCGCAGTAACCTAAGGCCTCGACTAAGGTCGCGAATCCTATGGACGATAGTCTTGAATACTTTGAGCTGAAATACACCGCCGCGAGAGCACGAGCGGGGCGCCGCCTCGAAGAAGCCGCTTTAGGCCAAAGTGTAGGCTTGAATGGCTACACGACCGTAGCGCAGGCTCAGACGCTCAGCGACCACCTGCAACTCAATCCAACGGCCACCTTGCTGGACGTCGGATCAGGTCAGGGTTGGCCAGGATCGCAGATCGTCGGGACCAAGGGCTGCCGTCTTGTCTTCATCGATGTTTCGTTTGACGTGCTCCTTACAACAAAAATGAAAAACGACTCCGTCGTCGTTAACGCTCGTGGCGAGGATCTTCCCTTTCATGCCGAAAGTTTTGACGCCATCGTCCATGCCGACGTCTTCTGTTGAATTCGAGACAAGCTCTCGGTATTTCGAGAGTTTGACCGGGTTCTCAAGCCGGGGGGGCGCATAGCCGGATACGTTATCTATGTGCCGACCGGAATGACTACAGCCCAACAGCTGCGAGCTAGCGAGTTGGGGCCAACCGAAGTTCTGGCATCAGCTCCATTCGAGGCGCTCGCTCAGGCATCCGGACTTACCATCCTACTCACGGAAGATGTCACCGCGGCATTCCGATCAACGTGCGCGGCGCTAGCCACTGCCCGCAAAGACCTCGAAAACGAGTTACGCGCCGACGAGGGCGATGATTTCTACGACGAGGAACGGCGAAAAAAGAATGCCATGTTGCAGGGAATCGACGAAGGCATTCTTCGTCGGTCTTTAGTGGTTGCAAGTAAATAGAACAAGTAAGTTAGCAGCATCGCACGGAGATTAGACAGCAGATGGAGACCCTCTCAGCAGTATGTATCGGATTCGGCCTTCTCCTTATTATCGGACGCAGCCCACAGCTGTTCGCGCCATCTGCAACACTTCGTTTTTTCCGTAGACACTTTCTCTCAACCGATGCGCAATTTCGACGGGTTGGCTTAATTTCGATCATGTTCGCAATCGTAATCCTTTACGCGTCTCTTCATGCACCGATGATGACCAACCTACTTAAGGTCTTCGCATCCGTCGCAACATTGGCCGGAATGTTAGCGTTGGGGTTCCCAAGTCTGTTCCGGCGCTTTTTTGCAAACACTCTTGATTATTTCGACGATTCCGCTCGCCATGGTCTCGTGCGGATTCACGGTTTTTTCGGCGTGATCGTTGGCATCTTACTCGTCTACATGGGGGTCTATGTGATTTAAATGTGCACGAATGGAACGAGATCACGCACGACTGCACGTGATATAAGAAACAACATCCAACACTTGAATTAAGGAGACCACAATGTGGCGACTGGGACAGACGCGGCAGTGCTAGCAGGATTCGACCAACAACTACCCGAAGGTATAAACCCGCTATTACCAATTCCATAGACTAGCGGAGACAGACAGCCAACCGTGATTGGAGAGGCAACAACGATGGAAATTTACACACACGACAGCCGACAGAAACAAACCTGGCGGATTGCCTGTACCATTTTGCTTATTACAGCCTGCTCACTCAATATCCACGCTCAAGACCGAATGCCCCCCATTCCGGACGAACAAATGACGGAGGCCCAGAAAGTGGCAGCAGCGGAGTTTAGGGCCTCGCGCGGGGAACCCGGAGGTCCTTGGGCGGTGATTCTTCGTAGTCCGGAACTAATCAACCGACTGAGAGGCGTGAGCGACTACCTCCGATTTAATAGTTCGTTACCCCCGCGCCTGTCGGAGTTCGTCATCCTGATAACCGCACGCGAGTGGACGCAAAATTTCGAATGGGCCGCGCACTATCCCCTCGCCATAGAAGGGGGTCTGAGTTCTGACATCGCGGCAGCAATCGCCGATGGCCGGCGCCCAGAAGGCATGGCCGATGACGAGGAAGCACTCTACGATTTTTGCACCGCACTGCACCGAGACGGCCGGGTGAGTGATGCCGTCTACGCCAGAACCCTGGCCGAGTTCGGCGAGCAGGCCATAGTCGACATGGTCGGGCTCAGTGGCTATTACACACTCATCGCGATGGTGTTGAACACGGCCCAGACGCCACTTCGCCCAGGCGCAACGCCTGCGCTCGAACCGTTCCCACGGTGATTATTTTTTTGAAAATCGGTGTCCGCATGGCAGAACCCAACCGTGCGGACGCCAAGGTTTCAGTGCACAAGCCAGGCTAATCTCTACTGCCCTCGGTAGTCAGCATCCGTGACCGGTTCAAACCAGTCCGCTCCAGACGCACCACCCATGATGGTGAGTTGAATCACATGTTCGTCGGGAGAGGCGCCATGCCAGTGCACAACACCAGGCGCCGTGTAGTTTGGCGCTCCACCAGGGAGGAGCTCTATCATTGCCTCGCCGCGAACCTGCGTGCGGCCGCGTCCCTCTTCCGCCGCGAGGATTTGCCACCCCGCATGACTGTGCCAATTGGACCGAGCGCCGGCTTCAAAACGGAGGCGAAGGGCACGCATGTCGGCTGAATCCGGTCTACTTGGATCACCGCCAACAAAACGAGCTTGCGGAGCCGCCGTTATAGCCGATTGCCACCCAAGAACCAGCGTCAACATGCCAATCGCCGCAATGGCGAACAATATCTTCACCCGTGATCGAACCTGTCTCTGCATGGTGCTTTTCCTTTCATCTCAGAACTTGTTTCGCAGTCACCCACCCTTATACACCCGAATGACATGATCTGGCCAACGATTGCCTTCAGTCCCTCATGTCGAACTCGGCTATGCTAGTCCCATGGAACAAACGGCAAAGTTTTTCGTAGGCCAGATCGTCCACCATAAGAAATTCGACTACCGGGGCGTCATTTTCGATGTCGATGCAACTTTTCGGGGAACCGACGAGTGGTATGAAGAAGTAGCACGATCTCGACCACCGAAACACCTCCCGTGGTATCACGTACTCGTTGACGGTGCCGAGCACCCGACGTACGTGGCCGAACGCCACCTCGAATCCGACGACAGTGGTAACCCGATTACTCACCCCTTAGTTGGAAAACTCTGCGGTGAATTCCACGAAGGGCGCTACTCTTTGGGAAATAGACTCCAGTAGTAACACCAGAACCAAGTAAAGAAACGACCATGAATAATCTCCTTAAATCTATTCAGCAATGTTTACCCAAAGCGTCATTGACAACGGATTTCTTTATACGACTTAACCAAACGTTGGAGCAACAACATGGATTTGTACCAACCAACACACGCTTTGACGAAGGAGCCTGTTTCGACGAGATCAATGGACCGGAACTTCTGCGGCTAGAGCAACATTGGGGAGAACGGTTTAAATTCGGCGGGCTCGCCGGCTATTGTCACGGCGGAAAAACCGGCCTCGGCGCAGTAAGCCATCACGTGCCTGAACAAGATGGGCAACGGAACTTGCTCTTGGTCGGAGGGCCACATTAGGCTAAACCTGATGCCCGTCAAATGACAGCTAAAACTCGACAATATCTAAACACCGACCGGGTCCTGCAACAACTGCTGCCGGCACTGACTGTCAGTTTTGTCGCCATCAGTCTCGGTGCCGCATTCGGTGTCCTCAGCGGTCGCGGTGCATTGGCCGGTATCCTCTCTGCCGGTATCATCGCGCTGATCACTGCAGCATTTGGAGGTACCCGAATTCAATGCTCCGGCCCAACCGCACCCATGACCGCTGTTACAGTCTTGCTCGTAACCGCCGTCGGCAGTGGGCTACTACGAGATCATCCAGATACAGACCCTGACCGGTTTATCAATCTGGTCCTGTTACTGACCGGCCTGACGCTCATAGTGGTCAGTTTGTTTCGATTGGGACGGTTTATAAGGTTGATTCCCAAGCTGGTGATCAGTGGTTTTATGAATGGCATTGCAGTGCTGATCTGGGTAGGGGAGATCGGGTCTCTGTTTGGCCTTGGGGGCAAAACCCCTTACCTGGGCAATATTTTGACCAACTTGTCCATCACTTGCCTCACACTGGGTCTGATATTCATGCTCCCAGTTCTGTTGCGACAAATCAGTGCGCGGTTGAACTCATTTTTTCCTGCCACCTTGATCGCCATCGTAATCGTCACGCTGCTGTCCGTCTTTCTCGATCTTGATGTGCAGCGTGTGAGCCTGGGAGGGTCGATTGAATCCTTGATGGACTTACAGAACATGGTCATCAGCCAGTTACCAACACAATGGAGCTTCGCCCTGATCCTACTGGCGGCACCGTTTGTGATTCAGCTTACGATGTTGGCCTATCTGGATACGTTGCTCACTTCTCTCGTTGTTGACCGCAAGGTTGAGGTGATGCATGGCCATAAAGACATCACAAAACCTAACCAGGAACTTTGCGCACAAGGTATCGCAAACGCGACCGTTTCCTTATTTGGGGGAATTCCAGGTGCCCAGGCAACAATACGATCAGTATTGATCCTAAATGAGGGCGCCACAATGAGACTGGCTGGCGTACTGGTTGGTGTCTTTGTTCTTATTGAAATGCTGATATTCCAGGACCTGATCAGCTTGATTCCCCAAGCTGTCTTTTCGGGGGTTCTGCTCAAAGTTGGCTACGATGTTTTTGATTGGGTGCCGCTGCGCCAATACTGTTACCAAGTGTTTGGGCAGTCACGAACTCAGCCGCGACTGGTCAGTCACTTCGGGATGGCCTTGATCATAGGAACAACCCTGGTCACGGTATTAATCAACCTAAGCGTCGCAGTAATCGCATTTACAATTATCTTTTATGCGATAAGAAGATTTCTCAATCTAGAAGATCTCAGAGAATCGTTGGACTAATGTTTCAATTAGCTATCGGCGGGCCCTGCGAAAAGCGTTGCAGTTTACAATTTCGATCGATTCCTTGCGACTAGTTTCGATTGCGTCTATTCTGGCTATTGATTTATCAAGTTGTCTAACCTGCGTAGGTCGGTGTCACTTTACGCAAGCCAGAACAAGGGAGCTGAGACCATGAGAAACGGGTTTCTTACGATCGTCTCGATTGCAGTTGGAACAACACTGTTGTTGCCGGTTCACGTTAACGGCCAACCGGCAACTGCAAATACCGTGAGTGAATCTCGCACATTATGGGGAGACCCCGACCTGCAGGGGATCTGGAACCATGGCACCGCGACTCCGCTGGAGCGGCCTGACGCACAGAGCGGACGGGAGTTTCTCACGGAGGAAGAGATTGCTGAGGTAAATCTAAATGCCACAACGTTCGCCAGTTCTGAACGCCGTGGCGATCTGAGTAAAGACCTAGACGTAGGACTGGCGTATAACCAGTTCTGGTGGGACCGAGGGTTATCGGATGGACGAACCGCGTTGATCGTGGATCCCCCCAGTGGAAAGATCCCGTACATGTCGACCACGCAACCGACACCAGGTTTTCGGCAACCGCGGACCTCCGATGGTCCAGAAGACCGGAATCTGTGGGAGCGCTGCATCACGCGCGGGGTCCCCCGACTGGGCGGTGCTTTAACAATAACTTTCGCTTGATACAAGCTCCTGGTTACGTCGTGATCCTTCACGA
>CAYFER010000057.1:2637-9130 GCA_964342185.1 uncultured Vicinamibacteraceae bacterium | reverse complement strand
CAGCGCCGCTTCGATGGTGATTGTCGCAGACACGTCACTGTCAACACGTTTCGGCGCGGGGAATATGTCAATTGCCAAAGTGGTCGCCCGGTCTGTCGCGACCTTAGGTCTTGCAGGCGCGTTCCTCCAAAACCGAGTGGGACTCGTGACCTTGAACCAGCACAACAGACGCTTGGCAGTCCGCCCCCGGGCAGGAAAAAATCACGCCATTCACTGCATCGAAACGTATCAAAAAGAGGTGTTTGCAACCGAACACAATCACGCCGATACGCCCGCTAGCCTGATTGGCCTAATGCGTCACCGGTCGCTCGTTCCTGTCATATCAGATTTCTTGCTTCCCGATGCCTCGAACATGATTCAAGAACTGGGGCAACTAGGGACTGTCCATGACGTGTTTCTGGTGTTAATCGACTGTACGTTTGTGTACAAACTTCCGACTCTCTCGGCGGGCTGGGTCGAAACTTACGACGTCGAAACTCAACAGACTCGTCTTCTGTCGGCACGAGAACTTGATCGACTCGCCCAAGAAATAAGTGAGTGGCAAGACGCAGTAATCGGACTAGCTACCGACACCGGATTGGAGGTAGTACGTGTCAAACCGGATAATGAACACGAAGAGCTAGCCAATTTTCTGGCCCAGCGACGAGTGCGAAGACGATGACATTACGCCAGCTGCTGACCATATTAGTGTGCCTCGTCGGACCGACCAGTCAGGTTTTTTATGCAGGTCAGTCTCCCGAACTTGAAGAAGTCCAACTCGATGCTCTTCAATGCTGGCGCGATATAGCTGTTCAATCAACGATCATTGGTGAACCTTTCGCCATGTTAGTCACCTGTGCCGTCGTGGAAACCGACACGGCGACCACCGTGCCAAACGAGGTAGCTCTTGCTCCGGAAACAATCGATGTATCTCCATTTGAAGTTATTGAAGGACAACGCTTCACAGATGTTCGTGATGGCCCGTGGCGATACTTCCAGTACCAGTACAGGTTACGGATCATCGACGAAGAATTCTTTGGTCAGGATGTAAAAATTCCTGCCCTTGAACTTCAGTATCACATCGAGCGAACTTTAGGAGAAGGTTCAACTCTTCCAGGTCGTGAACTTCGATACACATTGCCGCCACATACCATACGGATCGTTTCGCTGGTCCCAGACAATGCTGAGGACATTCTCGAACCAAGCGTTGAAGCCTTTAACGCTTCTGACGAAACAGGGTTTCGGGCAGATCTAGTAATGTTGGTCGCTGGAGCATTTGGTTTAGTCGCAATCGGGTTCTTAATGCTCGCGCTAGTCCAACTGCGCCGGGTGTGGCGAGGTGCAGGACCTAAAGAGCAGAAATTGCTGGCACCGTCAGTGGTTATCCGAAGCGTTTTAAACGAACTCACAGCCCTACAAAAAGCAGTTTTAGAAAACGGCTGGAATCCAGAATTGGTAAGCCGAACCTTGACTGCCCTGAGAGTGGCCAGCGCCGTCGCCCTAGCCTCTCCAATCGTGCAGACTCAGATCGGATCGACGCAAAGTCACCGTGACGGGCAACTAAGAGTCGAAAGCAGTCTTTGGCGGCGTAAGACGACGGCGGTCTCTTCAGCAATCACCAAGGCCACAATCGCAAAGGCGGTCGAATCTCGCCGGCACATAAAATCAGATGACCCCAAATTGGACTGCCTGGAAATTCTCAGGGAAGCACTCAACGCATTCACGGTCGTTCGGTACGCGAGGAACGATGACATTCCGACTGCTCAGATGACGACTGAGCTGGATCAAACTATCGCTGCGATTCGCCCACTCCGTTTTCGCACGTTAACACCAGTCCAACACATGACTCGTTTCATTGAATCGATTCAACACTGGCGGTATCGCCAATGATCGAAATCCAACAGTTCATTGGCAGCATTCAAAGAGTGTTCGAAAGGGTTGGAAACCCTTTGCGGGAAGAGTTGAATTACGTTCGCGGGCAAGAGGCCACTCTAGGTATTGTAGTGCTTCTGCTCGCGGTGATAGGCATGCTGGTTCTCCGTTACGTCCGCACCAGACACCCCGGACGAACCGACGTTTCTGTTCCGGCGCTCCCTCCACACCGACGTCGGGCAGCATCAGTACTCTCGTTAGCCGTCCTTCGTCATGGAGCCTTCGTCTTGTTCTTGGGAGGACTTCCCTTTTTCTTTGTCGCACTGGCTGCGCCACAAGCCGCGCTGATCCAAGAAGAACAAACATCTCCGGGACACCGCATTACCATCCTAATCGACGCGTCACTTAGCATGGACACAGCGTTCTCCACCGAACGACTGCGGGCAGGCAATACATTTCTTGCAAATGTCGCGGCGGCTGAATATTTCGTGCGCCGACGAATGGAAGGACCGTACCACGATCTAGTGTCACTGGTGCAATTTGGTAGTCAGGCCTACATCGTAACGCCGTTCACTAACGATTATGAAAACGTTTTACTGAGCATGGGGTTAATCGGAACTCCGGAAGAATATGACCGGTTTCCAGATCACGGCACGCTCATCATGGAAGCAATTAATCGAGGGGTTCAGATGTTTGAAACCTTCAATTTTCTGCGTGCCACGGGCAATCTCATGGTCATTTTCAGTGACGGTCAGGATACCCACGCCGTGTACGAAGACTTGTCCCTCGATGACATCTTGCAACAAGCTGCGGACAATGACATCCCTGTTTATTTTATTCGGACGAGCTATAACCAAGAGCTTGGCGACCTGCTACCAGATATCACCTGGAAACTGGCGGTTGAACGGACCGGCGGAAAATTTTTTCCCGCCGCCAATGAGAACGCCATCATCGAGGCCATTGAGGAGATAGACCGATTGACTCCTGGTCAAATCAAAGTTCAACAGTATGTTACTCGTCACCCAGAATTCTCACCGTTTGCACTGGTGGCGATCGGTTTTTGGTCAATGGCATTAGCCCTAGTATTGAGTTTTAGACAATTTCGGAGATTCCCGTGAGTCGGAGCATGTCACGTGCCGTGTCGCCAAGTCAGATTTTACGTGCGGAGAAAATGCTATGAAAACTGTCGTGCGCCATCTGTTCACTGCTGTCTTCTTGGCATTAGTCGGAATTACCATTTTTGCAGGAGCGGTCATCCAACGTCAGGTGGCTGAGGGTCAACGTCACGTAGCGACACTTGATCTCAATCGAGCAGCACAGGTTTTTGACGCACTGTCCGAGCAACTTCGTTTCACAGAACCCATGCCATGGTTGCTGCAAGACACCCGACGCGAAATCGAAAGCCGTCGAGCATCGGTCCGCTATTGGCGGCGGGAATACGGCGCTCTTGTAACCGCATATCCCGATGTGGGAGAACCGGACATTCGAGAGAACCTGACGCTCCAATTAATTCTCGCAAATGCGTATGTCCGTAACGGAGAAGCAACCGCTAACGGCGACCGGCGAGTTTTACTTGGCGAACTCGACCGAGCGATCAATATTCACTTGCAAGTCCTCCAACACACTGATGGCGACCGTCACGCTGCCTTCAACTACGAGTATCTTGTTCGGCTTCGTAATAATCTCGCCGCCGGAGCCGAAGTCCAGGACCGTGGTCCCCGTACGCCTCTTGGTCGACCAGGAAACAACGAGGAGATGGATATGGAGGACATCAATGAAATGAAGGTATACGTCCCAACCGACATGCTGGACCGCGAAGCGAGCGATGAACCAACGCTTGGGTCAGACGCGCCACTACGAAGAAGGGGTTGACCTGAACTGATGTTTTCTAGATCGATCCAATTTCTGGCGCCTGAGTTCTTGTGGTTACTAATTATCCCATCCATCTTCCTAGTTACCTGGATTTGGCAGCTGTACAAGCGACGGGTCGCTATTCGGTTGTACACCAAAACTCGAGTCGTACCAGTGGAAGAACGCTATCCGTTTGCAGGCGAGTTGTCCTTCTGGTTGTCTGTGATTCTGGCGTTGACCCTCGTAATCATTGCTCTCGCAAGACCTCAAGCGCTGGTCCATACGATTCGCAGTGCCGGCATTGATTTCGTCATCCTCCAGGATGGGTCAACCTCTATGCGTGTGGACGACGTGTTGCCGGACCGGTGGCAACGATCAACCGCCTGGTTACGAACGTTCGCCGAAACGCTCAGCTGGAGTAATGAGCGTGTCGCACTGGCATTATTTGCATACCGTCCAGCACCTCAAGTTCGACTTACGCGCGATCCAAACGCGTTTTTCTTTTTTCTTGATCATCTGAACGCCGAACCACCATTCCGCCTCCAAGACGACACCAGTTGGGACACCAATATTGAGGAAGGAATGGCTTGGGGAATCAAGATGATCGACCTAGATGAGGAACTCTATGGAGAGCGGCGTAGCGCCAAGGCTTTCGTCGTTGTGTCTGACGGTCAAGATTGGAGTGGTGAAGTCGAACAATCACTCGAACTCGCCCGTTCCCGCGGTGTCCGTGTCTACGTGGTAGGAGTGGGTACAACTGCAGGTGGCTTGATTCCCGACCTTCCGCCACAGCCATACCAACAGCCGCCGATACCCATACATTCGACGCTGGATCGACGTTCGCTTCGTGCCATTGCGGAGGCCGGCGGTGGTCAATACTTTGAGTTGGGAACAGAGCGTGACGAGGTGATCGCACTGAAGATTCTGTCTGACATCCAACAGCGGGCACAGGTGTTTCAACAGGAAGACGTGTTCACAGAACTCTACTGGCTATTTCTGGCCGCCGCGGCAGGATTACTCTGTATGGGAACACTTGTTCTTAAGGACCGAACACAACTCTGGTGGCAATTGGCAACCGGTCTCACAATCGTAATACTTCTGCTGTAAGACGAATCCCACAAACTGTCGTGTTCCGAACTAAGGACGCATTGCAGCGAAGGCAATCGCTCTGAGCCTGGCTGTCCGGTCTACCAGCACCTCGTCTCCCGATGGCACATCATTTCTGAAAAGTAGAAACGCCAACACATCGGCCTTTTCTGACCGACTCATATCAGACGGATTTCCCTCCGGCATTGAAATCCGTAACCGCTCAAACAAGTCGCCCACCGAGAGACCATTCCACGCCCACATAAACTCACCACCGAGAAGCGCTGGCGCCGTTTCGCCACCCTCAAGTTCACCCCCATGGCACTCGGCACACCACGTTTCATACAGGTGTGCCCCTTGATCCGCTTGCTCCGCTGTGTAGACACCGTCCCAAATTGAACGTCCTGATTGTGCATCAACCAGAATGGGGCCGGCCAGCCAAACAAGACCGATAGCCATGCCTACGAGTAGCAGTCTGTAATTCATCGGCTACGAAATAGCGCTTAAAGAAGTTTGCATTGTCGACTCTGCCCACGCTACTCAATATCAAAGTCATACGTACTGACGTTACTGTCCAAATAGCCCAGCCGTCCACATTTAGCTCTGAGCGTCCAAAAACGCATCCGAAACGGACCTTTGTAAAGTCGCCAATAGAACGGGTCCATCCGTTCAGTCGTGTAAATAATCGTGGCCCCTTCAGTCGCACATGACAACTCAACCCTGGGTGCAACATGAAACAACCCCCCTTGGGGATAAGCTTCTGGAACAGCAGCAGTTGGTGGATGCGCATCAGGCCATGTGCTCGGTACCACATTCGGCGAAATACCTAGTTCTTTGGAGGATTGCTTCGAGTAAGCACTCATTAAACTGTCACCCACTGGCTGGCCGTCCATGTACGGTGGCACCGCCACTTCTGCGAGCGCAAGCACCGTCGGCGCTAAGTCAACAACATTGACGTCTCTAGCCATCACGGCCGCGTCAAACGCCTGTAACCACTTTGGCCAGCGCACGACCAGGTCAAGCGTCTCTTCACCAAGCACCATCAGAAACACCGCTGTGTTGTCAACCGACCCATCAGTTTCCAAAGCCGTCAGAATGTCCGTCACAGTACGACTCAGCGACGCCTCATCCAACGCCCGCATGTTAAAAACGCTAAAAAACGGACGAGGGCCACTTGAAACGGAACGATCGCAACCGAAGGCAACCGTGCATGGGAGATCCCAATCGAAGTCTCGTCCCTGCCAATCCACGTCCGAACCAGCGACATCCCAGGCACCCAACAACCCAGTCTGATACTCTTCCGCGGCTTGATACACGCGACCTGATTCGAACGAATCCAGCGACAAGTTGTGGAGCGCCGGTCCAGAACGACTGGTATAGTAATCCGCCCGGCGCAATTGCTCAGGAAGTGTTGTGACACCCACCGGCAACGAGGCCGCCATGTAGCTATCGCCGCCAGAAAAAATAGCCGGGTGAAGCCCTGTCAGCAGGGCAGAATGAACTGACGCAGATGTCCCCTGGGCCGGTTCGGTGGGCACGCGCACCCCTTCCCTCAGCACCGTCTCGTAGTCGACATCTTCACCGTCAGCTAGCTGGTCAACAACTATCCAGACAATATTCGCTGGTCCAGCACTCTCTTGCACCAATACGTCAACTTCTGTCGCTGAGGGTTGGCCGCACCCAACAACACACATCGCAACAACAC
>CAYFER010000057.1:0-2537 GCA_964342185.1 uncultured Vicinamibacteraceae bacterium | reverse complement strand
CAACAACACACATCGCAACAACACCAGTTGCAATCCTTGGGAAAAGCCGGCCGAACCAATCCACCACTACTTGTTTCATCTCTCCTTACCGCGCAGGGGCTCCTTCAATAGGCGCCACACCGGTGGGTGCATTCTCAAGAGAGGTTCGCGCGCCCAACCTGATTAAGGCAGTTGTGCTGGATCCCTGGAAAAATGAGAAGCCCTCCCGATCCATCCACGCCTGGGGTCCACCCAACTTTCGGCCCGCACCAAGTGTTTCGTCTTTGAGATAGGTAATGATCTCTTCGTATTCTGGCTCACCTTGATTGTGGCCGGAAAAACTTCGGATGTCGGAACTAGCGGCAAAAACCACGTCGACGCCTGGCACGGAGGCAATCGCGGCCGCTTCAGCTGGGCCGACGGGGGCTTCAATCATCGCGACGATGACTACGTTATCATTGAAAGTCGCACGGTAATCTCTTCCCCATAACGCGCCGTACTGACCACCGCCCTGACTCCGGCGGCCCGCTGGTGGAAACTTCGCAAACTGGACCGCCTGCTCCATCTTCTCAGCATCAAACACCATAGGAACGATGATACCGAGAGCTCCGATATCGGTTGCCTTTTGGATGGCACCCTCTGAAGCATCAGGGACTCTAATAAAGGGAATGGCTGGTGCGTCTCGGCAGGCCCAAATCATTCGCGCTACATCCTGATAGCTCAACGGACTGTGCTGCATCTCAATCCACAGAAAATCGTAACCAGAATTTGCCATTGCGCAATAAATGTCGGGGTCGGGGGTAGCCACGGTTCCACCAACCACCTTTTCACCCTTCATCAACTTCTCTTTGACGGTATTGTAGATACGGGTCTCCGTCTGTTCTGCGGTGCCCCACACTTGAACAAAAACCAAGATTAAAAAAATTGCACCAGCAAAAACCCTAACCTTCATTACGCCAGCCGAATATTGTGCGGCCATGGGATTCTCCTCTCCTTAATGACGCCATCGCGGCAAAGCATCTTGAACTCTGGCCGAACTCGGATTATTAGCCGTGGTTCGCCGGCACCCCAACAAATTTCCCTTCGTTAGAAAGTAGCGATTGGGTTCAACGGCGACCCCATCCCCATTTCAATCCGAAGTGGTGCCGCCACAAAGAGAAATTCGTAACGTCCGAGACGGCGCGCAACTTCCGCCACATCGCCGAAATCAAGGTTATCAAAGATTCCAACTCCGAGCGATACCAGAGCGAGGCGGTGCAGTGGCAACCGTACATCATCAGAAAATTCGTGGGGAAACACGTCATTCCACATGTCATGGCCAATAAAGGAGACGCCTCGTTCCTTCAGAAAATAGGCGACGTCTGCGTGGTAACCAGCTACCCCCTCAGACGAGTCCCACGGTCCCAGAGACGCCCGGCGTTTCCACCGCCCAGTGTGGAGTAAAATCACGTCTCCTGGCTCCACGTACACCCCTTGAATCTCCTCCAAAGCCTCCAAATCTGCTTTCCGAATCGCGGTGCCTGGTTCAAGCCATCCATCGGCGGTGGCCTTCCCAGGTAGCAGTGTGGCATCAAACAGAATACCGCGAGTCACGATGCCATCTCTAAGCGCGTGAATGCTACCTCTGGGACACCCACCCGCAGCCTCGATCTCCTCTAGTGAAACCCCGTTATAGCCCTTGCCATCGACCATAATATGGCAATCGAGAGCATCCAAATGACTATGAATCACACCGTGGTAGCTACCGGTATATTGGAGCTGGTCTGAAGCTCCGGTTTCTGTCGCACGTAGCACTTCCCGGTTGAGGATTGTTGTGGCATCAATCGCTTCTTCTTGGACGATGTCGTGCGCCAAGGAAACACTGACGCCGTCTTGGACAAGTGCCGCCGCCTGCAACCGTTTCTCAGGCGTAATTAGATTGGCCGCACCTAGCTCGTCGTCCGCACCCCATCGGCCCCAATTCGATAACTCATCCATCGCACGTAAATAATCCGCTTCCGTCTCCATGCGCTCATCGGCCTGCGTTTCGACGTCGCACCCATATAAGGTCATCGCCAACAAACTTACGCCGACTCCAAACGTTGTCACCTGCAGCTTTCTGCTCGTCATGAAGCCTCCCTAGTTTCCAGTGCGAAACATCATCTCATTCGAAACCGAATGTCTCGAATTATATCGACTCCCCCTCATAATCGATCGGTCATATAACGCGGCCGTCGCACTAGCAAGGAGAATCAATGCGCTCCCACCAATCCAAAAGACCAGTTCTCGCCATTTCAGCCATCGTCGCCATCTTGACCATCGTGCTCCCGACCGATGATCTCAAAAGCGTTGGTCTCGTGGATCTGCCAAGGTCTGAACCCGAAGACGTCGGAATGTCATCGGACCGCCTCCAGCGGATTGATTCCACCATGCAGCGATATATCGATAGCAATCAGCTGGCCGGTACGGTCACGCTCATTACGCGGCATGGAGGATACCCACTACAACGTGCCACAATCGAAAATTGATCGTGTCGCCGCGGTCTATCAACACACTGGGCCAAACAACAGTATCGAGCT
>CAYFER010000056.1:0-9644 GCA_964342185.1 uncultured Vicinamibacteraceae bacterium | reverse complement strand
AATCTTCCGGTCGAGTTTTTCAACTGAGCTGTGAAGAACATCCTGATCGTCACGCCCAACTGTCAGGTCCATAAAATCCCCAGTCAGACGAATCCGAATCGGTGTTAAAGTTTCGACGTCACCAGAATCTAAGGCAAGAAGGACTTCATCTTTGGATCCAAATACCCGTCCCTCTCCTTTTGCCCCGGACTTGGCCTTGGTCAAGTAATAACAACCCAACACAATATCTTGGGACGGAACAGCAATTGGCGCACCATTCGCCGGTGACATGATGTTGTTCGACGACATCATTAGAACCGAAGCCTCAATCTGCGCTTCAGGCCCTAACGGCACATGTACAGCCATCTGATCACCGTCAAAGTCCGCATTAAATGCCGTGCAGACCAGTGGATGAATCCGAATGGCCTTCCCTTCTACTAGGATCGGTTCGAAAGCCTGGATTCCCAAGCGATGAAGTGTCGGAGCCCGATTGAGCAACACTGGATGTTCGCGGATAACCTCCTCCAAGATGTCCCACACTACCGGTTCGTGTTGTTCAACCATCTCCTTGGCTTGTTTGATAGTGGCAACCAAGCCCTGATCCTCTAATCTGTTGTAAATAAATGGCTTGAATAGCTCAAGGGCCATCTTCTTAGGCAACCCGCATTGATGTAGCTGCAATTCAGGACCTACGACAATCACCGAACGGCCCGAATAGTCGACCCTCTTACCCAAGAGATTCTGCCTGAATCGGCCCTGCTTACCTTTGAGCGTGTCGGATAATGACTTAAGAGGTCGATTGTTTGCTCCTCGCAACACACGCCCCCGGCGACCATTATCAAACAGTGCGTCCACGGCTTCCTGAAGCATTCGCTTTTCATTGCGAATAATGACATCAGGTGCACGAAGTTCCATCAATTTCTTGAGCCTATTGTTTCGATTGATCACCCGACGATATAAATCGTTGAGGTCGGATGTTGCAAATCTGCCTCCATCAAGCGGTACAAGCGGACGAAGTTCCGGTGGAATCACGGGAATTACATCAAGAATCATCCATTCCGGACGGTTGGTCGATCGACGAAATGAATCAACAACCTTTAAGCGTTTCGCATACTTCAATTTCTTCTGATTTGACGTTTCGGATCGCATTTTTGCCCGAAGCTCTTCAGACAAATCGTCGATGCGGGCCCGCTTGAGCAATTCTTTAATTGCCTCCGCACCCATTTGGGCAGAAAATTTTGAACCGTACTCCTCTCGGGCTTTGCGATACTGCTCCCCAGTCAAAAGCTGATTATCTTTGAATTCAGTATCACCGGGATCAATGACTACGTAAGCTTCAAAATAGAGGACCCGTTCCAACTCTCTCAAAGAGATATCAAGAAGATGACCGATCCGACTCGGCAAACCCTTAAAAAACCATACATGACTTACCGGAGTCGCCAGAGTTATATGCCCTAATCGTTCACGCCGAACCTTAGACTGCGTCACCTCTACACTACACTTGTCGCAGATCACTCCCCGATGTTTCATCCGCTTGTACTTGCCACAAAGACATTCCCAGTCTGTAACTGGGCCAAAAATCTTTGCGCAAAACAAGCCGTCACGCTCGGGCTTAAATGTGCGGTAGTTAATCGTTTCTGGCTTGGTCACTTCGCCATGAGACCAAGACAAGATCTTCTCAGGCGAGGCAAGACTGATCCGTATTGCATCAAAATCAACGGTCAATGAGCTCCGGTCAGAATAACTGGGTCGCATGGAGTTCCTTTCAATCAGCCCTTACGATTTCTCTGGAAGAACATCTTCGAGGGTTGGCATGTCTTCGGTTTCCACCTCCGACTCAATGGGTTCTTCTATTGGCTTTTTTGATCTAATTAGGTCGACGTCCAGACAGAGCGCTTGTAACTCGCGAATAAGTACATTAAATGATTCTGGAAGACCCGGGGTAAAAGATGCATCTCCTTTAACAATCGCCTCATAGATCTTCGCTCTCCCCGTCACATCGTCCGACTTGGCTGTCAGCAGCTCTTGAAGGATATGGGCAGCGCCGTACGCTTCGAGAGCCCATACCTCCATCTCCCCGAATCTCTGCCCTCCAAACTGAGCCTTTCCACCCAGAGGCTGCTGAGTGATCAACGAATAAGGGCCGATCGAACGCGCATGGAGTTTGTCGTCGACAAGATGGGACAACTTCAGCATGTAGATGTAACCAACAGTGACCTCTTGCTCGAACTGGTCTCCAGTCATTCCGTCGTAAAGAACGGTTTTACCACTCGAAGGCAAACCTGCTTTCTCGAGCCAAGTTTTAATTTCTGGCTCCTTCGCTCCATCAAAAACAGGTGTTGCAAAATACAGTCCCAAAGCCTGCGCAGCCCATCCTAAATGAGTCTCAAGAATCTGGCCTACATTCATCCGAGACGGAACCCCAAGCGGATTCAGAACGATCTCAACCGGAGTACCATCAGGGAGATGCGGCATGTCTTCCTCTGGTAAAACGCGCGCTATCACACCTTTATTACCATGCCGACCGGCCATCTTGTCACCGACAGACAATTTTCGCTTCATTGCAACATAAACCTTAACCAGTTTGATCACGCCAGGTGGCAGCTCATCACCACGCCGAACCTTTTCCTTCTTGTCTTCGAACAATTGCCTAATCACATCTACTTGTCGTGCGGTTCGTTCTTCGAGACTTCGCAAATCGCTTTGAAGTTTGGAACTTTCACTGCCAACGCGAACTCTAGCTAGATCAGCATAGGTCAATCCAGAAATCACATCCTGCGTGACAATCGTTCCTTTGGCCAACAATTTCTCAGTGCCGTATTCATTAAACAGGTCACGAGTTAGTTTCTGGCCTTCAACCATTCCCGTTAATCGTTTCTTAACTTCATCGTGCAGGATACGTACCTCATCTTCGAGGTTTTTCTCCATCATCTCGAGCTCTTCAGCTTCGATCGATTTTGCTCGTTCGTCCTTCTCAATGCCCTTCCGCGAAAAGATCTTCACGCCAACAACTATTCCTTCGATACCGGGTGGACAAAGTAACGACGCATCACGTACATCGCCAGCCTTTTCACCAAAGATGGCACGGAGCAATTTCTCTTCCGGAGACAGCTGAGTCTCGCCCTTTGGCGTAACCTTTCCGACCAAAATGTCTCCAGGTTTCACATACGCCCCGATACGAATGATGCCGCTTTCATCAAGATCCTTAAGAAATCCCTCAGAAACATTTGGAATATCTCGAGTAATCTCTTCCGGACCCAGCTTGGTATCACGCGACTCTATGTCGAATTCTTCAATATGAATCGAGGTGTAGTAATCGTCTTTAACGAGACGCTCCGAAACCAAGATGGCATCCTCGAAGTTATAGCCGCGCCACGGCATAAAAGCTACCAACACATTTTGCCCGAGCGCCAACTCACCTACTTCTGTGCTCGGTCCGTCCGCCAATACCTGCCCCTTGGTCACTTTCTGGCCGACGTGGACGATCGGTTTTTGATTAATACAGGTGTTTTGGTTTGAACGACGAAACTTGGTCAAGTTGTAAATATCAGCACCCAAATCTTTGGACTTATCAAGCTCAGGATCGTCACCCTCCACTCGCACTACGACCCGCTGCGAATCGACATAGTCTAGAGTTCCACCCCGTCGAGCTACTACCACGGCACCAGAATCTCGCGCCGTGATGAACTCCATACCCGTACCGACAAATGGTGCTCGTGCACGCAGGAGTGGGACGGCCTGCCGTTGCATATTAGAGCCCATCAAGGCGCGATTGGCATCATCATTCTCAAGAAACGGCACGAGCGAGGCAGCCACGGAAACCAGCTGCTTGGGCGAAACGTCTATAAACTCAACTTTATCTCTTGGTGCCAATAAGAAATCACCGGCCTGACGACAATTGATTCGTTCATCAATCAGACTACCGTCCTCATCTAATCTCGCATTAGCTTGGGCAATCAGATATCGGTCTTCTTCCCAGGCCGAAAGATAAAACGAATGTGGTTCAAGATCAGCCGGAAGTTTCCTTTTCTTAGTCTTAATCGCTTCGTTCTCTGCTTTAGCTTTCTCTGCGCTAACAATCTGCCCCGCCTTTAGTTTTGTACCACCGGAGTTAACAACTCTAACGAAATCAACCGCCCGACCATCTTGAACTCGCCGATATGGTGACTCGATAAACCCGAACTCATTTATGCGCGCATAACAAGACAATGATGAGATGAGACCAATATTCGGACCTTCTGGTGTCTCAATTGGACATATACGGCCGTAATGCGTCGGGTGGACATCTCGTACCTCGAATCCAGCTCGCTCCCTAGACAAACCACCAGGACCCAACGCGGACAAGCGTCGCTTATGAGTGATCTCAGACAAGGGATTCGTCTGGTCCATAAATTGCGACAATTGAGATGATCCGAAAAACTCACGAATGGCCGCCATGACCGGTTTAGCATTAATCAAATCGTGCGGCATAGCGGTTGCCATCTCTTGATACACGGACATCTTTTCCTTAATTGCCCGTTCCATACGAACCAGACCAATCCGAAATTGGTTCTCTAAAAGTTCACCCACTGACCGCACGCGACGGTTCCCAAGGTGATCAATATCGTCGACGTTGGCCGGATTCCGGCGAAGCTTCAGTAAATAGCCGATAACCTCGTAAAAATCCTGTGGGCGCAATATTTTTTCATCGAGAGAAGTCTCAAGGTCGAGTTTTGTATTCAGTTTTAATCGACCTACTCTCGAAAAATCATATTTCTGCCGATTGAAAAACATGCTCTCAAAGAGAGATCTCGAACTCTCAAGAGTGGGTGGGTCACCCGGCCGAAGTCTTCGGTAAATTTCAACTAGAGATTCTTCGTGAGTTCGAATGGGGTCCTTTCGGAGCGTTTCAGAGATTATCGGGCCCGCTTGGTCACGTTCTGGAAAGAAAACTTCCAATTCGTTAATTTTCTTTTCCTGAACCATTGAAATAGTGCGAGGCGTAACCTCCTCATTGGCTTCGAGAACAACTTCTCCAGTCTCCGGGTCGACAACGTCAGTCGAAGAAAATGCACCCTCAAGTTCCGTGTCAGACACCTCCACTGAATTTATCTTGGTTTGAAGCAAGGCAGTAATCGCTGCCTTCGTGATCTGCCTACCCTTATGCACCGTAATATCAGATTTTGGAATCTTGAAGTCTTTGCCGGCTCGACGCCCAACCAAACTGTCACTCACAGCCCAGTGGAGTGTTCCTTTCTTAATAGAGATTCGCTCAACTGGATGGAAGGCCTTTATGATCTCGTCGGCGCTACGTAACCCAAGAGCACGAAGAAACACTGATGCCAAAAATTTTCGCTTTCGATCGATACGAACATATAAGAGGTTCTTTGAGTCGTATTCAAATTCAACCCAAGAACCGCGATAAGGAATGATCTGTGCAACAAACGCTGCTTTGTCTTCGGAATGAAAAAAAGCCCCTGGCGATCGATGCAATTGAGACACGATCACACGTTCGGTTCCATTGATGATGAATGTGCCATTCGCAGTCATCAATGGAATGTCGCCGAAGTAGACTTCCTGCTCTTTGATGTCGCGAATAGTTTTTACCCCGGTGTCTGGATCCTTATTCCAAACAACCAATCGGATTGAAACCTTGAGCGGCACAGAATAGGTCATGCCTCGCTCTTGACACTCCTCAACGTCGTACTTGAGTTTCATATTCACCGTGGTATTGCACACATCACAAACCACACCGCGGGCCTCATTAGACTTACCGCATGAAGAGCAAACAACCTGATGATCTCCTAGTGGGTTGACCTCTAAAAGTGTGTCGCACCCAACACATGCCTGGCGAAGGTTCTGAAGACCTGTCAAACGTCCGCACTTGCACTCCCAATTACCAATCGAATACTCAATAAACTCAAGCGACGAGTTCTCTCTGAAGTCGCTAATCGGAAACACTGACTTAAAGACTGACTGTAAGCCGGCGTCTTCTCGTTCGTTTGCGAGACGGTTCATCTGCAAAAACCGCTCGTACGACCTCTTTTGAATCTCTATCAGATTCGGAATTGGAACAGTCGTAGAGATCTTTGAAAAGTTAATACGTTCTCGATCGGCACTTTTTGGAAAGGTGTACACAGCTATATCCTCGTCCTGGACCGGGTTCAGTCGTAGTGAATATCGTGCGTAAGTTGTAGCAACGAATCACCGCGCTGGGTTTCGACCTTGGCCGTTTCCCATGTCGGTACGTCTGGTTTTTCTTGCAAGAGTCTGCATCTAATGAACCAGCTACCTCCACCACACTCAGCGCGAATCTTACTTGATCTCAACCTTCGCGCCGACTTCTTCAAACTTCTTCTGGAGTGCTTCGGCTTCGTCCTTTGCGATATCTTCTTTTATCGCTTTTGGTGCCGACTCAACCAGATCCTTTGCTTCCTTCAAACCAAGACTGGTAACCTCTCGCACCACCTTGATAACATTGATTTTCTTGGCGCCTATCTCAGTCAGCGTCACAGTAAATTCTGTCTTTTCCTCATCCGCCGCTGCGGCTCCACCTTGCGCAGCGGCACCAGCTACTGCAACCGGCATTGCTGCCGCGGCGGACACGCCAAGTTCCTCTTCAAGCGTTTTGACGAGCTGAGATAGTTCAAGGACAGATATTCCCTTGATGTAATCTACGACTTGTTCCTGGGTCACGTCAGACATTGTTACTCCTTCACCTCAATAGTCAGAAAACACAACTGAAGAGTCCTAGAAATTACGTGGCTCTAGCCATCTACGTAACGCCATAGACCGACTACTCTCATTGTCAGTTCTATCTTCTGTATTCTTCTATCTATTCGCCTTGTTTCTTCTCTAATTGACTCAACACACTGACTAAATCTCTTGGGACTGCACTCAACACACGAATCAGTTGACTGGCCGGAGCCTGTAAAAGCATCAGTAATTTGGCGTACAACTCTTCTTTACTCGGCAAGTCGGCAAGATCTAACACCTCGTTGGGTTGAATTGCCTGACCCTGAATAATCGCCGCTTTAACGGAGAGAGCCGAAGCACCTTTGGAAAATTCAACCAAGGCCTTGGCGAGTAAGACTGGATCATCGTTACTACAGGCGATCGCTGTTGGCCCTTTGAAATGACCATCCAAAGACTCGAACGGAGTTCCTTTTATCGCTCGAATGGCCACCCGATTCTTCACGACCGTATAACTGCCACGCGCCGCGTTCACTTCGCGACGTAACTGGGTGGCCTGCAGAACATCAAGACCCTTAAAATCAAGAAGGATAGCACTAGTGGAATCTACTAGTTTACCAGCAAGATCTTGGACACGCTCTTCTTTAACCGCTCTAGTTAGTGCCATTCAATCAAATCCTAGTCGACAACTTCAACGTTCGTGCTGTCCACCCGAACACCCGGCCCCATCGTCGACGACAGAGACATACCTTTTACATACTTACCCTTTGCCGCAACAGGCTTGGCTTTAATGACACTAGAGACTAGTGCCTGAGCATTTGCCAGGAGACTTTCTGTTGCAAACGAAGCTTTTCCGATTGGAACGTGCACAATGCCTGCCTTATCGACACGATATTCAACTTTTCCGGCTTTGATTTCCTCAACAGCCTTTGACACATCCACGGTCACCGTTCCAGTTTTTGGATTTGGCATTAAACCGCGTGGTCCAAGCATTCGCCCTAGTTTTCCAACCGATCTCATCATGTCTGGTGTTGCCACAACCGAATCAAAATCCATCCAACCTTTCTGAATCTTATCGACCAATTCTTCACCACCAACGGTATCGGCACCTGCGGCTTCAGCCTCTTTCTGCTTCTCCGACGACGCGATTACTACCACGCGTTTCGTGCGACCAAGACCATGCGGGAGAACCACCGTGCCGCGTACCATTTGGTCTGCATGTTTAGGATTAACTCCAAGGCGAATAGCCAACTCAACTGATTCATCAAACTTCGCGAACTTAATGTTCTGCACAAGAGGAATCGCTTCTTCAAGTGAGTAAAGCCTCTCATCAACCTTGGCTTTCGCAGCCTCAAATTGTTTTCCAGTTCTTGCCATGACTGATCTTGAACTCCAACGCTCAATCTTCGACGTCGATACCCATTGACCTTGCCGTTCCCTTAACGATATGCGCTGCCATTTCAATTGAGTCGGCATTTAAGTCAGGCATCTTGGTCTTAGCTATTTCCTCCACCTGCTGTCGAGTCACCGTCCCCACCTTGGTCCGATTCGGTTCCCCAGAGCCTTTAGCGATATTCGCCGCTCGTTTAAGAAGAACTGCGGCTGGCGGCGTCTTGGTAATAAAACTGTATGACCGATCTTGGTAGACCGTTACCACGGCCGGAATAATCAATCCGTCCTGTCCAGCGGTTTTCGCATTGAAAGCTTTACAGAAATCCATGATGTTCACACCATGAGGACCGAGAGCGGTTCCAACCGGTGGCGCGGGGGTCGCCTTGCCAGCTGCGATCTGAAGTTTCACCTGACCAATTACCTTCTTTGCCATCCGATTACAACTTCTCCACTTGTAGGAAATCCAACTCTACAGGCGTTGAACGACCAAAAATCGTGACCATTACTTTGAGCGTATTTCGATCAATGTTGACATCATCAACAGTCCCATTAAAACTCGTAAACGGTCCTTCATTAATCCGCACTTGGTCACCACGTTCAAAAGTATATTTTGGTTTTGGTTTCTCCGCCGCGACTGTCACCTGGTGCAGAACCTGGTCGACTTCCTCCGTAGTAAGAGGTGTCGGTTTAGCACCTGCTCCAACGAAACCCGTGACCTTTGGTGTGTTTTTCACCACATGCCAGGCATCATCGGACATAATCATCTCAACTAAGATATAACCTGGAAAGAATCGCTTCGAACTGACGACCTTCTTCCCACCGCGCATCTCGACGACGTCTTCCGTTGGAATTAAAACCTCGCCAATCTCGTTCTGAAGACCATACGCCTGGACTCGCTGATGCAACGACTCTGACACCTTTTTCTCAAAACCGGAATAGGTGTGCACGATGTACCACTGCTTGGTTGCAACGTCGGTCATGATGCTCCGAAAGTTCTGAAAATCGTTCCAGTAACCGTATTCAGAAATAAATCGATCCCCCACAGATACAGACCAAAGATCACACATGTCACGATAACAACCAGTGTCGTCGCTTGGACCTCTTTCCATGAGGGCCATGTCACACGTTCCATCTCGTTTCTTACTTGCGCAAGAAAGGTACGACTCCGATCCCACCAGCCAAACATTCCCTTTGGACCGGTTACCGTCTCTCGCGCGCGTTCCACCATCGCCGATTTCACGTTGCACCCTCTTTAACGTCATACACACAAACGTAGAACCAAAAACTGGCAGGCCAGGAGGGGCTCGAACCCCCAACCCCCGGTTTTGGAGACCGGTGCTCTTCCAGTTGAGCTACTGGCCTTCGCCTGACTATTTCGTCTCACGATGCGGTGTGTGCTTTCGGCACCACCGACAGTATTTCTTCATCTCTAGACGATCAGTCATCTTGCGCTTGTTCTTCGTCGTGTTGTAGTTACGCCGTTTACACTCGGTACAAGCCAAAATAATAATGTCGCGCACAGCTTGAAACCCTCTGCTTGAGTTAAGGTCGCCATTCGACCAACTACTCGATAATCTCGGTAATCGTTCCAGAACCCACAG
>CAYFER010000055.1:0-9725 GCA_964342185.1 uncultured Vicinamibacteraceae bacterium | reverse complement strand
ATCTCCTTGTTCGCCAGGAGTGCCAAGTGTCATGAGTACTTCGCCAGTCGAGCTAAATTTGATAACGTGATGGCCTCGATCGTCGCCCGCTGGAATATTGTTATCACTCACGGCGTCGGTTACCCAGACATTGCCGTCGGAGTCAACGTCAATTCCATGCGGCCAGATAAACATTCCGCTGCCGAAGGACTCAACCACGTTACCGTCGGGATCGAACTTCAAGACGGGATCTAGGTCTGAATCAACGCACTCTGATCCGAAGTGCTCAGCCCCGGCATCGCAACGGATAATTGCCCAGACATGGCGTCCGTCAAGGTCAACTTTCGCCTTACCGACTGCTCCCATCACCCTTCCGTTGGGCAGCTTTGCCCACCCTTCGACGATCGCATATGGGTTTGTTGAGTTCTGCGCAGCAGTTTCCTGCGACACGAACGACGAGACAAATACGAGCAGAGCGGCTACGAATACGATTGGCTTATGAAAAGACATGGGCACCTCGATGCGTTTTGAGTGGACCGACCTACGATAATCTTGAGGTTGGACGGCATTCTTCTAGTTTACGGCAACACACGCATTGTGAGGAAAATGGCGTCCCCAAGGGGAATCGAACCCCTGTTGCCGGGATGAAAACCCGGTGTCCTGGGCCACTAGACGATGGGGACATATCAGTGCCGCAGCCCTTTATTATACCGTAGCTATCAGCCTTATCGGTTCATCACACACACCCTCCCGGGGTCTTACGTTAAACTCTACGACCCGTTGTAAAACAAGCATCGCCAAACTGCGGTATCGTCTATTACATTCAGATGCAAAAAGAACGACGCTATGGTTTGCGAGCGTGCCTATTTGTCGGACTGCTCACCACTGCGTGTGGTGGTCAGCCGGAGTTTATTTTCACGCTGCCAACCACCGACGGTGAAGTTGTCTCATTTGTGGCAGTAACCTCAGATCCAGATATTCTCATCGCCGCACGACAAGAACTCGCTCAATCTGAGGATAAGCGTCACCTCTACATTCTCGGTCCGGTTGCGGAAGGTGACGGAGGCCACAACACGGGATGGAATTGGCATTTTGTACCAGATGCCTGGGAACTCACGGACACGAGTATGGATTTGTGTGATGCCGACCCGGCATTTGTCGAGGTCACAATCGTTGACTGGGCCAGGAAGATCGGACACTATTGCCCAAAGGATTCCCGCCTACTCGAAGAAAGATAGAAGTGGATTAACTAGTTTCCTTGGAACGAATATCAGCATCGTAGTCATTTATCGTAGTCGTCTCAAAATCTCTCGCGCGCAACACGCCGTGGGCGCTTCTCTTTCATCGCGGTTCAGGGCATGTCAGGATTCTAGTGACAGTAAACAAACACAACATAGAGGAGAAGTAAGTTGACCGACGCAGCGACCAAAGAAACATTTGGTTTTCAAGCCGAAGCGAATCAAGTGCTCAAACTCATGATTCATTCGGTCTATTCAAATAAGGAAATTTTTCTGCGCGAACTGGTGTCTAACGCCTCAGATGCTTGCGACAAACTCCGTTTTGAAGCACTGACTGATAGCACGCTATTTGAAGACGACCAAGACCTTGCCATACGGATCAGTTATAACAAAGAGGCGCGGACCATCACCGTCAGTGACAACGGGATCGGCATGTCCCGCGAGGAAGTGATCGAGCATATTGGCACGATTGCGAAATCCGGCACACACGAATTTCTCCAGCGGCTGACAGGAGACCAAACCAAAGACGCTCAATTAATCGGACAATTCGGTGTGGGTTTCTATTCAGCATTTGTCGTTGCTGAACGGGTGACCTTGACCACGAGACGTGCCGGCTTATCTCCGGATCAAGCTATAACGTGGGAAAGCACCGGAGAAGGTGATTACTCGCTCGAATCAACATCCAAAGCGACACGCGGCACGGATATCATTCTCCACCTCCGCGAAGACCAGGACGACCTCTTGGCGGACGAACGGCTACGCGCACTCTTGCGTCGCTACTCCGACCACATCGCCATTCCGATCCAAATGAAAAACGGGGTTGGTGACCATGAAACCGTCAACCAAGCCTCGGCATTGTGGGCGCGCTCAAAGTCTGACATCACCGACGAACAGTACGAAGACTTTTACAAACATGTGGTCCATGACACAGAACCACCACTCGTACACACCCACGTCAAGGCTGAAGGACGCCTGGAGTACACCTTGCTTCTGTTTATCCCACGTCGCGCACCCTTTGATCTGTGGGACCGCGAACACCGGCACGGTATCAAGTTGTATGTGCGGCGTGTCTTCATCATGGAAGACGTTGACCAGTTAATGCCAACCTACCTTAGGTTTATCCGTGGCGTGGTCGATTCAAACGACCTGCCGCTGAACGTATCACGGGAAGTGTTGCAGCAATCAACCGATGTTCAGGCCATTCGTATGGCTGCTGTTAAGCGCGTGCTCTCCATGCTGGAGGACCTTGCCAAGAACAAACCTGACACCTATGCGACATTTTGGAAAGAATTTGGTCGCGTGCTGAAAGAAGGCGTCGGTGAAGACACGGCCAACCGAGACCGAATCAGCAATCTCCTACGCTTTGCCTCTACCCAGAACAGCACCGAAGATCAGGACGTGTCACTCACTGATTATATTGGCCGCATGAAGCCGGACCAAGACAAGATTTTCTACATAACAGCGGATAGTTTCGCCGCAGCCCGAAACAGTCCTCACCTTGAAATTTTTCAGAAGCAAGGCTTGGAAGTACTGCTCCTCCATCATCGAGTGGACGAGTGGGTTATCTCGCATCTTGGAGAATTTGACGGGAAAAAGCTGGAATCAGTGGCACAGGGAAATCTGGACCTTGGAACCCTTGCTGACGAATCTGACCCAACACCGATCACTGAAAGTGAACTAACGTCGTTAACTGAACGAATGCAAAAAGCCCTAGGAAATCAAACCACACTCGTACGCGTCACGTCTCGCTTGACGGATTCTCCCGCCTGTCTCGTTAGTGACCACGCCATCAGTCGCAACCTTGAACGTATCTTGAAAGAGGCTGGACAAGGGACACCGTCGTTGCAGCCGGTTATGGAAATTAATCCTCGCCATCCGATTGTAGAGAGACTGAACGAAGAGACTGATGAAACACGCTTCTCAAAATGGAGTCAGATTTTGTTTGATCAAGCGTTACTGGCCGAAGGCGGACAACTTGACGATCCAGCTGGCTTCGTCAAACGTCTCAACGAACTCCTGATCGCCATGGCGGGTACCAAATCTCGCATTTGGACTCCCGGAGACTAAAAATAGCAGTCCTCCTGGCCAGCACACTGTCCTTCCCGATTCAACCGTAAAGGGTCGTGAGAACAGTAGGGTCAACTAGTCAACGCGACGACTACCGAATGCCGTAAATGTCGTAGCTGCCCGGCCAACACCAACGCCAACATCCCCTTCCGTTTCGCATTGAAATACCACTCGGTAGCTGTTGCCGAAATTCGCATAGTGTGCACTAATCTGATTCCCCAAGTCCGTCAAAGCTTCCTCTAATGCATTGGCGACCTGGATGCGCGTGTGGATACCGCCCGTGTTCTGCACAACGTTGCGGGACACCTGTGTCAGCTGATCAACAGAACCACTGGCAAATACCAACGTATGGACGGTGGCTCCCCGCTGCATCATCTCGGTCACCGTCCGCTGATTCTCGTCGCCACCCAAGCTGCTACTATCAGGACCATCATGCAAGATCATCACGACTACCGGCCACCCGTCGTCGTCGTCAAAACGCGTCCGCCATGTCTCTGCCAGACCATCCAACATCACCGTGGCGCGAGGATCCATAAATATGTCTTCTGCAAAATTGGTTAGTTCACTGTGGTCACGCGTGAACTCGACGCGCTGTGTCGTTTGCCCCGTAATCGTAAATATGCCGACTTCGTGATTATCTGGCAGCGCTTCAAAAAATCCAGCGAGACCATCCCGGTAGGGATTCAGCCACTGTGGTGGTGCGTTGGTGTCGACCAAAACAGCAATTTTCATCCCGTCCGGTTCACCTTGCATTTCGATGATTTCACAGGCCTGCCCACCTTGTTGCACCACCACCTCAGCAGCCGTCAGATCCAAAACCGGCGCACCTTCTCCATCCACGACACGAATATACAACTGCAATGGATCTCCTTGAGCCACCACCGGCTGCACCGAAAACAAACCCGCAAGGCAGGTCAGGGTTACCATCATCGATAATCCAAAACGAAAGACGCCTGGTCGAAACAAACGGGACATGTTCCTCCTTTGACTGTAACTGACTGTCACATTCTACTACTGTCGCTGCCAACCTTTACTAAATCCAACAAAACGGCGATTGTTACGGTAACGCAAAGACAAACAGATTGTTACCCGTACTGGGTCGAAGCTCTGGAGTTAATCGCAGGTGAATCGACGTATTCGCCGTATCAATAATCGTCGTTCCGTAAATCGCAATTTTTCGATTGGGGTCCAAGAGACCACCGATATAGTAACCAACATCGTCAGGAATTGGCCGACGATATTCCCACAACAGATCACCAGTAACCGCGTCAATCTCCTGCGTAACATCGCATGGGTTCGGCATGTACAACACACCATCGTACGCGAGTGGAGTTCCTTGCTGACTCCCGGATGTCAATGCGCGAGTCCAAACTAGTTCTAGGTCATCAACATTGTCACGAGTAATCTGACCAAGGGGACTGTAGCCCCAACTATCTAATGTCCGAAGCCAACTCAACCAATCCTGCGGTGCCTAATTCTGAAGCATCTCATCACTGACCGGAACAAAGTCGGTTTGAGCATCAACGGATAGTTGTGCGCCCAATAACAGATAAACCGCGACGGCACTCTCACAAATGCAACACCGAAGATCGTGACGCATATTGGCACTCCTAGGCTGGGCGCACCAACTAACATCCGAACTGTCACGTTGGCGGCCTCCCTACTCTCGAACACTGTATACCTCAAACGACCTCGAGTGGAATTGGAAGACTAATACCTAACGACCGACCTTGTCACAGCAGCTACACATCCACCGAAACACAAGTAAAACCGCCACACATTGCCATCTCGCCAATTCTTCTAGCTTGACGAGTCTTCCGATCGGGATACCAGTGTTACTACGACTCGTGTTGCGTTCTCAGTGAAGAGAGACTACCGTGGAAGGCCAGAGTGCATTCCCCTACGATACATTACACAGCTATTCGTTTTAAGGAGGAGGTTTAAATGGCAGACCTGCCGAATATTGATTTTAAACGTGTCGAGATACCGTCATTACCCAAACTGCCACGAGGAGGCCTCGTGACAGTAATTACCGCTCTGGTCGTTGGCTTGGCCGGATTCAACGCCCTCTACCAAGTACAACCCGAGGAGGTGGGAGTCGTGCTTCGATTTGGTAAGTATGTGCGAACGACCGAACCTGGTCTACGAGCCAAGATTCCTTTCGTCGAAGAAGTGCGCAAGGTGCCGGTTCAGCGTCAACTTAAGCAAGAGTTCGGTTTCCGAACAGTTGAGGCAGGCATTCAAACTCTCTATGCGAATTCAAATCGTGACCTTGCTGGAGAGGCTGTCATGTTAACGGGTGACCTCAACGTAGCCGTTGTTGAGTGGATCGTCCAGTACCGCGTCGACGACCCCTACCTCTACCTGTTCAAAGTGCGGAATCTCGAAGAAACGTTCCGCGCCATGAACGAGGCTGTCATGCGAGAAGTGGTCGGTGACCGGACAGTTACCGAAGTCGTAACCGTTGGTCGTCAGGACATTGAGGCGCAAGTCGGCGTTCGTCTTCAAGAATTGGCGAATCAATACGAGATGGGTATCGCGATAGACCAAGTCGTCTTGCAGGACGTCAACCCACCTGACCCGGTCAAGCCATCATGGGATGAAGTGAGTCAAGCCCAGCAGCAGCGGGACCGAATGATCAACGAAGCGCAGGCAGAGTTCAATCGGGTCATCCCACGTGCCCGTGGCGAAGCCGAACAGGCAGTACTTCAAGCTGAGGGATACGCGCTCGACCGCGTCAATCGCGCAGAGGGAGATTCGGCACGATTTACATCAATTCATGAGGAATACCGTCAAGCCCCAGAAGTCACCCGACGACGGCTTTACCTAGAAACCATGCAGCGTATCCTCCCAAAGGTCGGGCGGAAGCTATATGTAGACGAGAACACAACCGGCGTTCTCCCGCTACTGTCGCTTGATGGAACCACGGCCCGCCCGGGGACGAATTCAACTGCTGGAGGAAACTAATGAATAACAAAACAACAACACAACTTATCGTTCTCCTCGGTGTCCTGTTCCTGCTCGGACAGGCCGCCTACACCGTGACCGAAACGGAACAGGTGATCATCACTCAGTTCGGTGAACCTGTCGGCGAACCCGTCACGTCACCCGGCCTGCACTTTAAGATACCTTTCATCCAGCGAACGAACGTATTTGAAAATAGATTTCTCGAATGGGACGGCAACCCCAATCAAGTCCCAACACGCGACCGACGTTTCATTTGGGTCGACACTTACGCTCGATGGCGGATCACAGACCCCTTATTGTTCTTTCAGCGACTTCGTGACGAGCGGGGCGCTCAATCGCGACTGGACGACATTCTCGATGGGGAAACCAGAAACGCGGTCGCACGGCACAACCTCATCGAACTCGTCCGCAGTACGAATAGAAACGCGGACGACGTGCAGATTGAATCCGAAGAAGAGGCGGTCATCCTTGAAGCACTCGACCAAGGCAGGCAAGAAATCACGCGAGAGATCTTGGAAACGGCCGCCCAACGTACTGCCGACCTCGGTATCGAGTTACTCGACTTACGATTGAAGCGGATCAACTACGTCGAAGAGGTACAGCAAGACGTCTTTGCTCGCATGATCGCCGAACGGCAGCGTATCGCGGAAGAATTCCGGTCTGAAGGACAAGGCGAAGCAGCCAGAATTGATGGCGAGCGAGAACGAGAACTGGCTCAAATTCAATCTGAAGCGTATCGAATCGCTGAAGAACTCCGCGGTAAAGCCGATGCAACGGCAACGGGCGTGTACGCAGAGGCCTACGACCGCGATGCTGATTTTTACGCGTTTACTAAATCTCTGGAGACCTATGAGCAGACGATGGATAACGACACACTATTTATCCTCGGTACCGACAGTGATCTGCTGAGATTCATAGATCGCACCCGGTAATTCCGAGAAAGAGGGTGTTCAGAAGGCCACGACCAGACCGAGGAGATACGGCCAGCCCTCAGTGCAAAGTCCGTCGCCAGCCAGGACGAACAATTCGTCCCGACTAGGTGAGACACTAGTTGTGGAGTCGAGCCCACCGAAGTGCCGACTGCGCCATTCGCCCTTGATCATCCGTTCGGGCGGGTGGCCGAAGCGTCAGGTGGGTATCGGTCAGTTCGTAGAATCGCTGCGCATCCGAACCGGATGAATTGGGATTCACATGACCGATCCTGTGATGGACCAGGTAGCCGTCATCCTCATGGAGACTGAACGGGCCAAAGTAGCTGCTGTACGTTTGAATAGCCTGAAGCGCTTCTTCCGGCGTCGGCTGCGCGGCCGCGTAAGGTTCACGCCCCGGTCGCATCAGATGCACCGACATATGCCCAGATGGCGCGTAAATGATGAACGCCGTGTCATATTGATCGACAGGAATTGATTCCCCGTCATCAACCTGGCGTGTTACGGATTCAATCCGGTAAAACCCAAACAACTTTCGATGGGTCTCCGTGAGGTCCGCTTCTGACAACGCGGGAAGACGTTCCCATGTTAGTTCCGCCTTGACACCGTCATCGCCCACCGGTGGCTGCAACGTCAAACTATTCTGCGAAAACCTGTAGAACCGCTGATAATCAGACCCCGTGCCGCCGGGATTCAAGCGCCCCTCAACATGGTGAGTCACAAATCCCTCAGCGGCGTCAACGGTAAAGGTACCGAAATAGGAGGTATACGTCGCGAGTGCCGCCAGGGCCTCGTCCGCCGTTGGCTCCCCCTTAGCGTAGTGCTCTCGTCCTGGCGGCATGATCGTGACGCCCATATGACCACTTGGACCATAAATCAGATAGCCCATACGATCTTCAATCGGAGGGGCTATCAATTCACCATCTGGACCCCGCCGTTCAATTTTGACCAGAGACCACCCGCCAATGAATTGTTCTGCCGCATCGACAACAACGGGTTCCACCATTTCTGAGGAGCTTGACTCCGCGGGACCGGCATTCTCTCCACACCCAGTCAAACCCAAGGTTGCGACTGACCCAACCAGCACGATCCATAATCTGCGCATTTATTTCTCCTGTCAGTCCGTCATCTCACCGATAGGCAACGTCTGGCACGATGTCCCCTCTACTGTGGGTCGTCCACCTGTGTCACTGCGTGGCAGAATTCTTCGCGTGGATCCCTTCCAGAACGGGCACAAGATATCTCCTGAATCGCGGGTAGTCATCACTCATCACAAAATGCGATCCACCCTCAACAACGTCGTACGTGGCCCCCTTAATTTGCTGCGCCAGTTCCTCGCCAGGCCCTTTCGCTGTCGGGTCATATTCTCCGCTCAACAGGTGCACACCGACCTTCGAAGTATCAATCTTGTGAGCCTTGCCAATAAGATTGTGTTCAACGCTAAAGTAATAGAGATCTCCGCCGAAAATACCCGGTCCACCTTGACTGTAGATCCAAGCGGTCTCACGCCGATACGCCTCGCGCGCATCCGGCGACGTAATCATGTACATCCTTGAACCGATATATCGACTGTTGTTTCGAGGATGGCTAAATCGACTGGTATACGGTTGATCAATCTCATCACTGCGGGTCCCTGCAATCGCGGAGTTAATCCCAATGACCGCGCGAAACTTATCCGGATGGTAATACGCTAAATCGGGCGCCAGATACCCACCAACAGAACACCCCATATAAATCGGGCGGTGCAGCTTGAGGGCGTCAGAAATGGCCACGATCGAATCCATCAGGAATGCCGTGTCACGCCGATACTCCTCGGCCCACCACCGAACGCCGGTTGGTGGCAATGACCGACCATGGAACGGGAGGTCGTACGCAATCAAGCGAAACTTCTTCTGTAACTCTCGGTCTTCTAATAAGTGGCGCCACTGGCGACTATCCGAACCGGCCGTATGCTGCAGCACCATCGGAACACCTTGGCCGGCTTCTTCAAAATACACGCGATACTGGATCCCTCGAATACGCACATAGACATACCGACCCACCGCCGTATCAAACTCGCGGTCGACTTCTTCACCCAATCGTTCGGCCACGGGCGCATCGAGTGCACCGCGAACGAGCGCAGCCAATCGCAGAATCGCTGGCTGATACGGCCAGCGGTGGTCAACGTCGTCGCCTTCGACCTCAAGACCCAGATCACCAAACCCTTGAGTCCACGCCTCCATCGAACCCACCAGTGTCACGGCACATGCGTCGTCAGGCTGTGCAACCACAACATCCGTCACATGACCTGCCGCAATCACGACGTCGTAGGCATACGGCCCAACGCCTAGCCTGATCTTCGCAGACCAATCGTGTGCCACAAGTGGAAACTCGCCGTCTGAATTTAAACTATCCCTGAGGGCGGTCGGATCAAACCCGGCCAATTCAGCTGTTGGGGGTGCCTCCTCTCGCGCGAAAATCTTGCTGTGTACCAACCCAGCACTGGCCACACCGCCCACACCTACGATGAATCGTCGCCGGCTAATCCCCATCACTACCTCCTCGG
>CAYFER010000054.1:0-10662 GCA_964342185.1 uncultured Vicinamibacteraceae bacterium | reverse complement strand
TCCACCAACGAAAGCTCCTGAAGACTATACGGTCATTGGAAAGTCCCATCCTTCGCCGCTGATTCCAGACAAAGTGACTGGTAAAACAGTGTGGACTGGGGACTTCTACTTACCGGGAATGTTACACGCTCGGATGGTGCGCCCGGCCACGGTCGGTTCAACATTGGTGTCAGTGGGGCAACTCGATCGAGAAAAATTCCCCACTGCAGAAGTTGTTATTAAGAACAATCTTGTCGCAGTCATTTCACCAATCGAGTGGGAGGCAGTCGCTGCTTCACGAGTGGTTGCAGCTGCAACAAAATGGAGTGATTGGAAAGGATTGCCTGGCAGTGACAATCTCACTCAAGCGATTCGTGCCCACGCGTGGGGGGAGCCGACAGGGAGTCGAGGAGATGCAACAAAAGTCACCGCAGCTCTTCAAGGGGCTTCAAAGACAATCTCAGCAACGTATGAGCAACCAAGTGTTCGACATGCGCCGATTAGTCCATACGTAGCGGTTGCTGATGTCCGTCGAGATGGGACGGTGATGGTGTGGACACACTCCTCACAGTCACAAGGGTTGCGTGCCCAGATTGCTAATACTCTCAGTGTGCCTGTCGAAAAAGTTGTCATTCGATGGCTCGAGGGGGCAGGGCAATATGGTCGGACCACGTTTGGTGGTGACGGTGCGGAAGGTGATGCAGTGATCCTATCGCAATTAGTCGGGAAGCCTGTACGCGTACAGTGGACGCTGCAAGAAGATCTCGCTTGGTCAACGTTGTCGCCAGGGTGGGTTGCGGACGCGACGGTCGCTGTCGATAAGCAGGGTCGGATTACTGCTTTTCAGAGCGATTGGTACTCGCCACATGAGAATGATGCTCGTTTGCTGGGGGCGATCCTGGCAGAGATGCCCACCATTACACCGAAGGTTCAGACTGGGGTTTCAACGATTTGGCCGTACGACAAAATCCCGAATGTTCTAGAGAGAGCCTACGGCATGCCAAATATTGGTACAGAGGGGTCATCAAAGATGGGTCTGCGGGGAAATATTATGCGGACACCGTGGCAGCGTCAGCAGAATTTTGTACTGGAAGCGTTAATGAATGAAGCGGCCGCCGCCGCAGGCGCTGATCCTATTCAGTACCGCATTGATCACACGAACGACGAGCGGATGATTGACATCCTTCGGGTTACCGCTGACGCGGCAAAGTGGGAAGCTCGATCATCTCCGAAGCAGACGGTGCAAGGATCGTCCGGGGTGTTACAGGGTCGTGGTGTGGCCGTCATGATTCGACAGAATGCGTACTGGGCTGGGATAGCCGAGGTTGATGTCACTCTCAGCACTGGAGAGGTGAAGGTTACAAATTTCACAGTAGGTGTCGAACTTGGCAAGGTTATTAATCCAAGACATCTGCGAGCGATTATCCAGGGCGGCATTGTCATGGGGCTTGGAGAAGCGCTTACTGAAGAAGTGACCTTTGATGAGGCACGAGTCACGAGCACAGACTGGAGTCGTTACCGGATTCCGACTATGGCAGATACACCAACAATAAAAACAGTGGAAGTAGCACGTCCTGGTGTGGGTTTTGGTACGGGGGGCGAAGCACCGAACGCTTTACCAGCACCAGCGATCGCAGCTGCGTTTTACGATGCAACAGGGATTGTTCCTCGACGCGTCCCGCTCAATCCAGCGTACGTGACACAGTTGCTAAAAACTTAACCTCAGTATTGTAGCTATGGACGTTGCCTTGTTTGTGAAAGCGTGGCCGGCAGTGCTGTCATGAGGACAGGGACACTTGTTGCCATTCTGTTGTCTAGTGGACTCGTTGCTGGCGTTGATGCCGGAAACTAAGGAATGGATCGTGATGCGTGTTCCGTATCCGCAGGGATTTTTTACTCGTGGTCTTGATGGTCGTATTGATGATCCCGAGGCTGGGTGGAAGGGTCGTGGCGTTTGGGCAACCTACGGGTCTGCTGCGCCGTGGCATATCGAAGGTGGTAAGGGAGTCAAACCTGGGATTGTGAAGTTTCAGGTACGCCCAGACCCATTAGCCAACTAACTGCAAAGAACTGCTAAAACAGATAGGGAATCAGGGCCTTTCGCTCGCGGGGATAATTCTCAAAATAACTTCGGTACCAAATGTGATGATGTGCAGCCCGAGGTGCAAGGTTGGCGATAGTGTAAACAGCAAAAGCCAGCCCAGCGGTTGACCACGTGGCAATGGCCCAGCCGGTCCATTCTAGAATTTCGTACAGGTAATTGGGTGAGGAGACCAAGCGGTACAGTCCACCAGTAGGAATTTGATAGACAACTTCACCTGGTTTCCGAAGATTCCTTAAGATAGCGTCTGCATGTAGATTGCCACACCATCCGATCAAGAACAGAGTTGAGCCAAGTAGGAACGGGACACTGGTGACCCACTCAAATTCGTATTCCCCCAGGTGTCCAATCCACCGAGCGTTAATATAACTGTTCAAGGTATTAAAACCGATCGCTAACAGAAGGATCAGGATAGGTATTCGTTGACCCGCTGAACGCATGCGGAAGGGAAAGACAAATGTGCGATGCACGTAGTGGAGTTGCCACATTCCTAGAAAGACGAGGGGCACGAGTTCAAAGGAATGCTTCCCAGTGAAAAAGAAGAAAGCAAACAACAGCACTGCTGGAAGTTCCATGATCACCCAGCTCAGCGCAGCAGGACACGTTGGCCCCCAGCCTTTACGCGTATGGCGACCGTAAGGTGCCACGACAAAGATAAGAATGATTGCTGTGACGATGGCGAAGATGAACTGTAGCCAAAGCAACAAGTTGTAAAATTCAAATTCAGTCACGATGAGTATCCATCGCTCGCAGTGCTCTGTTGTTGGATCTGCGTTGAGGGTGTCAGTGATTCCTTAAAGAGACGTTACTTGTTTGGCCAGAGCAACCCCTGACTGTTAAGTCCTTCGGCGCCAGCGGGCACAGATCCCATCCCTTGATAGACAAATTTCTGCAGTCGTTTCCCCTCGTACGTTTCAGTCGTGTAGATATTGCCTTTTGAATCGGTCGCAATGCTGTGCAACCCGTAGAACGCCCCTGCCTGCCGTCCACCATCACCGAAGCTAGTCAGTAATTTAAGAGACTCGCGTTCAATGATGTAGACCTTTTCATTGACGCCATCAGCGACATAGAGATAACGCTGATTGTCATCACTTGACAAGTCGATGTCCCAGACCGCCCCTGCTCCCAACGTTGTCTTTGCAATAAAGACTTCATCGACGAAAGTCCCATCCTTTTCAAAGACCTGAATTCGATTACCCCGCCTGTCACAGACATAAATCAGACCAGAATTTGAAACTTCAGCACAATGCACAGGGGTTCGAAATTGTTGTGCAGGCGCCGCATCTGGATTGTAAAGACCCAAATCACTGTCATCGGGTTTGTTGCCGTAGGCTCCCCAGAACCGCTTCAGGACACCCGTACTCATATCGACAACGGCAACACGACGATTCCCATAGCCATCAGCAAAGTAGGCTTCATTTGCTTCGCTATCGATGCTGATCTTAGCTACTTGTGAATAATGCGAGTCACTATTACTATCAACGCCCATGCCGGGGGCGCCAACTTCGAGAAGAAATTGACCGTCACGAGTGAATTTCAGCACATGCGAGTCACCCTCACCATTCCCGCCAATCCATACATTATCAATATGGTCGATTGTGATTCCGTGATTGGATGCTGGCCAGGTGTATTCATCCCCCGGGCCACCCCAATTTCCAACGACATTGCCCTCAGAATCAAATTCGAGTACTGGTGGAGCTGGGGCACAACACGTGTCGGCAAGTGGTGGGTCGAGGGAGGCTGGAATCTCAGTTGCACTGAGCGAGCCCTTTCGGTGAATTATCCAGACATGATCCCTTGAATCCACGTCAACACCAATGGTTGATCCGAGCACCCAATGATCCGGCAACGGTTTCGGCCAAAACGGATCTACTTCAAACATGGGCACGAGGTTGTCACTGTTGGCTACCTGTTGCTCTTCTGCAGTATCGTCAATCAATGTTTGACCTACGCCGCATGCCACAATTAGCGCGAGGAACGACAATCCCACGAGTAGATTTTTCTTTCGCCTCATTCGCTTCCTCCAGGTCCAGGGAATACCACAAGTCTTCTATATAGGCACCAAAGTATACTTACAATCAATTCGAATGCGCCGACAATTCTTCCGTAGCCGTGTGTTTTCCAGCAACGGGGTACCCGTTCTTTTGACAGGACGTCAGACTCCTATTCTTGCAAAGAGTTATCGCTGGTCTTTGCTGACAAGCACCTTGTTGGTTGTTGCCTTTATGCTGGTATTTCCGTCTGAACAAGCCGCCCATGAAATTCCAGCCGATGTGACTGTGCAGGCATTGGTGAAACCGGATGGGACACGCCTTCGAGTCTTAGTTCGGGTACCGCTTGAGACCTTACAGGACTTCAATTTTCCTACGCGCGGACCAGGGTATTTAGACGTGCGTGCAGCCGACGCGATGCTGCACGATGCGGTCATGCTGTGGATCGGGAATCAGCTTGAAGTCTACGAAGGGGACGTTCTTCTTGCGAACCAGCGACTGTCCGCTGTTCGCGCATCGCTTCCATCGAATGACGCATTTGCCACGTACGAAGGCGCACTTGCGCATGTGACAGGGCCTCCGCTTTCGGAGGACATCGATATCTTTTGGAAGCAAGCTGTGGTTGATGGGTTGTTTGAATATACGATTCAATCCGACCAGTCAAACTTTTCTATTAATCCACAGTTTGACAGATTGGGACTCAGGACGATCACGGTCCTCCGGTTTGTCCTTCCAGAAGGTACCGTTCGTGCGTTTGAGTTTTCTGGAAATCCTGGGATGGTTCGACTTGATCCCCGATGGCATCAAGCAGCCCTCCGCTTCGTGGCACTCGGGTTCGAGCATATTCTTGATGGCATTGACCATCTCTTGTTTCTAGTTTGTCTTGTTATTCCGGTTCGTCGTATTCGTCCGCTTGTGGCGATTGTCACGTCATTTACCGTTGCACATTCTGTCACACTGATGGCGTCCGCCTTCGGGTTAGCTCCCAGCGCGCTCTGGTTCCCACCGCTCGTTGAGATGTTGATTGCGATGTCAATCGTGTATATGGCGTTCGAGAATATTGTTGGGGTCAAGCTGGAGCGACGGTGGCTGATTACATTTGGGTTTGGCCTTGTGCATGGGTTTGGATTTTCGTTTGCGCTTCAAGAGACACTGCAGTTTGCAGGGTCACACCTGCTGACATCATTGCTCTCGTTTAATGTAGGCGTTGAACTTGGACAGCTGCTGGTGTTGGTCCTGATCGTGCCGATACTTGGCGTGTTGTTTCGTTTTGCGGTCGCCGAGCGGATTGGTACGATTCTTGTGTCAGCGCTTGTCGCTCACACAAGTTGGCATTGGATGAGTGAGCGGGCAGGGCAATTGAGCCAATATCCAATTGAGTTTCGGATGCCCGTTTTCGATTTCGCGTTACTCGCGACGGCGATGCGTGTGGGCATGCTGGCGTTGATTATTGCTTGGCTCATTTGGCTCATGACGCTCGTTTTCCCAACGCCAGGGTCACCGACCAGTGGAGAAGCACGCGATCATTAACTTGTAAGACTTACGACAGATCTAGATTTTTGAGCTGAGAGGCAAACGCAAAGCTGAGGGAAAACATAGTCACAACACTCGCTAGGGCAATGAGTTTTTGGATCGTAGCTTGTCTGACCATTTCCTCTTGACTGTCAAAGACGCTTCCATTGGTTAGTTGGTAAATAACATAGGCAACAGTGCTGACCAAATAAAACATCGTGACAAGAGCGTAGTGATTCTTCACAGGGCTTCGTAATAACACGATGAGATACAGAAGCGATCCTGGGATCAACAGCCTGAACGCGTTCAGCGCGAAGAAGAGGTGCAGATCGAGGTAGAGATCGTGTGGTGTGAGACCGACCCCTGCGAAAAACGCATTCCCAAGCAAGAAAAATATTGACCCAACAATAGTCAGCCGATAGTTCATCGGGTCGTCTTGAAATAATCGTGGGACCAATAGAAATCCTATGCCTACGCCAAGAAATAGAAACATTGATGTATTAAAGAAAAACGCAGAAAGAAAATTTACGGAACCAGAACGTGATTCGTAGCCGCCAAGATCACTTAAGAAGTTGTGCGTCATGGAATATCCAGATTGTGCTGGATCATGAATATTGCCACCCGGGTAACAATAAATCGCAATCAGTACCGCACAGATAAAAAACACCACTACAAAACGCAGTAGCTGAACAGTCCAGAATCTGTACATGCGTGACTTTAGTTTTTTGTGAGTCGAGAGAGGAGGAGTCCAGCCAAGAGGCCAGCTGGCACAGCCGCAATTAATTCCATCCATGCGTCTGGATTGCCTTGCTGTCCACCATAGATGAATCCTCGAAAGGCACTTGCGGCAAGCATCGTCAGTCCAATGGTGAGACAAGATAATAAGAATCGTTTCATTGTTCTATCCTTTCAACAAAGTGTAACTCTAAAGATCTTGACCTTAAAAGAACGATGCTGATAATTTACCGAGTTAGGAAGTCAGTAGCAAGACTCTATTGCAAGGAAGAAGGTATCCAAACGATGAGTATTCAAAGCCAAACCAAAATATTCTTCAGCAGCTTAGTGCTTGTGGCGTTAGTCGCCATTGTTCCTAAGATTCTGGCTGTAGAGGCCGAGTCACAGTCGAGGATAGGAGCGTTCTTTTTTCAAGAACGCCTTGATGAATTCACTGACGAGGATAGAAGTCTCATCTATTCCTACGATGAAAACAATGACAACAGCTTGGATTGGCGATGCATGGAAGATGGCTTAAACGTGGTAGTCGATTTCGAAACATACTACGCCGGTGATGAAGATGACGATATTTTAGTCAGGTATCGCTTTGATGATAAGCCAGCTAGTGAGTACGAGTACTGGAGACTTTTAAATAACAATGAAGCGGCTTATATACGGATGAATCAAGTTGCAATATTTACGAGGGCTGCTTTGGCATCTGGCGAGGTGTTAATGGAGCTGGTCGACCCTGCTGACGATGAGACGCTTCGGTTTAGAATTCCACTGAGTGGATTGAGGGAAGCTTTAGACCAGTTGCCTTGCTCACGCTTGTTCTGAGTTTGACATTAACAAAGCTCAAGCAAGCCTTCAACGACAAGTCGCCTGACCAGTAATAATTTACCTTCTTCGTCCAAGCAGTCAGGCAGAGTTCGCACCGCAAACTCATCATTCTTTCTTGAGATAAAGTCTGCAGCTTCTGCCACCTCGATAGGCAGACTTACTTCTTGCCCACAGAAACGTAAAAGATAACGATCTTCGTCAGGTGCAGGACATGCCAACACCTCGGACCGTCGTCTAACCAGTGACCCAAGAACCAGTACAGGTGAAGATAAACGACTCTGCAACAGATCGTCGAACACGGGTCGGTTATTGGATACGACCTCAGTCGCGAAATGCTTCCATACATGCTGTGAATCGAGATTAGTTGAAAGGTCGGCTAATTTCTCCCGGATCAATCTTTGACGTTGTTCGAGAGAAAAATTAGGCCCTGCAAATCCGATTGGCAAATGCTCTCGCAACGTAACGCGGTCTAGCGCTGATGCTGCTACACATTCAGTTAAGAAATCCGCCCAAGTAAACCCCAGTAATCCGAGCGTGATGTGCAACGATGTAGCGTCTGTGGAATGTGCTGAATGCATCACACCTCGTGGGAGATATAGCCAACTGCCCGCTTCGAGTTCAAATTCCTCAAGCAATTCACCAGGTGTATCGACGTCAGGGTCACACTTCTGTCCGTGAAGAGGAAGACGCACGGGAGATTTATAGATGAACCAACGTTTACGACCAGACACCTGGAGCACAAAGACATCGTGCGTGTCCCAGTGCGGACGAAACCCTTGAGACTCGGAAGGCGTTAAATAAGCGTTCGCCTGAACTCGTGAGGAAAAATGTCTCCCGAGGACAGCACAAGTGTGAGACAGTGCGGGAATAATGCGATGCAAACCTTGAAACACGAGCGTTGCACCGTTCTCAAACTGTTTGGCTAGCTGGAGTGGATCGACCGTGCCTGAAGAATTGCTATAGGCACTGGCATCAATATCACGATCACCCTGAACGAGACGAACATCAGGGAATTTTGCTGCCTGTGACCCAATTACGTCGTCAAGGTCCTTTATTGACAATAATTTTTGGTAATAGTCGTGTTCTTCCCGTGAAACCAAACAATGCTTACGTTCATAGAATTTTTTCTCAAACAGGTCAGTAGACAGCGGCTGAAGAAGCCAAGCATAATCGATCTTTTTCCGCAACTCGTTGAACGTACCGTTGCTACGCATGACTGCGTAGCCTAGCATAAAGATTTCTTGTCGGTCTTGACAGGTTAGACACTAAAAGCAAGGATATAGTCTGTTATGAAGATGAAAACAAAGCCTACTAATGATGCTGAACGCGCACAGAAAAATTGTGCTGATTCTAAATACGCACTTACCGATGCAGATATTACAACCAGCCGTGTCGACCGCCGGTCGTTCTTGGCGAAGGTCATGATAGCTGGGAGTTTAGGGGTAAGCGCTGCCATGACCGCAGCATGCCCAAGTGGCTCTGGTGGCAGCGATTCAGATTCAGACTCGCAGTAGTTCACAGAATTACTACCGAATCCATCAAACCAGGTCCTGAGATGGCTGACAGGACAGAGTTGAATGGTGGAGGCGACGGGGGAGTCGCAATCAACGAACGGCAAGACCGCAAGATTGAGATCCTTCGCAAGTCGAGGCACGTTGTTCCGGGTTCCATCCAATACGCGAGTTAAGAGCTCTGGCACCACGGTCCAGTTCGCCACGTACCCAGTCTGCAAAAAGTGTGTGTGGTGCAAAGCCAGTTCCTATTCGTATTCCATCCAGGCCACCTAACTTGTCTGGCTCAGGGCCCGTGAGCGTTGTACGCGCAGGAATCGCGAGAACGGTCCGCCCAACTGCCAACTCTTCCCTCACAATACCCAAAATGTGCTCTTCAGCAGCACTCCTGTGTTCGGGCCAGTCTTCTCGCCAATTTGCCCAGCGAATAGCTGCGAAGTCATCACCATAGGCACGCATCTGATCGGCGAGCGACTGTAAATGATCGAGCCAAATACGATTATTTTCGTTAGAACCGGCGCCGTGCCCAAGTAATAATACGGTCTCCGTCGCGGGTTGCTCTGAGATCTCTCTCGCTCGTTCAACAAGAACCTCTGCAAATAGCGGGTCATCTTCAACACCACCGAGTGTCGTAAAGACCGCAGTCGAACGGAGTCGCCTTGGGGGGGGCATTCCCATCGAAAACCCAGGTTTATCACCCAAGCCAAGAATGTATTCAATGCGATCACGAAACGACGATTCCTGCGAAAACACTCGCAACACGACAATTCCTCGATACCCACGTTGTTCAAGTTTCTGGACCGCGCGTCCCATGACATAGGAATCCGCCATGGAGAACGCATATTCAACATCTCCACCGGCTACCAATTCCCTCAACGGCTCACGAATGGTTTCGTTCCATACAATATCCGAGCCATGAGGCATCACAATGAAACCTATTTCCTCGGTGGTCAATGGCACCCAACGATTTGCCTCCCGTGCCATCCATGTCGTTGCAACCGTGTCGGATACATTCACCGTATCTACAAACTGTGTTGTCGGCCCCATTACGCGATAAGCGATGGTCCTATTTAGGTCCATCATTGAGTCCATGCGTTGACCAAAGTGATACGGGACGACCACCAGTCGCTCATGCGTCTCTGTCAGCCGATCAGCCTCCCGCTCCAACTCGTCAAACGATTGGATCTGGGCATTGAGGCCCGCCTCCCAATGCTTCAGTACTACGACGGTGGTTTCAGCGAGTTCGAAATAGGTACTCACTGACTCAGCAACATCTAACAGTTCCGTATGCATGGACGTCGCATCTGCATCAGAGAGCGCACCGAATGCAACAACCAATACTGCAACATCTTCTCGTTGGCTGCCCATCCGATTGAGTGGGAGACCCGCAAACTCAAATCGGTTGAACAACATTTCCTCTGCAAGAAACGATTCGCCGAACGGCGGAGCAAAAATCAACTGATCTTCGTCATAATCCATGACTTCGCGAAGACGAAGCAAAAGCGAGTGTGACTTAGCAAAAAACAGAGGGAGGATGGTGATTCGTCTCGCGCCTCCTGCACGGAGTTGTTCTACTGCCTGCGTGACAAAGATCGATGGGTCACCGGACCATGGAATGAACGCAAGCTCAGCGTGAAATACATCGTTAAAACGTTGGAAAATATCGCGAATCTCCTCATTGCCAAGAAAACCACGATCAGGCGTAACCACTAAGAACCCCGTATCCGAGGAACCCCTTGGAGAAACAATCACACCGTTTTGGTGGTCGTTTTCTGCTGCTCGCGCATTCTGTTGGGCGAACGATGCATCTGCGTATCCGACAACAAGGACAGTAAAAACGTAGATTAAAAATGACAGCCGAGGCCGGATAACATGGAAGTCTAGAACAATATTGATAATGAGTCTCATTATCAATAATTTAACTCGCCTGAGGCAGTTCAGTCAAACTCACCAAAAGTTCAACGTGGCCTCGCAGAAAATGGTGGAGGCGGCGGGAGTCGAACCCGCGTCCGAA
>CAYFER010000053.1:0-10840 GCA_964342185.1 uncultured Vicinamibacteraceae bacterium | reverse complement strand
GATGGGGCGTGGCCAAGCGGTAAGGCGCGGGATTTTGGTTCCCGTATTCGAAGGTTCGAATCCTTCCGCCCCAGCCAATTACGTAAAATTAGGATTAGGTTGAGGACGTGCCGACTCATAACGGTGACTTGAAGCTCTTTTCTGGTAGCGCGCATCCTGAACTGGCACAGGAAATAGTGGACCGGCTTGACGGGTCGCTTGGTCGAGCGTGTCTTAAGCGATTCTCAGACGGCGAGGTGTCGTTTCAGATTGATGAAAACATCAGAGGTACTGATGTTTTTATATTGCAACCAACCTCAACTCCCGTCGATGAGCACTTGCTTGAGTTATGCGTAATGATTGATGCTTTTCGCCGCTCCTCGGCCGCTAGGATTACAGCCGTGATCCCTTATTACGGTTATGCACGTCAGGATCGTAAAGATAAGCCAAGGGTGCCGATCTCAGCTAAATTGGTTGCAAATCTTCTTAGTGCGGCTGGGGCCAATCGAGTCTTGACTATGGATTTACATAAAGCCCAGATCCAAGGATTTTTCGATATTCCTGTTGATCACTTGTTCGCAGCACCGATTTTCATTGACCATCTGACAAACATGAATCCTGGTGAAAACATCACAATCGTGTCTCCAGATGCCGGTGGCGTCGAGCGAGCTCGTGCGTATGCAAAAAGATTGGATGCTGATCTCGCCATAATTGATAAACGACGGTCAGAGGATGGTCACGCGGAAGTTATGCATGTCGTTGGGGACGTCAAGAATAAATTGTGCATTATTCAGGATGATCTCGTCGATACAGCCGGAACCCTTCAGCAGGCTGCGCAGGCGTTATGTGCCAATGGCGCGTCCAGAGTTATTGCGTGTGCTGTTCACGGTGTGCTATCAGGGCCGGCGCTCGAACGCATCACGGAGTCGCAACTTGAGAAGGTGATTGTTACAAATACGATTCCGTTGCGACCGGAAGTTGCTGCATCAAGCAACATCCACGTGTTGTCGGTGGCCCCTTTGCTTGCTCGGGCTATCCAAAGTATTCATCAAGAGACATCGGTATCATCATTGTTCGTTTAATCACGACTGAACGAATTGGGTTAGTACGGCCGAGAGAAAAGAGAATTTATGCAAGTTACGATGACTGCTGAGGCGCGGACCGGACGAGGAAAGAATGAGGCTCGTCGGCTTCGTCGCTGTGGGAAGCTTCCTGCTGTTGTATACGGGGGCGAAGACTCTGCGGGAATTCCGGTAACTGTCAATCCGAAGACTGTGCTGGAAATATTTCATTCTGAGTCAGGGGTTAACACGTTGATTGATTTGTCAGTTGACGGTGGAAAGTCTGGTCAGGTCTTAGTTAAGGAATTTCAAATTCATCCCATCAGTAATGAATTGCTTCATGTTGATTTCTACCGACTGGCCTTGGATAAGAAAGTCACGGTCAGCGTGCCGATTATCCTTAAGGGTGAGTCTCTTGGGGTGAAACAACAGGGTGGCCTTGTTGATTTCATTCAGCGTGATGTTCAGGTTGAATGCATGCCGACCGAGATTCCTGAAAAAATTGAGGTGGATATCACTGAGTTAATGATTGGTCAGGGCGTTCGTCTTCATGAAGTGTCAGGTGGTTTACCGTGGTCTCCAGTGACCGATCCCGATACCTTGTTGGTGCACGTTATCGCGCCGAAGGTTGAGGAAGAAAAAGAAGATGAGGAGACTGCCGAGGGTGAAGTCGATGGTGCCGAGGGTGGCGAGTCTGAGGCAGTTGAGAAAGAGAAGGCTGGAGAGAGCGAGAGTTCGTCTGAGTCTTGATTTAGGATCCATTTGGTTGACTTACCCGACGTAAGACATCGAGTGAAATTGATTGTTGGGCTCGGAAATCCGGGAGCTAAATATAAGGGCACTAGACATAACCTTGGGTTTGAGGTCGTTGATGAGGTCGCCCGGCGGCATGATTTAAGCTTCTCGACAAGTCCGACTGATGCGGTGATAGCTCGTCAGGCTGGTGCGAGTGGTCGGCTGATTCTGGCGAAACCGCTGACATTTATGAACCGTAGTGGGTATGCGGTAGGAGGTTTGTCGCGATATTTTGACGTGGAGACCTCTGATATTTTGGTTGTGGTAGATGATGTGAATCTGTCCCTAGGACGACTACGCGCCAGGCCAGACGGTTCTGATGGTGGCCACAATGGTCTTCAGTCCGTTATTCTTTCATTAGGAACAAGCGAATTCCCGCGTTTGAGGATGGGGGTTGGTCGAGGTCTTGGTCAGCGAGAGTTGGCTGATCACGTGCTAAGCCGATTCGCTAAAGAGGAAGTAGTTAGGGTCAAGGAATTGATTATAGAGACAGCTGATGCGGTAGAGCTTTTCATCCAAAGTGGTATCACACCGGTGATGAATCGTTTTAATGGTCTTGACCGGGCGACTGAAATTATGGATGAAGAAGAGTGACTCTGCAAAACGACGTAAGCCTGTACAAAACTTTCGCTACAGGTAATTTATTAACGAACGTATGCTCCTTGCCGTCGTATAGCGGCGGCCGTTGAGACCGAAGGGAGTCTGATGTCTGAATCACGACAATATGAACTGATGTACGTCATTTCTCCAGACGTTGGGGAAGATGGCGTAGCTGAACTCCACACCCAAATTGAGACGATTGTCACCGGTTTGGATGGCCGCGTTACGAAGAATGAAAACTGGGGTCGTCGGCGTTTGGCCTACGAGATTAACAAGAAGCGGGAAGGTACCTATGTGGTTGCTCTGATTGAGGGACCCGGTGAAATCGTTAAGGAACTAGACCGTAAATTGAAGGTCCTCGACAATGTGCTCAGACATTTGGTCGTGCGCGTTGACGAGGACTTGCGAAAGGCCGACCGCGCCCGTCAGCTTCGTCAAACTAGGCGTCAGAGACGCCGAGGAGCTTCTCTTCAGAGTACTCATGAGTCTTCTGCGGACGCTTCCAAGCCGTCTATATCAACCGCGCCAGCGTTAAATGTTTTTGACGAGGCAACGACTGAGGCACGTGAGACCGCTGGCGTTGAAGAGAAGTCGGAGGTAGAAGAATGAGTGCAGCATTTAGTAAACGTCCGGCGAAAGACAAAGACAAGGATAAACGGCGTGAAGGCGGTCGCGGAGGAGGGTTTCGTCGGCGTCGCACTTGTCGGTTTTGTGCTGACAAGATCGACTACATTGATTACAAGGATGTGCGGCAGTTGATGATGGCGATACCAGAGCGAGGCAAGATCCAACCGCGGCGCATTTCCGGTACTTGTGCAAAACACCAGCGTAAGCTAACGACGGCAATCAAGCGCGCGAGGCAGTTGGCTTTGATTCCTTACGCAACGGATTGAGAGAGAGGCTGGTATGAAGGAAATCCTCCTTAGAGAGAACATCGATCATCTGGGTCATCGCGGTGAAGTCGTTAAGGTTGCTGATGGCTATGCGCGAAATTATTTGCTGCCACGAAAGTTGGGTTTGCCTGTCACGAAATCAAATCAGCGACAGGTTGAGCGAGAGCGAGCCGCTGCACAAGCGCGAGAGGAAGAAGAACGTCGTGGGGCGGAAGCTGTAGCGTCTCGTATTGACGCTGTGCAGTGTGTTATTGAACGTCGTGTTGGCGAAACAGAAACATTGTATGGTTCGGTGACCTCTGCTGATTTGGCAGAATATCTTGATACGAAGCAGATTTCGATCGACAAACGAAAAATAACATTAGGTGATCCGATTAAGGTGTTGGGTGAATACGTAGTGCCAATCAAACTGCATCGCGCTGTGACCGCTCAACTGAAGGTTAGTGTTGTTCGAGAATCAGTAGATGAGGCAGCTGAGGAAACTACAGCGAAAGAAGAAAATACATCGGAATAGGACTCGTGTCTTGTTTTTGACACGAAGGTTTTCCTTGTCTATCGACTTCCGACCTGTAGGGTCGGAAGCGTGATTCGAGTGTTACTCGATGGCCGATACTGCGACGGTCCCAACGTCTGAACGCACCCTTCCACATAATCTCGAGGCCGAGCGTTCGGTCCTCGGTGCAATTATTGTCCACAATGACGCTTTCAACGTCGCCGCTGAGCTAATTGATTCGAAGGACTTCTTTCGCGAGGCTCACGGTCATGTCTTTGACACGATGGTTGGTTTAAATGAACGAGGGCAGGCAATCGATTTAGTTACGCTCAAGGATGAATTGACCCGCTCGGGTCATTTGGAAAAAGTAGGAGGAGCTGCTTATATTGCAGCTCTGGCCGATGGCGTGCCACGGTCAACCAATGTCGAGCACTACGCGAAGATAGTTAAAGAGCGAGCTACTCTCCGCAACTTGATTGGGTCAGCCAACAGAATTGTTGGGATGGCTTACAAGGCTGAACAAGATGCGGACACACTACTTGACCAGGCGGAACAAGAAATCTTTGCGATCGCAGAAGATCGTATACACACCGGGTTTGTTCCGCTTAAAGATCTCGTGGCAGACGGTTTCACGACTATCGAAAAGCTTCAAGAGCAGAAGGGGCTTGTTACAGGTGTACCTTCTGGGTTTTCAGACATCGATAAACTTACCTCTGGGTTTCAGTCAGCGGATTTAGTGCTCGTTGCAGGACGTCCATCGATGGGAAAAACAAGCTTTGTTTTGAATATTGCTCAATATGTTGGCCTCAAGACCGACCGTTCAGTTGGATTTTTTAGCTTGGAGATGTCGAAGGAACAGTTGTTTATTCGGATGCTCACGGCTGAGGCTGAAATCGATGCACAGCACTTCCGTGGGGGATATTTAACTGAACAGGATTATGGAAAAATTTCCACGGTTCTTGGCAGATTGTCTGAAGCGAAAGTTTTCATTGACGATTCTTTTGGTATGGGCGTACTTGAAATGCGAGCGAAGGCAAGAAGATTGAAGGCGGAGCACGGTCTCGACTTGCTAGTAGTTGACTACCTGCAGCTAATGCAGGGACGCGGTCGATTCGATAATCGCAACCAAGAATTAGCAGCTATTTCAAGATCTCTGAAGGCGCTTGCCAAGGAATTAGATGTTCCGGTGATAGCACTGTCCCAGCTGAGTCGTGCACCGGAGTCCCGGTCGGATCGCCGCCCTCAGTTGTCGGACCTGCGTGAATCAGGTGCACTTGAACAAGACGCCGACTTGGTGATGTTTATTTTTCGAGAAGAACATTACGACCCGACTCCTGAGAATGAGAATCTGGCCGAGTTGATTATCGGTAAACAAAGAAATGGTCCAACTGGAACTGTCAAACTCGCGTTCATCAAACAACATACGCGGTTTAAGAATCTTAGCCCTGTTCAGGAATAATCGGTTCTAACGTGGTTCGCCCCACCTTTGCCCAGATCGATCTAGTTGCTCTCAAAGAGAATTATCATGCTCTTCGGACCTTCCTTGCTACCGGGGTGAGTGGAAGCCCGCCTGATTTGATCGCCGTTGTGAAGGCGAACGCTTATGGTCACGGGTTAGTTCCAGTCGCTCGCACTTTAGAGGAGTGTGGTGCAACTATGTTGGCGTGTGCTGACATCGAGGAAGGTGTCAAGATTCGGGAAGCCGGCGTTCAGCTTTCGATTCTGGTCTTTGGAGCGCTGAGTATCAGTGATTTGAAGGGTGTGTTCGAATTTGACTTAATCCCTACTGTGTCCTCACCTTCGGCTGCTAGAGCTCTTCAAGAGGCTGCTGTTTCTCGGGGTGTTCAACTTGGTTGTCATCTTAAGATTGACACTGGAATGAACAGGTTCGGCTTTCGACACGACAATCTTCAGAACATGATGCCTGGGGTGTTCGGTAATTCGAATCTACGGTTCGACGCGGTCTACACACATTTTGCGACGGCTGAAAATCCGGAAGGGCAGCTTTTCAAACAACAGCAATTAAGGTTTCGAGCTGCTGTTGGAGAACTCGAATCTCTTAGCGCGAGTAACTTTCGTAGACATTCCGCCAACAGTGCCGCGCTAATAGCTGACCGGAGATCTTGGTACGAAGCCGTAAGGCCGGGATTGTTGCTCTACGGTGTGTGGCCGCCGGATGCAATTGTGCCGAAGGGGTTCGAGATTCGTCCGGTTATGTCATTACGAAGTCGCATCGTGGCGGTCAAAGGTATGAGAGTGGGCGAGGCGTCAGGTTACGGGGCACGGTTCGTGGCGGGTCGACCGACCCGTATTGCTATTGTTCCAGCGGGCTATGCGGATGGCCTTGATTTAAGTTTGTCTGACGGTGGCCAAGTGCTTGTGCGTGGGCGTCGTGTACCGATTGTCGGTTCAGTCTGTATGGATTCGATCACGATTGATGTTACCGAGCTTGATGTTCAGCCAGGCGACGAGGTGGTGGTTATTGGGTCCCAAGAAGGCGATTGTATCGATGCTAATGAGGTGGCGCGGAGGACCGGTACTGTTCCTCATGCTGTGCTGTGTCGTATGGGAAGTCGTATTGAGCGATTTTACAAAGAATAGGCATCTGACGTGAAACAGTCGAAGATCGTCTTTGTTTGCCAGTCGTGTGGATCGCAGGAGCAGAAATGGCTGGGACGATGCCCTAGTTGTGGTGACTGGAACTCGATGATTGAAGAACAGCTTCGTTCGGTGTCCGAAGGTGCTGTTGAGTCTCGATATGGGATTGTTAGTGAGCCCTCGCCTGCTCGCCTTTTAGCAGATGTCGACTTGATAAGTACTCCTCGTTTTCCAAGTGGGCTGAATGAATTCGATCGTGTTCTTGGTGGGGGTATTGTGCCGGGGTCAGTTGTTCTCCTCGGAGGGGAGCCTGGAATTGGAAAATCCACTCTTCTCCTTCAAGCAGCATCGCTCGTGGGTCGTTCCGTTGGACCGGTGCTTTACGCATCAGGAGAGGAATCAGAATTTCAGATCAAGGCTCGCGGAACCCGGTTGGGTATTGGTGATGGACCTGTCTATTTATTGGCGGAAACATGCCTCGAACGGGTCCTTGGTGAAGTCAAAAGACTAAATCCGGCATTGTTGATTGTCGATTCGATTCAGACGCTATTTTCGCTCAAGCTTCAGTCTGCGCCTGGGACTGTGGCCCAGGTAAGGGAAGCGGCGACAAATCTTTTGTTTACTGCAAAAGGAACCAACCTTCCAACATTTGTGGTTGGTCATGTGACCAAGGATGGCAATTTGGCCGGGCCAAAAGTTCTTGAACACATCGTTGACACGGTTCTCTACTTTGAAGGCGAACGACACTACTCTCATCGAGTCATTCGTGCTGTGAAGAATCGGTTCGGCGCAGCTAACGAACTTGGCGTATTTGAAATGTCTAGTGATGGTCTACGGGCGGTCGAAAATCCTTCTCGCCTATTCTTGTCTGATCGTGCTTCGGTGGTAGCGGGTTCAGCAGTGTTGTGCTCTATTGAGGGTTCTCGACCAATAATGCTTGAGGTTCAGGCACTGGTAAGTACTGGCAATTATGGGACGGCTCGTCGTACTGCGAGTGGAATCGAGCAAAGTCGATTGTCACTGTTACTGGCAGTACTTGAAAAGCGGGCTGGCCTGTCGGTTGCAGGTGACGATGTGTTTCTGAACATTGCTGGTGGTTTAAAACTGAGCGAGCCGGCGGCAGACTTGGCAGTTGTAGCTGCGGTAGCCTCGAGTTTACGTAATCGCCCAATTCAGACGGGAACAGCGATGTTTGGTGAAGTTGGTTTGGCAGGTGAAGTACGCGGAACGACTCAAGCTTCTCTCAGGGTAAAGGAAGCTGTGCAACTCGGTTTCACTAGATGTGTTATTCCTCGCGCTAACCGAGATGCGTCCAGTGAACATTCTGATATCGAATTGATTGGGGTGCACACCATCGAAGAAGCCCTAGAGGAATTGATTGGATAAGACGAGCGTGAGCAGTCAGGGAGACTACCGGTGATTCCTCCGTATCACTGGTGGCGGACGGTATTCTGGCTTATTCCTGCGATTTCTGTTTACACCGTTTGTCTTGGTACGATCTCGCTGGCATCGGCTTTGATTGACCGCCAAGGGCGCACGGCTCATTGGTGCGCTCGCACATGGTCGCGTCTGATTCTCGCAACGACGGGTGTCCGCGTGAAAGTCACTGGCGTTGACCGAGTTCCGTGCGACGGTTCCTACGTGTTTGTGTCGAACCACCAGAGTATCTATGACATCCCAATACTCTTTACCAAGATACCGTTTGAGCTTCGAATCATCGCAAAAGCTTCGTTGGGGACCTTTCCAGTACTGGGATGGCATCTACGGTACACGGGGCACCTTCTAGTGGATCGGGCACGGGCAAGTTTGACGACATTACGAAGAGTCACGAGACTCGTAAAGCATGGACATTCGCTCATCGTGTTTCCAGAGGGCACACGTAGTGTTGATGGACAAGTCGGTCGATTTAAAGGGGGTTCGTTTTTGGTAGCAGTTGAAGCGGGACTTCCGGTGGTGCCTGTTGCTGTTATAGGGAGTTGCCATGTTATGCGCAAAGGGCGATTGATGACGTGTCCGGGAGAGGTTCAGCTGGTTGTACATCAACCGATTCCGACGTCGGGATTGCATCGTCAGAACGTTCGGCAACTTGCTGAACGTGTTCACGAGGTGATTGCGTCTACAGTGTCAACTCATACCACCGAGGTTAATCGCTCGAATGTGGCTCCACGACGCTTTTCATCGCACCATAAGAACAAAGAAAGTGAGTAGTTCACAGTACGTTGTTTCAGGAATACATTTCTACTAGCGTTCAGTGAATATGAAGGTATCCGTTATTGTGGTGGCCGGCGGGCGGGGCGAGCGACTTGGTGGCTCGATTCCAAAGCAGTTGCGCCAACTCCACGGGAAGACGCTGCTTGAGCGAAGCATCATTCCTTTCGATATTCTTGAAGATGTTCACGAGATTATCGTCGTTCTACCGAATGAACTTGTGGTGTCTCAGCCGGATTGTCTTAGTCAAATCCGTACAGACGTTCGTGTCGTACCCGGTGGGGATCGCCGTCAAGATTCGGTGGCGTTCGGGTTTGATGCTGTATCGCCAGACAGTGATTTCATTATGGTTCACGATGCAGCCAGACCTTTGTGTACAACCGAACTTGTCAAGAGGACTTTGGAGGCTGCGATTGACTGTGGTGCGGCGATTCCGGCGATCGGCGTTCAGGACTCTCTTAAACTAGGCGGGCTGGACTCAGGCTTTGAAACGGTGGAGCGAACGATTTCTCGGGAAAAGGTTTTTTGTGCTCAAACTCCACAGGTCTTTTCCCGGTCAGTTCTGCTCGAAGCAATTGAAATGGGGCGGTCTGGAGTTTCGTGCACCGATGAAGCAGCATTGGTAGAAAGAGCAGGGCACCGGGTTCGTCTAGTTAAAGGTGACCCGCGTAATATGAAGATTACATCTGAAGCTGACTTGTTACTGGCGCGAGAGATGACACCTTCAATCGAACATAACGTACAGATAAGAGTGGGTTTGGGATATGACCTGCATCGCCTAGTTGAGAACCGTCCCCTCATACTTGCTGGAATCATAATTCCAGGCAGTCATGGCCTTCATGGTCACTCTGACGCTGATGTCGTTTGCCATGCGGTTGCTGATAGCGTGCTTGGTGCAGCTGGCGCTGGCGACATTGGCAAATATTTTCCAGACGATGATCCGAAATGGAAAAACGCCTCAAGCATAGAACTACTTGGCCGTGTTACGAAATTGGTCGATGAACTGGGATTTAGGGTGGTCAATCTCGATGTTGTTGTTATTACCGATTGGCCGAAGATTCGAGATCACTCTGCCGCCATGTGCCAGCGGCTTGCACAGGCGCTAAACGTCAGCTCGGATGTAATATCCATTAAGGGTAAGACGAGTGAAGGAGTTGGTGCTCTTGGTCGCGGCGAGGCAATTGCTGTTCAGGCAGTTGCACTCCTTGAGACAAGTGGTGCTTGATGTTGATCTACGGCATTAACCCGGTCAGTGAAGCTCTTCGTGCCGGCACGGTTTCGGAATTGTTTGTGAGTGCGCGCCATGACCGAAGGCTCGAAAAGTTATTGAATATCGCCCGGAGAGCTGGTGTGGACATCAGACAGATTGAAAGATCAGAATTAGATGGATTTGCTCAAGGTGGTGTTCACCAGGGTGTGGTTGCTCGAATTGGAAAGCTAAGGGAGTATGCCATCGATGATCTTGTGCGAGAGGCAGCTGGACCAGCTTTGATTCTGATGGTTGATGGTGTCGAAGACCCACAGAACTTTGGCGCTTTGATCAGAACCGCCGACGCAGCTGGCTTCGATGGCGTTGTCTATCAGACTAGAAGGTCGTCACCGACCAGTAGTGCAGCTATGAAATCGTCGGCTGGTGCCATGACACATGTGCGGTTGGCGCCTGTCGTAAATATAGCTCGCACGATTGATGAACTGAAGAGTCAAGGGGTTTGGTCGGTTGGTTTGGTAGCAGACGAGGGGAGATCATATTTCGAAATCGATTGGAGCCAACCTACAGTTATAGTTGTGGGAGCGGAAGGCTCAGGGTTAAGGCGATTGGTCCGTCAACGTTGTGATTGGCTCGTGTCTATCCCCATGCATGGAGAGGTTTCTAGCCTGAATGTGTCAGTTGCTGCAGGTATTGTTGCATACGAGGCTCTCAGACAGAGATTGTCTATGAACGTCAGCCTTAATCCCAAAACTGACAGGAATTTTGCAAAGTGACCTGATGGAGGCCCTGGTAATCTTGGAAACTTCGCTATATCAATTAAGAACCCTGATTCTGGGACGGCGTAACGAAGACTGGAAAACCTGCTCGAAGGGTCATGGACAAAGGCTTAAACGACTCTTTAGTTGCTGATCATAAATAACTTATGCTACCATCGCTGTTTTGTCCGGCTGGCGTAGCTCAGTCCGGTAGAGCAGCTGATTTGTAATCAGCGGGTCGGGGGTTC
>CAYFER010000052.1:0-10842 GCA_964342185.1 uncultured Vicinamibacteraceae bacterium | reverse complement strand
TGGTGGAAACCTGGGACCAGTGGGACCATTTATTTGAAGGCTCAAACGGTCCCCACAAGATTCGAATCAGCCCATATGATTCGGAGCGTCGGATATGGGTTGTGCATGAGACCGGTCACCAAGTGTTTGCTTTCTCAAACGATGGAAGCGAGCTTCTAATGACTCTTGGAGAAAAGGACGTTGCGGGGAATGACGACTCTCATTTTGGGCGCCCTCAGGATGTGGCGTTTATGCCCGACGGAAGAATTCTTGTTGCCGATGGCCTCGACAACTCTCGTGTCGTGATGTTCGATCCTGAAGGGACCTATATTACGCACTTTGGGGAAAAGGGTACCGGCCGAGGTGAATTTGATGGTGTCCACGCGGTTGCGACCAGTGCTGACGGCCGTATTTACGTTGCAGACCGGAGTAACGGTCGGATTCAGGTCTTCAACGAAACGACGCGTGCTGCCGCTTGGTATCACCCCAACATAGCGCCGATTGGTGTCTGGCCTGACTTTGATTTTCCAAACGACATCATTATTAACGGCTACAACGTTTGGATTGCTGATAATCAGCCACCCAAGATTGTCCGCACTGATCTCAATGGCAACCGAGAATACACGTGGGATATTGCCGGAGAAGGCCCTGGGCAATATCGAGAACTACACCAATTTGCGGTTGATGGAGACGGCAACTTGTACGGCGCAGATAACGTGATGGGGCGAACGTTAAAGTTTGTACCTAAGGCAGATGCTAATCCAGCTAATTTGATTCGGATGCAGGAGTCAGCAGCTGGGTCTAACCCGTAATGGATAGCAGCCATGCGGTCCCACACGGAATATCTGACTTTTCGCCTGTCAGGGCGAATGGCACTCGAAAACATCACGGCAAGGGTTGCTGCAATCGTCGACCGGAGTGGCGTGAAAGAAGGTTTGGTTTTGTGTAACGCTATGCACATTACCGCCTCTGTGTTTATTAATGACGACGAAGCGGGCTTACATGAGGATTACAAGACGTGGTTGGAAGACTTAGCGCCATTTGACGCCTCACCCACGAGATATGCTCACAATCGGACTGGTGAGGATAATGCCGATGCTCATATGAAGCGTCAGATTATGGGACGTGAAGTGGTAGTTGCGATTACTGCCGGCCGGCTTGATTTTGGGCCATGGGAACAGATCTTTTACGGCGAATTTGATGGAAATCGATCCAAACGCGTTTTAGTCAAGGTGATTGGAGAATAGGACACTGCTTCGTCTGAAGCACTCAACTTACCAGGGCTGCTGCCGAGTGTGTTCCGATAAATCACGAGTAGTGGGAGTTCGGCAACAGCTCTTGGTGATCAGATGAATCCGTCGGACGGCTCACAGCAGTTGACCCTTCTGTATTCTCAAGCTCAGATCCGGAAACGTGTTACCGAACTCGCAAAGGTGATTGCTGGCGACTATCCTGGACGTCAGCTGGTAGTTGTGGGCGTGTTGAATGGTGCTGTTGTTTTTCTGGCGGACCTGCTACGAGCGCTTCAGCAAGACGTGCGCTTGGGATTTGTAAGTGTGTCCAGTTACGGCACGAGTGCCGACTCTTCCGGTGCTCCAGCCATACAAATTCCGAGTGACCTACCGCTGGCGGGCAAGGATGTGCTCATCGTGGAGGACATTCTAGATAGTGGCTTAAGCATGACATTGTTGTGTCAAGCTATTCAGGCACGATTGCCAGCTTCACTTCGGATTTGTGTATTAATCGACAAGCAGCAAAGACGGTTGCACGAGGTTAAACCCGATTATGTGGGCTTTGAACTTCTAAGTGGCTTTGTGGTGGGCTACGGCATGGATTATGCCGAGAAATATCGCGGACTTCCGGACATCTTTTCCGTTGACTTCGAAGAACCTGTAGGTGAGAGTGATAAGGATTCTAACGTTGGCTAGCCAATCGCGACTACGTAACGGCCTTTGACAGAACCTTTGAGCAAATTTCCTATGAGTTCTGGAAGGGTTCTGAACGGTATTTCGTGGATGATTGATTCTAATTGGGTTGGCTTCATATCTGTCGCGAGCCGCTGCCATGCGTCATGACGGCGGTCTGTTGAACAGAGGACGGAATCGATACCTAGTAGATTGACTCCTCGCAGAATAAACGGCATTACGGTCGTGTTTAGCTCGACACCTGCTGTTAAACCTGAACTTGCAATACAGCCGCCGGGCTTCATAGTCCGTGTCAACCATGCCAGGATGTTTCCCCCGACTGGGTCCACAGCTCCTGCCCATTGTGCTTTCTCAAGTGGCCGCGTTCCCATTGCAAGTTCTCCACGTAAGCTCACATGGGTGGCTCCTAGGGTGTGGAGGTATTCATGTGCATCATCCTTACCTGTCAATGCTGTGACTTCGTAGCCGAGGGTTGCCAAAAAGTGCACAGCTAGGCTCCCGACACCTCCTGTGGCGCCGGTGACGATAACAGGACCACTTTCTGGCCTCAATCCATTACGTTCCATTTGAATAATTGACAAGGCCGCCGTGAAGCCGGCTGTGCCGATCGCCATCACGTCGCGCGTTGTAAACCCGTCAGGGACCGGTACAATCCAATCAGCCGGGACACGTACATATTCAGAAAAGCCACCATCGACAGAGACACCGAGGTCATGACCTGTGACGAGAACCTGACTACCAACTTGATAGCGGTGGTCACCGCTAGAGATGACGGTGCCTGCAGCGTCAATTCCTCCGATGAGGGGAAATCGACGCAAGATCTTTCCGGCTCCGGTAGCCGCGAGAGCATCCTTGTAATTGATACCGGAATACTCAGTCTTAACAACAATTTCACCCTCAGTGAGTTCGTCGAGTGAAGTCTGAACGAGTCTTCCTTCAATCCGTTCGTTGTCGTTGAAAATCCGAAAAGCAGTGAAGCTGGTTGGTCCTGTCATCCGTTCATCATACAGACCCAGAGACTTGGAGATTATCCGAAATATTTCTTTCGATCGACCCAAGCGCGGTCTTACCTCGATTCTCCGTGGTGGTCTGTCCTTGCAAGTCGCCGATTCGCCTCATTGACCCAGAATCGTGACTGAGTGGCTAGGTGACCACGCATGTCGTGTCGGATGTTTATGTTGGGACAGGTGTCGGCGGCATACTGGAGCCAGTTGTCGGTGTAGTTGTTTAGCCAATGCCTATAGTCGTCTACCGTGGTTTCTGTCATGACCACTGATAACGTTCGTTCGGACCAGACATCAAATCGAAATCTTGCCAAGAGAACCACCTGAGCCTGGTATTCACGAGGAAGATGTTGATCCGGATTGGTGGCGAATTGCTCGTCAATCCGGACAAGTGTGGCTTTTGCGGTACGAGTCGCTCTTTCCCAAATTGGATGTCGGTCATCGGTCGGAGAAAATGGATTGTCACACTCGACGAGATCCCGATGGGACCAGCGTGGGATAGTTGATTTTCGTAGTAGCTCCGGCAATCTGTCGGAATCTGACATCGTTTCAAGCCTGTGACAGATACCAACCCAGTTGGGGTAACTGTTCACCAACCGAAAGCCGGTCAAGGTCAGTGAATCATGGTGCACGCGCAGGGTCTAGCCATTTTTTCAGACAGTTGAAGAGGATTTAAACGAATCTTGAAAGGGTGGCGCGCACAGTGTAGGTATTCCGCTCCGCGTTCCGCCAGTGAATCAGAATGGGACTTTGGTAGGTTCCTTCAACGACTGCGGTTTGTCCTGAGGGGTTAACGTTTGAAACCAGTAGATCGATAGAACGTTTAACTCCGAATAGTCGTTCTGCGGGCTTAGCTAATGCTCGTGCTACCAATTGCTCAATGCGTGAAGTGGGTAGACCTAATACATCCACGAGTTGGTTTACCGCTTGGACAACGTCGTAGCGAGCATAAGCCCGTGCTTTGAGTGGAACTGATCGGGGTTCGTTCCAGACGTGCCGCGCCTTCTCTGCCACGAAGCGAAATGGTTCACGTAACACGTCAGCTAAATCGTGCCGCATCAATAGTGTTTCATACTCGTTGACCGTGAGGCATGCATGCTTCTCTCCAGTGGCCAACTCTAGTCTGAGCCGACCCTTTCCAGAATCGTGGCGGCTGACAAAATCAGTGAGTTGCTCATGCAGTCCATATCGGGGGTCCTTAAGGCTGACAGCCTCGATGGGATGGGAGGACACTGGTATCTTGAGATCAGTATGTGCCACCGTAACTTCTTCGTCGTAGCCAACGAGTACCGTCGTTCGTTTTCGAGGTGTATTTTCGAAAATGCCATCGAGGTCGACGAAGTAGACTGGAGCCGGTTGTAATCGATATGAAACGCATGCTCGAAGTCCACCGAAGATGAACCTGAGGTGCGAGTCTCCGTTCAACGGTTCACGACGTCGTTGCTCTGCCGTCAGTTCACTCCGATCACCGAGGTCATCATGTCGATAACCACCGCGTTCAGGGAACAGGGCTCGATAGAGATCGAGATATGAAGTAACGCCCTGTTGCTGTCCGACGAGGCGGCGTTGCAGGCTCTGTGGCAAGTATCCGGCCGTTGTGTGGAGTGAACTATAGAAACAATGTGCATAACGGTCCAGGTTGTCTCCAACTGTTGCAGCAGCGTGGCTACGGACATCAGTGAGAGACACCCTAGTCTGGGGTGTGATGTCGAGTGCGAACTGAAGCGGTGCCATTTTCTTGGGGAAGGTTACCGCAATAGGTCGAACAGGTAACTGTATTTCAGCGTCAGGGTTCGTCCCGCGCCTGAGGGAATTTCGCTTCCGAGTCCTTGGATGTCGTTATAAACAATAAAAAGTCCGGTGTTGGCATCCGAGAGTAAGCCAAACCGAAGATTGGACGACCAGAGGTCAGCGCGATCGTTGTACTGGACCAAAGCCTGAAAGAACATGCGCGTTGTGAAGGAGTAGGACACCCGAAAGCGAGCCAAGTTGGTTTTAAAATTTCCGCCCGGTAGGCGCAGGTCATTATATGACCATTCTAAGGTGGCGTTGAGGGTTTCACCGACGCGAGCGGACACCGACGGTGTAATCGTGGCGCGGTCACCGCCGAAAAAGCCTCCGAAGAACGCATTGACATTTGCGCTCACTGGCGCACCGAAATTCGTGTTACCAGCAAACTGTGCTTCTTTGTGCTCGTAATTACCAGGCGGAACAACGACACCAGGGAAAATCTCAAATGGTTCAAAGACCCCTTCTTGGGTGATGTTCATGCCGGTGTGGATCTCGTATCCGTTTCGCCACTCGAGATGGTTGTCGATGTGTGTGAATTGGGTTTCGTGTAGACCTGTGGTGTAGTCAAAATATGTGTTGTGGGAAACGTGCGGTCGTACTTCATGCAGTCCCCAAAAGTCTTGTGGGCGGAACGTCGCGAAGACACTGGCATTCATCCGCCGATAGCTTTGACGGGATAAGAAGCCCACTTCCGGGTTAAAGTTCGGCGCGACTTCTGTAAATCCGAGGTTTAGGCGAAGTCTCTCGGATTGGTGTTGGGCCGTCAAAGTGTAAGCATGCGTCTTATCTCTCGGTTGTCCTGGGCTGTTAGTTTTCGCGAAAAATCCCGCAACAGTGCCACCTTGTCCGATACCCCATCGACCATCAACTGCATAGCTTCGGTTGTAGTCATTATTTCCAGCTAAATCTCCCGTCGCTTGTCGGTTGACAAACATTACCCCCACGTTTGAACGGTTCGCTAGGTCCTGTCTCACACGGCCAACAGTAAAGTTCTGCTGTGGTGTTCCGGTTGCACTCACGGATTGGGTTTGCATGTTGAGAAACCCGATATTCGTGTTTGTTCCAACCTTGCCTGATAAGCGTCCACCCCCGATGATGGGAATTTGTTGACCCGTTTGGGAATCCAGTCCAATCCGCCGACTAAAGAAGATGTCGACGCTGCCCTGTTGGCCGACCGAAAACAGGCCCGCGTTTTCAAGAAAGAACGGTCTCTTCTCCGGAAAGAACAGCCTGAACCGGTCGAGGTTGATTTGTTGGTCGTCGACTTCCACCTGTGCGAAATCAGTGTTGTAGGTCATGTCAAGCGTCAGACTCGGGGTGACGCTATATTTCAGGTCGGTGCCGATGTCGGCGTTGTTCAGACTGCTGGCGCTCTTGGTTCGGTGCAATGTTTCGCCGAGTAGGTACGGCGTTAACTGTAAGTTTCGCTGTGGTGGAACCTGTAACTCTTGTAATTCGCCTGCGAGTGATATCCGGTTCAAGTTGTACTGACGAGGCAGTGGAGACCAGTAGGCTTGTTCATTTCGAATACGGATGTTACGTTGGAAGTTTATGCCCCAAGACTGCATTTCGTTTTGTGGGTAACGCAGTGTACGAAACGGAATTGCAATCTCCGCGGTCCACCCTACGTCCGTCACGCTGGTTACGACCTGCCATGCACCGTCCCAATTAAGATTGAATCCACCACCTGATCCTCTTTGCTGACGATTGTTACTCGGGCGCCCACCGCCACCGCCGCCGAATCTACCGGTGCCCTGGCCTTCGTTGGTTACCTGTCCGTCATACTCAACCCCTGCGGGATTTGTTCCAAAGATGAATCCATTTTGGCCGTCGCGATAGGTGTCCAGGAGAATTTGAAAGCTATCGGTTTCGGTTAAGTCTGAATCCCTGCGACTGTCAGCCGTGATGATGGTGCTGGAGTCCTCCGTGTAACACACGACACCGAAGTAGAGGGTGTCTTCCGTATAGACCACTCTGACTTCCGTTCGTTCTGATGCGGGCTGTCCTTCAAACGGTCGACTCTGAACGAATCCCGTTGCGATATGGGCTTGGTTGTAGGCTGAATCGGTTAAGACATTGCCATCAACTTCGGGTGCTTCTGCGACTGCAACCGCCCGAGCCAATGGGACACCGGTCGACGTCACTTCCCGTGTCTCATCAGACTCCGAGTTTTGTGCGGAAAGGCGCACTGCCGTCGAGAAAATAAGGAGTACAAGCAGCAATGTGATGCGAAACCAACTCTTGAGTCTAACGATCATTAATTTGTCACGAGGCAGTCGCCAAGTCTAGTAGTTTCTTCAAATTACTAAGATTAGAACTAGTCATTCTTGTGAGCTTTTTGGTGCTCCTAGGAGAGGTTTCAAAATGAAGAAGTAACCTAGAACGCCAAAGAATATGGCTGGGGCCACTTCATAGACTACGGCACCCCAACCCATAGCGCGCCAAGCCAAGGCGATCACTGTGCAGGAGACCATGATTAGTAGCGCTTTTATTTCCGTAATCTTTTCATCGAGTGCGTAAATGATGATCAGAGGAGCGAAGGCTGCCGCCAAAACGGACCAGGCGTAAAGAACGAGGCCAAAAACGCTATCAAGTTCTAAAAGCGCTATGCAAAGCGCTATCGCAGTCACGATCGCTGTTGCGAATCGTCGCAGCCATACGGAGTTCTCTGGCTTATTGATGATGTCTTCCGTCAGGGCAGCGCTGCAACCTAGTATCTGTGAATCTGCAGTTGACATAGAGGCTGCAACGATACCGGCTAAGACCAGACCGACCAGAATTTCTGGCAGGAGTTGTGTCGTCATCATCGGAAGCGCCAGTTCCGGATCAAATGCTGATATATCAGGGAAAATCAATCTGGCGCTTAGACCGACGAAGAATGTTACTACGCAAAACGAGAAGTAAGAGCCGTAATAGTATGCGCGTGCTTGTTTCATGTGGTTTGGATCATCCAAGGCCATGAATCGGATCATTATATGAGGTTGGGCGACGATCCCGATACCGCCAGCCACATAACCTAAGACAAAGAGCGCGATGGTGAAAACGCTACCTTGAACGTTGGTAGGAAAGAGGTTGAGGTAGGTGGGTGATACGGTCGTGAGTCTTGAAAAAAACGTTTCAACACCGCCAATCTCATTGATGCCGGTGACAAGCATCAGGGTCATAGCCATAAACATGACCACGACCTGAGCGGCATCTGTCCAGATTGACGCACGAATTCCACCTGCTAAGCAGTAGATCAAGACGATTACACTACCGATGATTGCACCGACGCCATAATCCCACCCAAAGACCACATAGAGAGCCTTGCTACTCGCGTTGAATTGAGCCGCGGCATAGGCACCCAAAAACAGTACCGTAATGACGCCTGCCAGCATGCGAACGTTCTTAAAGTTTTGTCCATCCCAAGTCGCTACCATCGACCCAAAGCTCAAACTTCTTCGTTGTTGGGAGATGATGCGCATTTTTTTGTGGACGAAAAAACTGGCCAGGAAGTCACCAGCCATCCACGCAAACATCACCCAAATCGATTCGAGGCCGCTGGCATAGGTGTACCCAATGGCACCAATGAACATATAACCGCTATTGTTGGTTGCCATGGCTGATATGCCAGCGAGTGATGGACTGACATTCCGACCGGCAAGCAAATAGTCGGCGCTACTGCGGTCGCTCTGAAGAGCTGATAGGGCTCCGATGGAGATAAAAACAAGCAGGAATAGAATAAAACTTACGATGATCATGACTTGCGTCTATACAGCATGGGAGCCTTTAACGTTGACTAATCAGTAAATCGACAAACGTTTGGTTCCTGCGGTTGGTTAGCTAGTTTTGGATAATTTCCAGTAGCTCTACTTCAAATACGAGGGCCGAGTTACCTGGAATACCAGGTGGTCCCTGTGGGCCGTAGGCGAGATCCGGGGGACAGACGAGGCGGCTCTTGCCACCGACACCAATGTGCTGCAAACCTTCGGTCCAGCAGGGAATTACACCGTTCAGGGGAAAGGTAGCAGGCTCGCCCCGGTCCACTGAACTGTCAAACACCGTTCCGTCACGGAGTGTCCCGTGGTAATGCACCTGCACGGTGTCATCAGCAGTTGGGCTGTCCCCGCTTCCAGGGGTGATTTCCTGTATCACGATTCCGGATTCAGTAAGGTTGGCTCCGGCAACTGCAGCCTGTTCTTGCATAAATGCGTTCGCTTGAGCCAACTCGTCCTCCGCGGATCCTGCAAGTCGCCCTTGAACAAAACCTTGAATCTGTGGACCGTAGTCACTGAGTTCTACCAGAGCATCTTGGCCGAGGGCGGCATCACTCAAGCCGCGTTGAACAAACGCGAGTTCTTCAGCCGAAAAACCGGCACCGACTAGATTCTGGGCAAGCGCCTGGCCCAACGCGTTAAGGATCTTCTGATCTTCGGTTTCCGGCACATCTCCACCGGGGCTGGTACTGGTCATGGATTGAGGTGTACAGGCCGATAGCACACCAAGAAGAACGAACAGCACTGAGTAACGGAGAGATCGCACAATAAATCCTTTCGGTAACAGAAGCTGAGATCGTCAGCCAGTCAGACATTGCTTATCTAATTAATGCCATATTAAAGAAACATCGAACCACTAACGAGGGCGATGCAGACTTTTCTACTCGTCGATGCGACTTTAGGTAGATACGGTGTCTTATGACGCAGTGGTCCTAGTGATGAACCGGAGTGTTCTTAGAAGCCATCTGATAAGTGTCGCTGCGTTTTCCAGACCTCAATCATTCGATTTCATGTGGTTTAGCTTGCCGTCTGTGTTCAATGGGATGCAACCTTTATTGTAGTGGCCAGCTTCAGCAATAGACTAAGTCAAACTTGCCACCACAATCGTTGATAGAGCGTTGCCACCGAGTTGATGACCTGTTTGCACGGATATCCAGTCGGCTGATTCGCCCACCGTACAGCCCATCCGTTCCTACCATCGGCACGACGACTCCGCCGCCGCAACTGGCCAGCGCGGGTTGCTTGCGATGACGCAGGCGCCGAAGGAGCGGTGATGAGGGGAATTATTCCCTTGGTCCGACCTCAGAGGCCGATGCGTTTCCGGTCCTCCCGCCATAGGGTCCTGTTCTCTCCCCATAGTCAAAGGGTTCCGGATCTGGAACGGGCAGTCCACGTTCTTTCAGTAACTCACGAAGTTGGGCAGCTACATTCGGACCGTAGTGTATGGCCGTACCTGGGTCCACCATTACACCGTCGGCGACCCGTAATGGTGTCCAGCCTCTGTTATTTACAGTATCGATGGGAACGTTTGCGGCCACTAACAGGTCCATCGCGCCGGGCGAATCCCAGTAGGCCGCACCGTGGAGTGCAGTGTCTCCGTTGCCGTCAACAGTCGTCGCATCTCCGCCGGCCTCCAAGCACAGTTTTACCGCTTCGGCAGACATCTCGGGCGTTCCAGGATTTTCGCCGGGGTTGTAGAGGCCGACGCCAGCAGCAGCCAGAAGTGGCGTTGTTCCGTCCTCATTCGGGAGTCGAGGGTCGGCCCCGTTCTCTAGGAGTAGGCGCATCAAATCAACATCGACACGATGCGCAGCTAAGAATAATGGGGTTGCATCAATAACGTTCAAGAGGTTGCGACCAGTAATCGAACTAGGTGCCCCTTGGGTGGCCCGTGCGTCGATGTCGGCGCCATGTGCCAGAAGTTTCTGCGCAAGGTTCAAGCTATCGACCTGGCCTTCAGGGGCTGGGAAGACGGTGTTGAACCCTCGGTTCGGTCGGCGCGTCCACACGATCTGATGCAGAGCCGTCCACCCTTGCCCGGCAGTATTCGGGTCGGCGCCGTGGTCAAGCAAAAATGCGGCCATCTCATAATGGGCACTCATGACGGCAAGGACTAAGGCGCTCGTGCCATCCGACAGCGCCTCGTCCACATTTGCTCCCCCCTCAAGGAGTGCTTGAGCAGCGTCAATCGCGCCAGCCCGCGCTGCAAACGTCAACGCAGTAAACCCCCTGTTGCCCAACTCATTGACACCACGACTGGTCTTTGAGCGCGCTGCGATGTCGGCTCCGCCTGCGATAAGAGTTTGTACGGCGGCAGCATTGTTTTCAGCCGCAGCCCACATCAGTGCCGTCTGTCCCCGCCACTCTTCGATGGCGTTGACGTTGGCA
>CAYFER010000051.1:0-11350 GCA_964342185.1 uncultured Vicinamibacteraceae bacterium | reverse complement strand
GTCCACATTGATAATTCAGTCACAGTGAGTGATAACGGTCGTGGAATTCCTACTGACCAACACGAGAGTGGTAAAACAGCCGCAGAGGTCGTAATGACGGTCCTCCATGCCGGAGGAAAGTTCGATAGTGACACCTACAAGGTTTCTGGGGGATTGCACGGCGTAGGAGTTTCAGTTGTTAATGCGCTGTCGTCGTCCGTGGAGTTGGAGATTAGAAGAAATGGCCAGGTGTTTGGCCAAAGCTACAAACGGGGAACTCCTACAACTGCCTTGGAGGTAACCGGCACAACTAAACGTCGTGGAACCAAGGTCACCTTTAAGCCAGACGGGGATATCTTTGAAACTGTTGAGTTTAGCTTTGATGTTCTTTCTCGACGGCTTCGGGAACTAGCATTTCTTAATCAAGGGATCACGATCACGATTGACGATGAACGCACAGGAAAGAGTCATAAGTTCCAGTATGAGGGTGGAATCAAAGAGTTCGTCAAACACCTTAATGAAAACAAGACTGCTGTAAATCCAACACCGATTTATATGCAGGGTAACCGGGACGGAATTGCGGCCGAGATAGCTTTGCAGTGGAACGATGGATACGCGGAGACAGTGTATTCATTTGCCAACAACATCAACACACAAGAAGGCGGAACCCATCTCTCGGGATTTCGATCTGCTTTGACACGCACCCTTAATGCGTATGCCAACAAGAACCAATTGTCGAAAGATCTCAAAGATAGTGTTAGTGGTGACGACATTCGGGAAGGGCTAGTTGCCGTTGTTAGTGTCAAGATTCCAGAACCTCAATTTGAGGGGCAGACGAAGACAAAACTTGGAAACACAGAAGTCAAAGGCATTGTAGAGGCAATTATTAACGACAAACTAGGTGCCTTTTGTGAGGAAAATCCCGCCGTAACGAAGCGCATAGTGAATAAGGCAATCGATGCCGCGCGCGCGCGGGAAGCAGCAAGACGCGCGCGGGAAATCGTGCGCAAAGGGGCGCTCGATAGTAGTTCTTTGCCTGGAAAGTTGGCTGATTGCCAAGAGCGAGATCCCGCACAGAGCGAACTGTATATTGTTGAAGGGGAGTCCGCTGGTGGTTCTGCAAAGCAAGGGAGAGACCGCCGTTTTCAGGCAATATTGCCGATTAAGGGCAAGATTCTAAATGTAGAGAAAGCCCGCCCGGACAAGATGTTGAGCAGTGATGAAATTCGAACAATGATTGCCGCGCTTGGTTGTGGGATTGGGAAGGACGCCTTTGACCTCTCCAAGCTTCGGTATCACCGGGTTATCGTAATGACCGATGCAGATGTTGACGGCTCACACATTAGGACGCTACTGCTGACATTTTTTTATAGGCAGATGCGCGCGTTGATCGAGCATGGTCATGTCTATATCGCGCAACCTCCTCTATATCGTGCAAAACGGGGTCGGTCGGAGACTTATATCAAGGACGATCGGGAGCTGGAGAGCTGGTTAATACGCCGGGCAAGTGAGTCGAGAACTCTACGTCTTCCAGAACAAAAGAGGAAAATTTCTGGGTCTCATTTGGAAGACGTCCTTCACAAGGTTATGGCGTTTCGTAGGTTGATGCATGTGGTCGAACGCCGGGGTGTTAGCCGGGACGTGGTTACTGCGGTGCTATCGCGAGGAGCTCGAGATCGAGGATTTTTCGCTGACAAAGCGATGGCTGAAGATTTAGCCAATGAATTTAGGTCGGCTGACAGGACTGTGTCAGTGGGAACGGATGAAGAGCACAACGCCTTCGCTGTGCAAATTGAAGACCGAACAGGTGGATATCCCCGTCGCCATGTTGTCGGTGTTGACTTTGTGACGTCTGTTGAATATCGAGCCCTGCTCGACAGTTTTGAAGACAGCGACGTTCGCTCGCTGGACGGCCCGTTGGTTGTGTCGACTGTTCCAACTCGGGATTCTGAAGGTGGCCCAGTCGAGGAAGACAAAACTCAGGATGTTGAAATTGGGTCGGTTGACGCACTAGTTGATTTTTTTATCGCTGCTGGAAAACGTGGCGTAGCGGTGAATCGTTACAAGGGCTTGGGAGAAATGAACCCCGACCAACTCTGGGAAACCACGATGAAGCCAGAGACAAGAACGCTTCTTCAGGTAAGAGCCGAGGATGAGGCTGAGGCTGATCTGATGTTTACCACCTTAATGGGAGACCACGTCGAACCCCGACGTAAATTCATCCAGGACAACGCGCTCGAAGTCAAGAATCTTGACGTATAGGCAATTCCCGTTTTCACCCTATGTCGAACACTGAAATTCAAATTATCCCGGTCAATATCGAAGACGAAATGCGGAACTCGTACATGGATTACGCCATGAGCGTAATCATTGGGCGAGCACTCCCTGACGTGCGGGATGGATTAAAGCCGGCGCACCGGCGCGTTATTTATGGCATGCGCCTGATGGGTTTGACGTCGAACAGGGCTTATCGAAAATGCGCAAAGATTGTTGGCGAAGTGATGGGGAACTACCACCCTCACGGAGATGCCAGTATCTACGACACCCTAGTTCGCATGGCCCAAGACTTCAACATGCGATACATGTTGGTGGACGGACAGGGTAATTTTGGCTCGGTCGATGGAGACCCTCCAGCTGCCATGCGATACACGGAGGCCAAACTACAGAACTTGGCTGACGAGTTGATGGCAGACCTGGACAAGGAAACTGTTGACTTTGTTCCCAACTACGACGAAACCACGGAAGAACCGACCGTTCTGCCGGCTCCCTACCCCAACCTGTTGGTGAATGGATCGGCGGGTATCGCAGTTGGGATGGCGACCAATATCCCACCCCACAACATGGGAGAGGTGGTTGATGCGGTTGTTTGGGTCGCGGAGCATCCCGGCGAATCGCCCGAAGAGCGCACGCGTTCCGTACTCCGGCTTGTGGCCGGACCAGATTTTCCGACTGGAGGATTCATCGTTGGTCGTGCTGGCATAGCCCAGGCTTATAAAACCGGTCGAGGTAGTGTGCTGATGCGTGCTCGCACATCGATCGAAGACCCCCGCAAAAAAGGGGGGAAACAATCGATCATAGTGACGGAGATTCCGTACCAAGTAAACAAAGCGAGGTTGCTTGAGAAGATCGCTGAACTCAAGCACGGCAAGGTGATCGAGGGCATATCGGACCTTCGCGATGAATCAGACCGGCAAGGAATGCGGATTGTTATCGAACTCCGCCGGGGGGAAGTGCCGGAGGTAGTCCTCAATAATCTGTTTAAGCACACAGCGCTTCAGACATCATTTGGCATCATCCTGCTTGCGATTGTCGCAGGGCGACCGCGGGTACTGTCGTTAGTTGAGGTAATTGAACACTTTGTCCAGTTCCGCCGGGAGGTGGTGAGGCGTCGAACGGAATTCGAATTACGTAAGGCCGAAGCCCGTGCGCACATTCTCGAAGGTCTGAAAATTGCCTTGGATCAGTTGGATGCAGTTATTCGACTAATTCGTGGCGCCAAGAGTCCGCCTGAAGCAAGAATGGGCTTAATCGACCAGTTTTCGCTGACCCAGATCCAAGCCCAAGCCATTCTAGACATGCAACTCCAGCGTCTAACCGGTTTGGAACGACAGAAAATCATCGATGAACTCACGGAGCTGTTGAAAACGATTGAGCGACTCAGGGCAATCTTGGAGAGCGAGCAGGAGTTGATGGATTTGGTCGTCAGTGAACTTCAAACTATTTCCGCGAGTCATGGAGACGAACGGCGCAGTGAAATTGTTGAAGCAGCTGGTGATTTTAGCGTGGAAGACCTGATCGCCGAGGAGGATATGGCAATCACGGTTAGCAACACAGGCTACGTTAAGAGGACTGCCTTAACCGAATATCGAAACCAGCGTCGCGGAGGAAAAGGGCGGCTGGGAATGCGGACCCGTGACGAGGATTTTCTTACTCAGTTGTTCGTAGCCTCTACGCATGCATATATCTTGATCTTTTCTGATCGAGGTCGCGTCTACTGGTTGAAGGTACACGAAATTCCGGACGTAGGTCCTGCTGGAAAAGGTAAAGCGATTGCCAATTTAGTTAGGATGGATCCTGGCGAGCGGATTGCCACCCTTCAGGCTGTTCGGCATTGGCCCGAGAAAGATGGTGAGCAGTTTGTAACTATGGGAACGAAGCGAGGGATCGTGAAAAAAACTGACCTTCGGGCGTATCGCCGACCGTTGGCGACCGGAATTATTGCGATGTCGGTTGAATCCGGAGATGCCGTGATTGGTGCCGAGCTGACCGATGGAAAAGAGGAATTGTTCATTGGCACGCGGGCAGGGAAGGCGATCCGCTTCAAAGAATCTGATGTCCGAACTATGGGGCGAACCGCGCGAGGTGTCCGCGGAATTACCCTGCGCGGTGACGACGAAGTCGTCTCGATGACGGTTGTGAAGTCGAGCGGGATGCTTTTGACAGTTACGGCGCGAGGTTATGGGAAACGAACCGAGCTAGACGAATATCGTGTGCAGACGCGGGGCGGACTCGGTCTTAAGAACATCCAAACGAGTGAGCGGAACGGTCGTGTCACCGGTGTTGCATATGTCGAACAGGATGACGAAATGATGCTCATTACCGAGCAAGGAAAGATCATCAGGATGGTAACGGGTGATATCCGGTCCATTGGTCGCGTGACGCAAGGTGTGCGGCTAATCGAAATCGATGAAGACGACCGTGTCGTCTCCCTTGCCCGGCTAGCCGACAAGGATCTTTCGGACAAAACGGACGATGCTGGAGATCGGCCGTACCCCGAGGTGAATGCCGGCTAAAGGCCCCCGAGGACCGAATGAAACAGGTTCATTATGGTTTGAGGAAAAATCCCTAGAACAATTGACACAATGGCGATGAACGCTAGGGGTAGCGTCATTGTGAGGGGTGGATCCGACAGATTTTTGGTCGCAAGATTGGGGTTTAACGGGCCAAAGAAGATCTGCCGAGCTGCATTGAACGAGTAGGCTACCGTTAACAAGATAGCGGTCACACCCGTCAGCGCTATCGCAATACCCAGTGGCCCGCTTGTCACACCCTTTTCAAAGATTCCGGAGAACATAATCCATTCGGCCGTGAAGCTGCTGAACGGCGGAAACCCGGACAACATCATGCACCCTGCGATCCAGAGGGCCGCAGTCACTGGCATTTGTTTCGCGAGTCCTCCCATCTGTCGCATGTCACGGATACCTGTGGCATAGACGACGATGCCTGCCGTCGAGAAAAAGACCGTCTTTCCCATGATGTGGCTAAGAAAGAAAAACATTCCACCTTGGATGCTGCTGCTTGTTAATGCGCCAAGGCCTAGGACGGAATACGCAATCTGGCTGATGGTAGAACAAGCGGCAAGTCGCTTAATGTCGGTTTGCGCCATGGTGAGGAGAGACCCATAGACCATGGTCACAATCGCGAGCACCATGAGTGGTGTACCAAATTGTTGGAAGTCATTTCCAAGCGGAAGCACTACGACGCGGATTAGGACATAAACAGCGAGATTAGCGTAGACGGCGAGAAGGCCAGCGATGCATGTGGGATGTTCCGCGTGGACTGAAGGCATCCAGACGTGAAATGGCACAATTGCCAATTTCATCATGAGGCCAACAAGAAACAGAAAGATGGTGGCGGTTACGAACGGCGTGCCTTCCATCAGGTCCAGTTGCGAGATGTCCCAACTCCCAATCTGGTCGTAGACCAAAAGAGACGCGGCTAGAAACAACAATGCTCCAATGATTCCCCAGGACAAGCTAATGAACGCGACACGAACACGTTCCCGGTAGCCGAAATAGGCCATTAAGAAAAAAAGTGAAACTGTGAGTACCTCCATAAAAAAGTACAAGGGGATTAGGTTGGTGCTCAGAATCGTGCCGATAAAACCCACCGGAAACAGCGGCAGTAAGTAGAAAAAGCGCACGTAATGCCGGTCTTGGTTCAATTGGTCTTCGTCGGCATAGAGGATCTCGATACGGTGTTCGATATATCGAATCGAATACAACGCTAGAGCCGTACACAACAGCAACACGATGGCTAATGTTGAAACACTGAGACCATCTGCCAGCAAACCCAAGCTGATTGCTTCAGGGTTTTGGGTATCGGAGACAAGAATTTGATATTCCTCAACAAGAACCTGACCGCGAATGACAGACATAGCGGCGATCGCGACGAGCGCGGTTGTGTAAACAAGCGCACCGGAAGTGACCCATCCGGCAAACCGCCCTATGTGGTTTCGCGTGAGAAAGACGACAACAGACGCGAAAATTGGGGTGAGTAGAATCTGGAGAAGCAGTGCCGGCATCATTGACCCCCACCCGTGCCGAAAAATAGATAACTGAGCAGCAAGACGAAAAGCACAAGCACATACGACACGTTGTAAAACAGCTCTTCTGTATCCGCCCGTAGACGATGTACAAATTGTTCAGCCTTTACAGTGAACAGCTTCGGGAGTTGGTGATGAATAAAGTTGTTGAATCTTGTTTCGGTCGTTTCGGCGACGTAGGTGGCTATCCGAGAAATCCCGCCAACAAACAGATGACGGTAGAAAGAGTCGATAAACCATCGTTTCCAGAAGAACGTGTAGAGTAGTCCCGCCACTGGAGATTTTTGAAGAAGTGCTTGAGGAGAAGCTTTGCGCGCGATGAACAGGTAATACGCTGGAGCGGCACCCGCCACGAGAAACAACACCGACAGAAGTGGAATGGTTTGGTGGGAAGCTGATTCGGTCGCATTGTCCTCGAGCGCCAATAACGTGACAGTATTCGCATCTCTAGTCAGGCTAAGCTCAAAACCATGGTGTAGTACGCCCTCGATGAAAGGTCCGCTAACGCCGGCGCCAATTATGAAGATCGCAAGCACCCCAGACGCTACGTACATTGGTTTCTTGCCGTCATCGACATGTCCACCATCCCGAACTACCTTAAGAAAAGCGTCACTCTCGGACCCGTAAAACACGAGTCCGAGAAAGCGGACGGTGTAAAACGCAGTCACTGCGACGGTAAGTAGGGCTAGGACAAACAAGAACGTATTAGCGTCTGCCGCAGCGAGTAGCACCGCATCCTTGCTCCAGAACCCCGGCGAGGGCGGGAGTCCCATCAACGACACTGCGGCGACGAGGGTAAATAGCCAAGTCAGTGGCAAGCGTTTGCGCACTGCTCCCATGTCTTGAATGTAAATGGAGTGAACAGCATGAATTACCGTACCAGCGCAGAGGAACAAACAGGCCTTAAAAAGAGCGTGACTGACGAGGTGAAAGATGCCGGCGGTATATCCATCGAGCAGGAAAGTTGGCCCGAGTCCCGCGGCGCCCAATCCAAGCAGCATGTAACCAATTTGGCTGACTGTTGAATACGCCAACACTTTTTTAAGTTCAAGTGCCACCAGACCTTGAGTAGCGGCTAAGAAGGCAGTGAATGCGCCGACCCAGGCGGTGACATAGAAGAACCAAGCAGCTTCGTCGATGCCAGCAACCCAACGGCCGTAGTAGAAAATGGGGACTAACCGTGCCACGAGATAGACGCCACTCTTGACCATTGTCGCGGCATGAATGAGCGCGGAAACTGGACCAGGGCCGGCCATGGCTTCGGGCAGCCATTCATGAAACGGAAACTGCGCCGACTTGCCGAAAGGTCCAGCCAATAAAAGCAAGCTCACCAATGCCACCATGCCAGGAGTAGCGGTCATGGCCGCTAGCCAGATCGGCGCGGTCTCGTACAGTTCAAGAAAGTTCAACGTGCCGGCATAGGAGAAGACGAGAAGGATGCCTCCCAGCATGAGCATGTCCCCAAGCCCCGTGACGACAAGCGCCTTAAGGCTGGCTTGGGATGGTGTTACAAAGGCCGTAGGCGACGGTCCACCAATCCAATACTTTCGCTGGTCTTGAAAATAGAAACCGATAAGTCCATAACTGCAAACACCAACGAGTTTCCAGCCAACAAAAAGGAACAGGAGGTTGTTGGCAAAAACTAACAGCAACATGCTAGCAATAAAGCCATTCATCCACATCCAAAAGCGAGTCTGCGCGGGATCATCACGCATGTAACCGTGGCAGTAGACCATGATGATGAAGCTGATCACCGCTACGACGTTGGCAAGGACAATGCTGAGACCATCGACCAAGACGCCAAAGCCAATTTCGATCGGATTTGTGAGCCAGGTAAGTTCATGTTCAAGTGGGAGCCCCTCGGGGTAGAACAGTGCCGGTAACAAACTGAGTGCCGCAGCGGCTGCAGCCAGGGAGGATAGAAGAGCTCCAAGGTCTCGTGCTGTCCGGTTAATTCGGCCAAGTAAAGGGGTGATGACGACCCCAATTAACGGTGAAAAAATACAAATCCAGGCGGCGGTTGTTGTCACCCTGTCACCTCAGACCGGTCGGGATAGCTGGGTCGATGAACTGCGAAATCACCACTCCATTGAACATCCCGAGCAGGATGACTCCTGAGGCTAGGATGAGAAGGGGAATGAGCATGGTTAAAGGCACCTTTTCTCCAGAAGATGCTCCGTGAATCGTCCTCCCCACCGGTTCGTCCAGTTCGTTTTCGGTGGCGGGCAGATACATATAGCGGATGACGTTGGCTAGGTAACCAATCGCAAGGACACTGCTGACCAGGATGACACCAACGAAAACCCAATGTTCCCCGTCGATCGCACCGAGAATTAGATATACCTTGCTGAAAAAGCCACCAGTTGGTGGAAGGCCGATCATGCCAAATGCACAAATGGTGAATGCTGCTGTCGTCCAGGGCATTGTGCTGGAAAGATTACGGAAAGAGCGAATCTCTCTGCGGCCCGTTTGGTAGATGATGGCACCAGCCACCAGAAACAGACAGCCCTTCATAAAGGCATGGTTGACTAGGTGCAGGATTCCTCCGGTGAAACCCATTTCATTGGCGAGGCTGATTCCCAAGACGATGTAGCCAATTTGTGCGATAGACGAATAAGCCAACATTCGTTTGAGATCCGATTGTGCTATTGCCATCACCGAACCCAGAATCATCGCGATCGCGGCCATCCAACTTAACACCGTCGTAACTGGGAGCGTGTCAACTGAAAAATTGGGCTCAAACACAAAAAACATCACTCGTGCCAGTACGTACGCAGCGACTTTTGTCGTGGTGCCGGCGACAAGAGCGCTCACGGCAGACGGGGCATTGGAATACGCTCCGGGAAGCCACGCGTGCATCGGGAACAGAGCCATCTTCAGTGAAATACCGATGACGAAGAAGGAAAACCCGACGAGCACAGCGTTCGATTCATAGAGACTGGGAAGGAGGCCGCCGAGGTCAGCCATGTTGAGCGAGCCCGTGACGCTGTAGAGATATCCCACCGAAAGCAAATAGAATGCAGCCCCGACGGTTCCAAGGATTACATAGCGGAAGGCAGAGACAACGGCCACTCCCCCGCCGAGCGAAACCAAGGCGTAGCAGGAAAGCGAAGAGATTTCGAGAAACACGTAGAGATTGAACATGTCGGCCGTTGACACGAGCCCCGTCAGCCCGCTTGCCAAGATCAGATAGACGCTGTAGAAGGGCACTTCTTGGTCGGGCGCTTCCTTCACAATGCTCTTCTTGGAGTAAATCCCCACGAGAAGCGTGACGAAGGTCAAGAGCAGGAGCATCAAAGCTGCGAGGTGATCAATATGAAAAGCAATCCCCCAAGGAGGTTCCCAGCCGCCCATGAAGTAATCAACGGGCCCCGCGTTCAGAACCTGCCGTGCTAACACTAGAGCTAAGCCAAATGAACATGAGAGCGCGAAAAGGGCAACGGGAAACACCAACCGTCGGTTCCACCAACCAAGGAGCGGCACGACAAAGGAGGCGATTAGAGGAACAACGACAAGGAGGATGGGCGTCGCTGATTGATGAATATTCATCCGGATGATCGGATTCTCTTGAGGAGTTCGTCCTCTTCCAGCGTCCCGTATCTTTTGTAGATTCTGAGAAGTAGAGCCAGCGCAACCCCGGTGGTCGCGACACCGACGACGATCGCAGTAAGCATCAAGACGTGAGGCAATGGGTTGACGTAGTTGGATGCATCCAAATGCGCTGGACCACCAGGACTATGGCTTCCCAACACGATGGGAATGGTTGCGGCCCGTTTGGCCGATAGCGAGACCACGAACAGGATAATGGACCACTGAAAGATGTTCATGCCGACCAATTTCTTCACTAAGTTGGTCTTACCCGTCATGGCATAAAAACCAACCATCATAAGCATGATGTAGGTCGCGTTGTTGAAATGCCCAATGATGAATTCCAGCATTCTTTGCCTATTCGAAGCTCAAGAGGTCACTAAAGATTGAAACGAGGGCCCCGGTCACCGTGATTCCTACGCCTACCTCGATCACGAGCATGCCAAGACTGCGCGGCTCAGCACCGGGCAGAACGCTGTAATCAAGGTAATTTGCACCGAGGAGTAGACATAGGATACCGACTCCCGCATAAAGCAAGACCCCGGCACTAGTCGCAACGCTGACTAGGGCGACGGAGAACCTTTGTTGAACGGTTTCTAACCCGTCACATAGAACAAGGAGCATAAAACTTGATGCGAGAATGACGCCGCCCTGAAAACCACCACCGGGACTGCTGTGCCCATGCATGATGACGTAGAGTCCGAAAATCTGAACAAAAGGGACCAGTCGCCGGCACACGACCCTGACGATGGTGCTTGTTGCCATTTCCTTCACGGGTTACGGTTCCTCCCGTTTTGTTCGCAAAATGAGAAGGACAGCCATTGCTCCAGTGAAGACGACGGCGGCTTCTCCCAGAGTATCGAATCCTCGATAGTCAGCAAGAACCGCGGTAACCATGTTCGGCACCGCAGTTTCTTCGAGGCTGTCCTCAATATATCGTGGCGATACGTGAACGGCTGGTGCCGACGTTGGGTCACCTGTGTTCGGCATGTCGACTGAGCCGAGAAACAGCAAGAGACCCGTTAAGCCGGTGATGACCAAATGTAGGTAGTTCAATCTTTACTCATCCTGGCTGTCTTGAGGACCGTTATAACGAAGAACACGGTTGTGATCCCAGCCCCTACGGCTGCTTCTGTGAATGCTACGTCAACTGCGCCCATTTCAATCCATAGAAGGCACATAAACAGACTGAAAGCTCCAAGTAAGACGACCGATGCCAGCAGATCCCTGATAACGACAGCGGAGATAGCGCACACTACGGTAAGGCCTAACAGAACAATGTCGAGTTGCCAGATCACTCGTGCTCTCCTCTTGTCCACAGAGGCAGGCGATTGGTGTAAGCAGCTCGCGCAATTGCGTGGGCGGCGGTTGGACTGGTGAAGAAGATAAAAACGGCAATGGCGAGCAGCTTTGCGCTGGCCAAATCGAACCCCTGATAGGTTGCTAGCCCTACTAGCA
>CAYFER010000050.1:0-11964 GCA_964342185.1 uncultured Vicinamibacteraceae bacterium | reverse complement strand
ACGACCATGACGACGACCATGACGACGACCATGACGACGACCATGACGACGACCATGACGACGACCATGACGACGACCATGACGCCCCACCGGCCGCACGAGATCGTGACTTCCTCGGCGGCTCGGCATCCATTGGTTTTCGAGGCGAACTCACGCCGCAGACAGCCGTCGTCGTCAACCTGACACAATCCCATCGAGCGCCGGCCCTTGAGGAGCTCTACAACTTTGGCGCACACATCGGGAATCTCACCTATGAAATTGGCAACCCGAACCTCAATTCAGAAAAAACCATCGGGCTCGATCTCAGCCTGAGACATCTGTCCAGTCGCTTACAAGGCAACCTCAACCTCTACAGCTACGATGTTGATAATTTCGTTTTCTTTGACATTGAAGACGAACTGATGAGTGGGCTTCCTGTTGCACATTTCATGCAAGGAAACGGACGCTTTGTCGGGTTTGATGGCGATCTCAGCGTCCAACTCGCGAACCGGGTTTGGGCCAATCTCGGCATCGGCCTGGTTAACGCAGAACTCACCACGACGGGCGAGGCGTTACCACGGATTCCGCCATTCAGAGGACAATTCAGTCTTGATATTCCGATTCAACAGTTTACCTTCACGCCGAAGTGGACCTTTGCAGCTCGGCAGAGTCGTGTGTTTCGTGACGAAACGATAACGGACGGGTATTCGGTATTTGATCTCAATGCCTCGTACGTACGCCCAACACCACACATGGCGCATATTGTGAGTGTGACGGCATACAACCTGACGAATGAGACTTACCGGCACCACACCTCTGTTATCAAGGAGTTTGTGCCTCAGATTGGTCGAGGGGCGAAGGTTAGTTATTCGATCCGGTTCTTCTAAACGGACTGGCTCACTGTCAAGAAGGGGACCAGCAATGGTCCCCTTTTTTCGTTCTTCTCGCCGTCACGGCCAGGTGGTACTCACTGGCTGAGTGTTCATCCTCTACTCAACGCCACGTGCGCTAGAATCACACGCATGGACCATCCAACACCGATTGACCCTCGCGACCTTGCTATCTATTCACCGGACAAAATGGGAAAGAGCTCCATCTTCAGATCCGACCGTGTGATGGTCGGACTGAATGCCTTCGAACCAGGGCAAGAACATGCCCTGCATGCCCATACAGGAATGGATAAGATTTACCACGTCATCGAAGGCCAAGGTCAATTCTTACTCGACGGTGATGACGTGCCCATGAAGGCAGGAACCTTATTGGTCGCGCCAGAAGGAGCGCCGCACGGCATTCGCAATACCGGAACCGAGCGGTTGCTTGTGCTCGCCATACTCACTCCAGCGCCGTAGTCGCCGAGATAACTCAGAACTGAATGCGTACGCCGCCGTTGATAACTCGACCATCAAGCGGCGCCCACGCGTCGACCGTCCATCGGCCGTCGGCCGCGCGGCCTGGCCGAAGCATGGGATCCCAGCGGGTTTGACGCACCCCGGTAAGGTTTTCACCATTGACGAAGAGTCGCAGCGGTCCGACCCGCCGTTCCGCCAAGATACCAAGGACCACATACGGCTCACTCAGCTCTCGATACGGATTGGCCTCGAGTCGCTGGCGCGCCGTGTAATACACCTCGACGCCAATCCGCCCGTCCTCGTTTTCGACCATGCCGACGAGACCAAAGCTATGGCGCGGCGTCTGCGCCACATCATCGCGAATCCCATTCACCCATTCCCGGGCCTGCACATAGGTATAACTCGCAGTCATCGCAAATGGCGGCTGCCGAAAGGTCCCGAGGAACTCAATACCCAAATTCGTCGTCGGCGCCAGAAGATTACGGAGGGTGTAGGTCGAACGGTCAATTTGTACAGGATTGGCGATACGCGATTGAAAAATGGTCGTCGTCAGATCGACCGAGCCAAGAGTGCGCGTCACATCGACTGATCTACTGCGACCGCGTTCCGCACGCAACGGACCATCTAGCGTGAGACGTGCGAGTCCAGCGGCTTCGGTTTCTTCGGTAAGTGGTGTCGCCCCAAAGAACCCCGTACCGGCAGACAGCCGGGTCGACCAATCACCCGATCGAAACAGTGCTGACACCCGCGGGCTCAAGAACCAGCCGTATTCACTGTGATGATCCAGTCGTCCACTGAGGGAGAGTGCCAGCCACGGACGCACGTCGATGTCATCTTGGACAAACACGCCTGGGATCGTGAACGTATAGGCAAACTGCGGCAGGTCTGTCGGCGTGTAAGCATCTTGCTCGACTGCCACACCAGCGACCCAGGTATGCCGACCATTTGACCTACGCAGGGTGACCTCAGCGAACCCGGTGTCATGGCGGTCGTGCTCAACCACCGCCCCAAAGAGATGATCGTGCCACTGCCGAGCCATGGTCGCCCGGGCCGTCACAATGGCGCGCCCATGAACTGTCTGCCAAAAAGCTCCGAGATCGAACCGGCGCGTGTTGAGCGATTCTTGGTACGGCATGATGGTGTCAGGTCCGGCCGCGTCCGGCTGCGCACCCCCGGTACGATTTTCCATCGTCGTACCGACAGTCACGAACAAAGATTGTCCCGCGCCATCGTCCCAGAAAAAACGTGGTCTCGCCACCGCCCGTTCGTAGTGGGCCACATCGGTCCACCCATCACCGTCAACGTCAGTTCGGTGTTGCCAATGTCCACCACCCAGGAAGGTCACCCCCCATGACGCAGACACCGGCGAAGACAACCACAATACGCCGTCCGTCGCACCCAGTGTCGACTGGTTGATGAGAACCTCACGTTCAGGTTCGTCACCAGGACGCCTGGACAGGAGGTTCACCACCCCACCCATGGCACCAGCACCATACAACGCTGATGCCACGCCTTTGATGACCTCAACTTGACCGAGGTCCATCGGAGGAATCTGAAGCAACCCAAGACCGCCAGGCTGACTGCCATAGAGCGGCAGTCCATCAGAGAGAAAGCGTGTATAGCGTCCGCGCATACCTTGAATACGCACACTCGCTGCACCGAGGGACGGCGACGTGGTTTGGACCCGCATCCCCCCCATTTCGTTCAGCATCATGACAATGTCACCGGGAGTCATGAGGATCTTCTCCTCGATCTCCTCTCGATTGAGCACCTCCACTCGTAGGGGCTGGTCTTCAATCCGCCGGTCGGTGCGGGTGGTGGCCACAACGGTGACCTCTTCTTCGAGCGCCGGCTGTTCAACTAGGTCGATACGAACTACGTGTTCCTGCCCCGCGACCACCTTGACGAACACGGCAACTGGAAGGAATCCATCGGCGACAACCGACACGTGCGTGTCTCCCGGCAGCACGCGAATCCCGACAACACCGGCGGCGTCCGTTAGCGCAACGATTCCGCTCGCTAGGACTTCAGCGTACTCAACAGGCTCGTTGCCCGCGAACACCTCGACACGAACCTGTCCAAGCTCTTGCCCAGCGACTACCCACACCATGCCCACCGTGAGCACAACAATGGTAGCGGTGACCTTGAACGAGGAAAGATTTCGCATGTTAATCACAAAGATTACTCATAAAATGACGCGACACACACTAGGCTAATGTTTGACCGCCGACGAAGGATAACGGAGACAAAGGTCGAAAACTGCTAGCCTGGGCGGTCTAAGTTTAGACCTAGATAGGCGTGGAGGAAGTAATGGTTGAAGCGTTGTTAGTTTTCGTGGCTATCCTCGTTGGTCTGCTCCTAGTACTCCAATTCCGCAACGCCAACCAGAAAACCCAAGCGGATGACGCGAACCTCAAACAGCTCAGAGATCAGGAAATCGAGCTGCGTGACGCGGTAACGTCACTTCAAACCCACCTTGAGTTCTATCAGAAGGAAGTGAAAGGCCTCCACACAAATGGTGCAAAACGAGAAGGCGCCATCTCTACACAGCTGACAGAACTCACGCGCCAGCATCAGGAGCTTCAGACCCAAACCAACAGTCTCGTCTCGGCTCTCAAACATTCAGGAACACGGGGAACATGGGGAGAAATCCAATTAAAGCGAATCGTTGAACTCGCGGGCATGGTGCCCTACTGTGACTTCGAGGAACAAGTGCACACGAGTGGAGGCGGGCACGACCAGGCAACGCGACCTGACCTTGTCGTGCGTCTGCCTGGCGGAACGAGTATCGCCGTAGATGCCAAGGCACCAGGCGACGCTTTCTTTAAAGCAGGCGAGACGGAGACCGCCCTCGAAGCCGACCGACTCCTCAACCAATTTGCTGCGAATGTAACCGACCACGTGAAAACCCTCAGCACCAAGAGCTACTGGGACCGAATCCAACCCGCGCCAGAGTTCGTAGTCATGTTCCTGCCAGTTGAGCCCATGCTCGCAGCTGCAGCCACGAAGAAGCCACGTCTTCTCGAGGACGCCTTCGCACATAAGGTGATTCTCACAACGCCAACATCCCTGATCGCAGTACTCCGTGCCGCTGCCTTCGGCTGGCGCCAGGAAAAGCTTGCTGCCGACGCACAGCACGTCGGACGGCTCGCAGACGAGATGGCGCGACGTGTAATCACAATGTCGAACCATTTTGACAAAGTCGGACGCGGTCTCCGTAGCGCCGTGGATGCCTTCGACAAGATGGTGGGTTCCTACGAACGCAGCGTCATGCCCAGCGCGAAACGGCTCGAAGAATACGGGGGAAACGTAAAAGATCTGAAGGCAATTGAACCCATCGGCAAAAATGTCCGTGCTCTGTCGGTGGCATCCGCAGCGGATGAAGATGGTGAACGTTAATTGGTTTTATCAATCGGATGATGGACAATAGAGTCCGCGCTTGGACGTATCGATCTTCCATCGCGGAAACACGATCGAGACACTCATGTCAGCCAGTTTCTTGACAAGAGCTTTAAAGCACGCACGCTCACTGTGGGCAATGCCTCATATGCTCCTCGATGTGGCAAATCGGCTGGCCAAGCTGGAACAAAAAACTAAACAACTCTCTGCAAAACTCAAAGACGAGAAACTTGTCGCAGAAAACCGTACCACGGCATTGAAGGCAACCATCGCCACGGTCAATCAAACCGTGGCACGAACGCATGACATACAGACCAAACATCACCAAGAACACCATACCGAACTGGCAGCAACCATCACCAAATTAGAGCGATCGACCACCCAGACAAATAAAATCCTAGAGGCACTACCACCACGAGTCGCCAGATTAGAACGATCGACCACCCAGACAAATAAAATCCTAGAGGCACTGCCACCACGAGTTCAGGCGAAAGCGTTAGACGAAGTACGGGGCAGCCTGCGCGGCATAAAGAAAACCCAGGAGCAACTCGCGCAGACGCTAGACGACTTACGAGTCACCCTGCGCCGCCTCGGGAAACACCAAGCCACCGACAGGACTCACCGCAATGATTTAGACAAGCGAAACGCGAAGTGGACCAAACTGATTAGAGGACAGGTATCAGCCGTGGTGCGACGACTGTACATGCCGCAAGAAGTATTTGCAGACTTACGAACCATCAACGTAAACCGCTTTCAACTGCACTCCCAGCACGAAGAAGATGGGATCCTCACCACCTTGTTTCAACGGGCTGGAGTAACGTCGCAGCGATTTATTGAGATCGGTTGCGGGCGATCAGGCGGAAACGCGGCAATGTTTGTAAAGGAACTCGGCTGGACCGGACTCATGCTCGACGCGAGCGATCTGTCAATCAAGCGACAGCGCTCACTGTACGGCCATCGGCCAGGAATGGTATCCATATGCGCCAAGGCAATGCCAGAGACGATCAACGATATCCTTTCCGAGCATGGGTTTGATGAAGAAGTGGATTTGTTTTCGCTCGATATCGACAGTTACGAATACTGGATATTGGATAGCCTGAAAGTCTGTCGTCCCAGGGTGTTAGTTATCGAGTACAACGCACTCTTTGGCCCTGAACGAGCCGTTACCGTTCCATATAAGGAATTTCCACCAGATGCTCCAAGGTTGTATCGCGGCGCCTCGTTGGCTGCTCTTGAAAAATCGGCTCGGCGTAAAGGCTATCGTCTCATCCTGTGTGAGATCGAAGGATGTAATGCGTTTTTTCTTCGTGATGACGTTATACCAGAACTGCCGGGCCTAACACCTACTGAAGCATTCAGGCCCGCTTTAGTCAGGCAATCTATCGGAGAACGTATTGTCGGAGAGGACGTCGACTTTTTTCAGGTTCTCAAAGAAAAAGAACTACCCCTCGTAGAAGTCTGAATCCACGGTTAAATCAAAACCCAGAAGACGCGGGTTGCTACGGGTGCGCCTCGTGCCATTCAAAAGCACGGCGTTGGGCATTGGCGATTTGGTTGCGAGACATACGTGATGCAACGCTGTCTCGATTCGTGACTGCCTCATCACGAGTGCTGCCAGTACCTCTGGAAGCGGCAAGATTAAACCACATGTGAGCGGTCTCGTTATCCAGCAATACACCGCGACCGTCACGATATCGCAGCCCGAGTTGCAGCTGTGCCACAGCAGACCCTTGGTCCGCCGCTAATCGGTACCACCTGACGGCCCTCGCATCGTTCTGCGGTACGCCAAGACCGGCTTGATACAGACCGCCAAGATTTACCTGCGCCACGGCGTGACCTTGGACTGCGGCCAATCGATACCACCGCACCGCTTCCCCGTCGTCCTGGGAAACACCACGACCAACACGGTACATGTATCCAAGATTCGCCTGCGCCAACACATACCCTTGCTCGGCCGCACGGCGGTACCACTTCACTGCCTCCGTATTGTTCTGTGACACGCCGCGACCTTCTGCAAACATATACCCTAGGTTGTTCTGCCCCGCCGCCTCACCCTGCGCGGCCGCACGACGGTACCATGTGACCGCCTCAAGATCATTCTGCGGCACGCCTCGGCCCTCCGCGAACATATACCCCAGGTTGTTCTGTCCTGTTGGTTCACTCTGTTCGACTGACCGCCGATACCAGCTCACCGCCTCATTATCATCCTGTGAGACACCGCGGCCGGAAAAATACATGTGTCCGAGACCCGCCTGAGCCAACGCAAAATCTTGTACAGCCGATCGACGGTACCATCGCACCGCTTCGGCATCGTTCTGCGGGACACCATCGCCACTCGCATACACGTTCCCTAGCTCATATTGCGCCGCGGCGTCTCCGCGCTCTGCTCGAAGCCGGAGATCCCGTCCAGAATCATTCTGACCAGCAAACACGAAGATCACTATAAGGATAAGGAGTGCGAAACGACCAGTCATCGGCTTCCTCAAGAACCAGTCACGAATGCTTAGACTACCGTGGAGTCCGCCATTGTTTCAACAGCATCTGTCAATTTCGATCGGGCAGAAAAATCATGGTCCGAGGACCACTCGCCTCCACCACCACGCACATAGCCTCACCCTGTCGATACAGTTTCGAGATACTCTAATATCATTAATCAGCGATTAATTAGGCATATCTGATTTGGTAATTTCTTATGAGCAAAAGGGGACCCCGTGCGAATTGTTAGCTTCATCCTTTCGGTATTGAGCATCGTAGCTGTGTCGTTGAGCGGCCAGGAAGCAAGTCGACCGGACACGCAGACACATGGATGGCCCCAATGGCGCGGACCATTGGCAACCGGCGTTTCCCCAACAGCTAACCCTCCCACCGACTGGAGCGAGACGCACAATATACGCTGGAAGATTGAACTTCCTGGCCATGGCTCAGCGTCACCCATCATCTGGGGTGACCAGGTCTTTATTCTTTCTGCGATTCCCGCTGGCTCTGGTGATTCAGAGGGACCAGGACTGTTTGGGCGCCTGCGGAATCGGTTCGTGGGGACGGTGAATTCACGAGACATTCAACAGTTCACCGTGAGTTCTTATGACAGACACAACGGTTCGCTGGTATGGGAACAAGTTGCCGTGTCGGAACAACCCCACGAAGGGCGACATTCGACTGGCAGTTGGGCGTCATCATCCGCCGTGACGGACGGCGAGGTGTTATGTGCCTTCTTCGGTTCAAGGGGACTCTACTGCTATGACTTGGATGGCACATTGCTCTGGGACCAGGATTTTGGTGACATGGAGATTCGTATGGGGTTTGGCGAAGGTGCGTCGCCAGCCCTGCATGGTGATGCCATCGTGGTGGTCTGGGATCATCAGGGACAGTCATTTATTACGTCGCTCAACAAGTGGACGGGCCAGGAACATTGGCGAACGGCTCGTGACGAGATGACGTCATGGTCAACACCACTTGTGGTGGAACACCAAGGGCAGACCCAAGTCATCACCAGTGCGACCGACCGAGTTCGAAGTTATGACTTCGATACCGGAGCCCTAGTCTGGGAAGGCACTGGCGTGACGACTAATGCAATTCCCACACCGGTAACAGCCGAAGGCATCGTGTATCTGATGAGTGGCTACCGCGGGAATCAACTGTACGCGGTGGACCTGTCAAAAGCCCGCGGTGATATCACCGGTACCGATGCGATCGTGTGGTCGCTCGATCGTGACACTCCGTATGTTCCTTCACCTGTGTTACACGACGGAATTCTGTATTTCACTAAAAGTAATTCTGGAATTTTGTCGGCCCATGACGCCGAGACCGGTCGAAATCTGTACGGGCCGGAGCGTCTTCCTGGCATTCGAGATGTCTACGCATCACCAGTGGTGGCGGGTGACTACCTCTACGTGACGAGTCGCGATGGGGTTACGCTCGTCCTTGAAACTGGTGCTCAACTTCGGGTGGTGGCGACAAACACGCTGGATGATCAAGTCGACGCGTCGGCGGCTGTGGTCGGTCGTGCAATCTATCTGCGTGGCCAGCGATACCTCTATTGCCTCGAAGCCTCCTGAGTAATTTACGCTACCCTTGAGTGAAATGTTGCCGCGAATTACAGCGTGCTGTGTACTCCTGCTCCTACTCAACTGAGCTGTTCACGCCCAAGACACCTTTTCTTCTGGTAGCGCCTTAGCAGAACTGTAATCCAGGTCTACTGCACAGGTTTTCAAGAAACGTCACACCTAACCGCGAACCAGCAGGCACCCTCCTCTGAGCGCGCGTGCTCGCTCTGTCCTGGGCTTCTGGGCATCGGCCTCGGTCTCGGCCTCCATGAGGCGGGCCACCTCGTGGCAAACGTCGCGTTTCAAAGTGACCCCTATCTCAAGGGTGTTCGCGGTACCGGTCTTCCGTTCTTTGCCGTGGCTCATCGTCGTAAATTGTCCGCTCGACAAGAATCGATCGTATCTTCAACCGGGCTCTGGGCACAGTTTATGATCGCGGAAACACTACTCACGAGAGCCCCACATCTGCAGTCGAGTCAGGCTCTGTATCGAAAACGAATTCTTGCGTTTCACGTCGGCACCTCGTTCCTCTACGGCGTCACTGGCCTCACCGGCATGGGTCCGCCCGAACGAGATACACGAACCATAGGCAACGGCTCTCGCTCGCATGAGGTGGCCGTCGGGTCAATCATCTTGGCTGTCGGTCTACTAGATAGCTATCGTTACTACCGTGATTCACCGCGTTGGGCGACCTGGGGCTCCCGATCGGTAAAACTAGCCATGCTCGTTCCGGTGTTTCTTTCGCGGTAGTTGACCACCATATCGTTTGTAGTCTGCCGAGACTCGTTGACACCGGGCAGGAGACAGATCAAGAGTGATCGATGTACTCAGAGTATTTATCGATGGATACCGCCGACTTATAGCAGTCTGGTTGCTGGTAGTCGCGCTCATCGCACTGTGTCTAATCACAAGTTCTCCAGCAATCAACGATTTAAACACCTTGCTCAGCAGAAACTTTGTCCGGCAGCAATTTATCCCGACTCTTCAGGCAGAGCCGATTTCGCTTGGGCACATCTTTCCGTATGTGAAGACATGGCCGTTTTATCTTATCGGATGGATGTTCGTACTCGGTGGACTCCTTGACTCACTCATTCATCGACAACTTTCTCAGCTCAACGTATTTGTTCAATCGTGTACACGTTATTACTTTCGGTTTGTACGCCTTCTGCTAATTGAGGTCTGTGTGAAGGGACTTCTTCTCGTGCTCGTCATTTCACTCGCCGGCATGGGTGATTCTTCGGCGATGCGTTCGTTATACCTGGGTCTGAGTATCTTGCTGATGGGCATAACAACAGTGGTATTTACCTTCGCCGCGATTTGTACTCTTGCAGAGGATCGACTGAGCGTGATCAAGTCTACGATTGCTGCAGCTCGCTTTGTGACCCGTCGGGTCGGGTCGGTCGCTATGCTGTCGCTGTTAAACGTTGGTGTGTTTGCGATCGGAGCAACGATCTCAATTGTGGTCGTTCGGCCACAGACGATCAGTGACGTGCCGGCATTTCTCTTATGCCTGTTCATCACACAACTTGTTACCGTACTCACAAGCTATGCATCAGCACTGTCGTATTTTGATGAACAATTAATACAACAGTAACGGATCAGTATTTATGTTGGGCCTTCAAAGCTACAACCCGATTATTGAAAATGATGGCATGAGGGAAATGCACGAAGACGTTCATAGAACTATGACCGTTATTTCAGACTCATTGCCACAAGATTTGGTTTCTGTGGATTTTTCCACAGAGGGTGGCGCGATCACTTTCGTAGACAGTGTTCATTCCAGTCAAGACTCAGTGAGTGTTGTTGAAGAAATATATGTGCAATATATCTTGAACGATCATTCCTCTTTGCTTGAGTGAAATCTCAAGAATCAGCTAACTGACAGAACGAACGCTAACTGGTGGATGTCACGAACCCGTCGAGCCAAAACCGCCGGTTCCTCGAGTAGTGTCGGTTAATCCATCCACCTCCTCGACGTCTACAGTCCAGCGTTTCTGAACCACGAGCTGGGCAATACGCATCCCGCGAGTGACGTGGAACGTCGTCGTTCCGTGGTTAATCAGTACAACACCAACTTCACCCCGATAACCTTCGTCAATTGTCCCGGGTGTATTAAGTACGGTGACTGAATGCTTCAGGGCCAGCCCACTTCTCGGACGAACCTGCGCTTCAGTCGCCTCCGGGAGCTCAATAGCCACTCCCGTCGACACCAGGCAGGCCACGCCAGGTTCGAGGGCAACGTCCTCGCAAGCATGAAGGTCCAGCCCGGCGTCGCCGGGATGCGCGTACACTGGGATGATGGCGTCGGGATTGAGACGCGTGACTCGTAGCTTCATGGTTCATGATAACCAAGAAGCTAGACTGGTGGAGACAGTGGGAGTCGAACCCGTCCAGGATGTTTCTCTAATCCGATGATAGCGCGAGTGGGCGCGTCTGTTAGAGCCGCTGGGCGCCCGGTCGGCCGCTCTCGACGACGAACGATGCACGTGTACTGATTGGACTGCCCGGTTGCGTGACGTAGTCCAGCACCAGGTAATCTGCGACACACTGGCTTTCCGTTACCGCACAGCGTACGTAGCCGCGCTGCGCGTTGAAGAATTTCACCCACGGGTTCTCCAACAACATCGCCGCTGTTGAGTCTCGCGTGTCGACACCGTCACCGCCGGAGCTAATCGATGTTCCCACGAACTCGGTGCCGACGACCGGAGCATTTTCTTTCTCGTAGTCAACCTTCAGATCGTTCACCCAGTTTGAGTGGATATCGCCCGTCAGCACGATCGGGTTGGCCGGGCGACGCGTAGCCAGGAATTCCATCAACCGGCGACGGGCCACCTCGTACCCGGACCAGATATCCATACCAAATACCTCGGTATCGCCGGGCATTCGATCCACCCGCGCCATCATAATCTGCTGAGGAATCACGTTCCACCGTGTTGTCGAGCGATCCAGACCATCCATGAGCCACCGCTCCTGAGTTTCGCCAAGGAGCGTCGCATCTGAGTCAAGCATGCCGTTACAGGTAGGTCCACTTCGATCGCCACACGGCTGGTCGGTTCGATACTGCCGCGTGTCGAGGACGAAGAACGAAGCTAGGTCCCCCCAGCGGAAATTGCGATAGAGCTGCATCCGTGACTCGCGTGGCATGGACGCGCGCCGCAGTGGCATGTGCTCGTAGTAGGCCTGGTACGCGACGC
>CAYFER010000049.1:0-12044 GCA_964342185.1 uncultured Vicinamibacteraceae bacterium | reverse complement strand
CGAGATCTGCTACGGGGCTCGGCCAGTACGGTTATGACGAACCATGGGAACTCAGAACCAACAATGAGCGGGCACCAGAAGTGTATCGTGGAATGGAAGGCGCACCAGGACATCAGGCCGGGGCCTTCACGGTGTCAACTGTATCAGGCCGCCCTCCGGCCGCTCGAGGCGCGTACCGAAACGAAGGTGCAGGAACACTCGGCGGCTTTGATCAAATGACGGCAATCGTCGGTGGCTTATGGGATTCGATGCTGGGGGAGGGTCGCCGTTTCTGGATCGTCGCCACATCTGACTCACACAAGCACTACTCGGAGACGGAACAACGAGGTATAGACTTCTGGCCCGGCGAGTTTCACAAGACTTACGTACATGCTCGAAAGAGCTACGATGACGTCCTGGATGGTCTCAGGGCTGGCAGGATTTTCGCTGTGGCCGGGGATCTAGTCACGGAGCTCGATGTTGTGACGACTGGGGAGATAGGAACAGCGACCGTTGGTGAAACATTGCGTGTCTCAGCCAATGAGCCAATCGAGGTTTCGATACGTTTTCGTGATCCGGAAGTACCAAACGGGAGCGGAAATGACCCCACGGTCAATCGACTTGACCTGATCCTCGGACACGTCCGAGGCCCGGTGACCGACCCGAACACCGACACAAACGAGACCACGCAGGTGGTTGAACGATTTTCGGAATCAGATTGGACTCGAGATGGTGAAATGGTGACCGTAAGGACGATCCTTCGGGCCGTCGACCGAGATGTCTACATCCGAGTCCGTGGGACGAGCGGACACGATGCCGAACCCGTGATGGATACAGTCGGGGAAGACCCCTGGGCCGATCTCTGGTTCTATTCGAACCCAGTTTTCATCAATGTGAGATAGGGCATTTGATAGCCGTAAGCTGTCAATAAATTGAGTTCACCGATTGATGGCACACACTCTGCTCCTAGAGGAGGCGGGAAGTAAGAGGTTTAAGGATTTTACGATGCGACGACAAATCATGATTGGACTAGCACTCAGAGACGCCTTCCCTGTTCGGAATAAATGATGGGTAGTTTTACCTATTGGCGCAAACGCGCAATTTGGGCTGGGGTGCCGATGTTTGTAATTGGCTACTTCGTTAACTACCTTAACTACAGACAAGGGGGGGCGAGCCTCGTTCCAGAGGGTTGGAGGGGGTGGCTCTTTGCTCTGCCCCTGTTAATCGCTGTGTTCGTCGGGTGCCTTGACTGGGTGTCGAAGTTTTTTGAAGACACCCCGGGTCAGAAGGTTATGGATCGAATCGATTCTGCCTCGGCCAAGTACAAAACAGAAGGCTAGCCTACCTCTACCAGTGGTGAACTTAAGTCCGGCCAGGAATAGATGGACATCTTGCTCGGATTCTCCTTTTTTCGTCCAGTAGCCTTCTCCGCTCACACCTCTCCGCTGAGTCTCAGGTTGTTATCGTTGAGCACGATTGTTGTCGCTTCCACGTACATGTCGTTGCGCGTCGCCCGTCCTTGGACACGCTGTATCACCATGTCCTGCCCGGGGGGCGACACGGTCTCTAATCAACCGGTTCGATACGCAAAACCGCCGCGTCGTCAGCGGCCTCAAACATGTGCGCTCCGTCGGTGAGCACATATATCAGGCCATCCGGGCCTTGTCTCACATCACGAATACGTTGCTTCAAATCAGCCAGTAACCACTCCCGACGTTGTTCCATCCCCTGCCGATTAAACGTCACACGTTCAAGATGTCCGGTTCTGGCCACGCGACCGGTCATCAAAGAACCTACAAACAGGTCACCCTTCCACGCCGGAAATCGATCGCCGGTATAAAACATCAGGCCAGATGGCGCGATGGACGGAATCCACACCAATTCAGGCCGCACTAGACCTTCTTGCCAAGGCCGATCGGCAATCCGTGGACCGTAATATTCCCGCGAATACGAGACCGTTGGCCAGCCATAATTCTCGCCACTGGAAATGATATTAACCTCATCACCTCCCAGTGGAGCATTCTCGCTCGCCCAAATATCTCCTGTCTCTGGATGAACAGCTATACCCAGTTGATTTCGATGGCCCAGACTAAACACCTCGGCGCTGGAACCCGCCTGCCCTACGAACGGATTATCCGTGGCCGCAGTTCCGTCATCCTTAAGTCGAAGCACCTTGCCGATATGACTGGACGGGTCTTGTGCCAACTCACGCACCCGATTAAAAGCCCCGCCCACGGTCATATATAAATCACCATTTGCGGCAAACACCAAACGTGAACCCGCGGTTCCAGGACCGTCCGCATCAGCCACAAAGATGTCCCGGACCTCCGACATGGTTCGGCCATCGAATCGCCCTCGCGCGAGCGCCACCGTCGCGCCTTCGTCCGTCGGTTTCGAATACGTCAGATAGACAAACCCAGTCTCGCCGAATTGTGGATGTAACTGAATATCCATTAACCCCGATAGATTCACGCCGGTAAAGACCTCGGGAACGCCTGGAACAGGATCCAATTCAAGGACGCCATCACGAATCAAGCGGAGTGCGCCTTGACGTTCGGTGACCAGCATGTCGCCGTTGGGTAAAATGGCCAATCCCCACGGATGGGACAATCCCGTTGCCACTACGGACACACGAATCCGTTGCCCCTCCGCAGTGTCAAAAACCACAGGCGCCTCTGGCAGCGGTTTGGGCGGAATACCTCTCGCATCGAAGGTCCCGCCATCATCGTTTTGCGCAAAGACCGTGCCAACTATAACTATCGTTAGAATGACTCCGGTAAGCAGAACTTTAACCCTTAGCATGAACACCTCTTCCCCGAACATCACGCTTGGCCCTTTGGCTTATCTGAGAGGAGATCACGGCAATCTAAACGCCACCTACGAAACTGAGCGGGTTAGCGCGCGGCCCCAGTTGCCTCGACCAGACAGGTCGCCTCTGTGACGTGGGTAATGACATCCTCTGGATCAAGCTTCACGAATGAATGTCGTGCCCGTAACCGCCGATTGGGCCCTGCCTCCGTCTAGCAACAGCAGTAGAACCGCGATCGATACGGCACAGACCCGAGAATCAATCATCATCAATTGAATTTTCCCCACACCACACTCGTCCGCACGCTCTGTTTACCTCTCGGTCGAGAGGCCTGTGCCCGCCTTCAGTTCTTCCATCCGAGCTCCGGCCAACTGATTTGGCAGTCCGTAGTTTCCCTCGTGACACGCGTATTCATAGACCGGTTCAGAACTCTTAGCCATCGGAATCATGCCCGTAAAGGGCCGTGAAAATGTGTCAGGGTCATTGATCGTAAACTCATACTCCAGTGTGTCCGCATCAACCCGCCGAAGCCGTTCGGTGAGGTGGAGCGTGAGACCGGTGCCCATCGCACTGGTAATAGTGTCATTGAAACTGGCCGTCTTATCTGAGAAGTTCGTGGACTCAATCACCAAAGTGTCGCCGTCCCAATACCCTCGTGAGTCGCCCATCCACTGACGAATACCGTCGGCTAAACGGGGGCTCTCCGTGAGGGGAATAATGCGCGTATCGTGCACCATCTCATGGAACAGGACGACATAATCTGTTGTTTGGAACACTTGAATATTCTGGTTGTAACCAGCAGGCAGAACCGGCGGGCCCGCGTTAAATCCCAGAAGACATCGTTCCGCTAACCCGCGATCTTCGTAGCTAATCGGATGACTCCCCCCGCCTCGATAGCGAATGGGGCGCTCACCAGGCATGTCGCGGCCGTAGGAGCCAATCTGATGGAGGGCGCCAGGCACCAGTGCTGGGAGTCTTCCATTCGGAGGGTCCGTCAGGAGTGACGTCCGAAGACCTTCAACGACTGCAGCCCCTTGGTCGAACCAAAACTGGTTGTAGGCACCCACTTCACCCGGTGGAGGCTCTGCATCAACCCGGACCGCCGCCGCTTGCAGAGCCGCAGCCTCTTCAGCAGTCAACACAGCCTTATCTCCAAGTTCTGTTGGCCGCTCGAGCGGCGTAATCGTCCGAAAGTCCCACACTCCTTGGAGGTCGGGGCGGCCATCGGCAAGGCGAGGCGCCTCGGCGGCAGGCTGCGCCGTTGCTGCTGACGCAGCCATACTGACAACAATCATCAGAGCAAGCAGCATACGATTTCTCATCGACTTTATCCTCGCTTCCTTCCTTCTAACATGGCCTACCGCCCGTTGCAACCCACGGCTTTCACATTAGTCCACACGCTCCCACCGAACCGTCCCGGCATTGACGAACGGTCCGCCGTCAGTCGACATTTGCGTTCGCACTTCATAGGCGTAGGGTGAAGTAATGAAACTACGGCCCGTCAAGTGCACGCCGCTTCCGTTGACGGTGACCGGCGGGGCAAACCAGTGGTGCGAAAAATATCCTCCTGGGTCACCAGCCACTGGACCGACCTTCACCAGTTCAAACCCCCGACTATCATCCTCGATTCGTACCAGGTTGCCCGTTCTGCGATCATAAATAACCAGCGACGTAATCGTGACTGACCCATCCGGGACGGTAACTGCAAGAACACTCTCGTAGGTGCACCCATCAACATGGGTGAAGGTTTCAGTCCCGTAAAACTCTCCGGCAGGCCCCAGTGGGGTCTCTGGTAATACCCCCTCGACTTGCCACTCTCCAAGAAAATAATGGGGATTGAACAGAGCGTGGTCGTCGTGGTCACCCTCGGACTCCTGCCCGACGGTTGGCCGACGCAACGCATTCAACCGGTCAATCAGCACGAGTTCCTGTTCCGTTAAACACTCGCCCGGAACCGACGTTTCACCAGCCTGTAGTTTTACAATCGGCTCCGCCTCAACCTGCTCTGCTGTTTGGGCAGTCGCCGAGACTCCCATCCCCACGAGGACCGACAGCACGATACCAATACGCCGCATCTTCACGACTTCTACTCGCATGTGTCCGCCACTCCGATGACTCCCAACAGATTGATCCTGGACTCGGCATCTGTCTCAATCAGGGCACCCTTCACGAGGACCTTCCGACCTTCTTGCAGTTCACCCGTCGCATTCACCTGCTCTGGCGACGTAAATAGTCGCCGGTCGGCTGACGCCAAGAGTCCTGCTGCATCAAGGAAATCCGCAACGCCGATTAATTGAAACGTCCCGGAACCGAGTGCCGTATTACGAGCTGCTTCGATCTCGGATCGGTTAAAGACACCTGCTTGTATCACGGCCGGCTCAGGCGCCTGAACCAACCACCATTCCGCTGCGTCACCAGAACGCCGTTCCACACACCCAACAGTCTGGACAATATTGACCTTGGGTCCTGACGATTGTTGCCCTTCAAGCAGGCTGGGCGTTACCCAGATCACCGCCATACACACCGTCACCCAGGGGGCTAGCCGATTCCTCGTCACTCGTGTCTCCGTTCAAAAAAAAACGGGGTCGACGCGGTGCGCCGCGTAACCCCGTTGGCGAGTCATCACTCGCCCGTATAACTCTCGTGAGCTAATCCTGTGTCGAACCGGACTCATCCACGATGTACTTCACACTCGTCAAGAACATATCATCCCAACTCTGCTCCGACCAGTACACCTCTTTATGGGGAGCCGGATTCGCTCGGTTCCGCCGTGAGTTGTCATAACGCGACACGGATTTAACAGTACTTCCGGCCGGCGCGTGAATCGGCTCCTCAAGCTGGTATTCAAACTGCCAATCGAAGTCATAATTCGGTATCCGTAGCAGAATTTCTTCCCGCCCGTCTGGATACGTCAGCACATACGTGAAGTCGTTGCCGCGGACGTGCGCATGCACAAAGAGCGACTGAATCACGGCATCGTTCTGAAACGCGCCAATTCCCGTCACCGTCCAATTTGCCTCATTTGGCGGAATCGCTCCTAGCAAGGGGTTGAGTCCCTGTCCCACCTGATTACTCTGACGGGCAGCCGCACGTTCTTCCAGGGTCATCGTCTGCACCAACTGGGTGCCTTCAGATGTGTACTCATTCAGGCTGAGACTGCGCTCAAATGATGTGCCGACCTTGTCTTCGTCAGCGCCCCACGCACCGATGGACGGCCGAGCACTCTCGGGTTTGCCGGTGGCTTGAAAGTGCAGATTCCAAATAATGTAATCAAACAAATCTCCACGAATCTGTCTGACTTGATTGTCCCTAGTAACCTCAGCACCGACACCAGGAATATAGGGCCCAAATCCCTCGCGAGCCAGACGCGCCTGCGCTTGGGCATCGGCGTCCGTGTCGACTCTCGCCGTCCTGTCTCGAGAGGCCAGTACATTGAACTGGTCAGTGTCAACGTCAGCATCAGAGTCAGGAACTGGCACCAGGTCGACCATGGGGCCACCTGGCCACGCAGGGCCGTGTCCAAGCTTCATCCCCGGTGGCATATTGACCAAGCCCGTCGTAATGTGATGGACCACTGCATAATTACCCGGACGCACTTCAACCGCCGAAACGTTCAGGACATCGTCAAACGGCAACTCCGTATACAAGTTAAAGTTCGGCGTCTCACCATCAGGCTCGACCTGCCACTCAATCGGAAAATCGATGACATAGTCAGGATCCGCACCAGACGGGTGGCTCCAGCCAGCTTCAGAAAATTGCGGTAGGTCTGGCGCGGCACCATCACCTTGGGGTGCACCACCATCGGCCCAAGCCACAATCGTCGCGATCTCTTCATCGGTCAGGCTAATGTCGTTCGAAAATTTCCCGAACCGAGGATCAGCAAACCAGGGTGGCATTTCCCGAGATTCAACCTTGGATTTAATGGCTCGCGCCCACGGTCTGGACTCGTCGTAGGTCAGTAGCGACATCGGGGCCACCTGATTGGGACGGTGACAACTCGCACAGTTGTCGAGCAAAATCCGACCTACGTGCTGATTAAATGTGGGCGTGTCTTCAGCGGCACGGGTGGGGTGCGCCACCAGTAGCAGCGCCACCATCACAGTGGTCGCAACCAACAATCTTCGCATCATGAGTTCCTCCAGGAATCTCGAGCTGCTTAGCAAAATACTGTACTCAATTCTACCGGCCGAACGATGTGTTGACTAGTTGATCCCAACAATTCACGTTTCTTTTTCAAGCGCTTTGTCTATGATCCGTCGTCATTCATGCGGCGTTCGGCCTCCCGAGCTCCGCGCAAGACATTTTGAAGTCCATAGTTGCCTTCATGGCATGCGTATTCAAACAGTGTGTTTTCATTCCTAGACATCGAACTCGCCGCTCTGATTGGCTCGGTGAATGTCACCGAGTCGTCGATAAGAAACTCATAAAGCAGCGAGTCGTCATCCGTTCGCGTGAATCGCTCCACCAGCCGCAATGTCTCACCACTACCGATCCAACTCGTCGGACCGGGACTGAAACTCGCCGTGTGGCCCGTGAAGTTCGTGGTCTCCACAACTAACGTTTCCCCATCCCAGTGCCCACGTGAATCACCAAGCCATTGACGAATATTCGAACTGAGATGCGGCCGGCCGTCCATCACCACCCGTCGAACGTCGTGCACCATCTCATTCACGATCACAACATACTCGTCATTCTGAAAAATCTGGATGTTGTTGTTGTAGGCACTCGAGATCATCGGTGGCCCTGTGTTAAAGCCCAGCAAACACCGCTCGGCAAGCCCTCGATCTTCCGGCCCATCGGGAATCACAACACCGCCAGTCCGAAGTCGCACCGGCGGAACGGCGGGGGCAAATTCGCTGTTCGCACGGTCAGCATCAACATACCGCACAATCCCGGGCTGCAACGCTGGAATGCGACCGTCGGCAGGCTCGATAATCAATGACGTCCGCCGATCATCCACTACGGTAGACCCACGATCGAACCAGTGCTGGTTGTAGCCCCCAACACTCCCGGGCGGAGGCGCCCGGTCGATGGTCCGGTCGGCCGCGCGCTGTTCCAGTTCAGCGACGTCCTCATCGGTCAGTGTGGATTGCCCGGCAAACTCGGACGGACGCTCGAGCGGTGTAATCGTCCCGTAGTCCCAGACCCCCTGGAGGTCCGGGTGTCCACTCGCGGTCTTCGGCGAGGTCCACGCTTCAGAATTGCTGTTCTGCTCAGCCAAAATCCCCGCTGACAATCCCAACCAAACACTAACGGCGAGAACAGTTGCGCAAGAACGGTTCAGCATCTGGCCCATCCTTTCCATCTCCCCATCCCCAACCTGAAAGTCCATTGACGAAAAAAGGCCAACCCGAGCCTCTGTCTGGCTCGCGCTGGCCCATTCGTTGCCTTAACGTCGCCCCCGCAGAGGGAGCACGGACCGATATCCCAGTCTCATTCTAGAATTGGAACTGAGCACCAAATTTCACGAACCGCGCCAGCAAAAGACCCGTTGGTCTGGTCCACTGCGGCCCATAGGTATTGTTCGTTTCCATCGGCGCAGAATTATTTAACATGTTGTACACATCAAACATGACCTTAACCCGCTTGCCTCCAGCCGTATCCACAATCTTGGTAACGCGAATGTCCAACTGGTTGATACGGTCCGCATACATCGTACCTGGTTTCACCAGATGCACCTCAGCAGACCCACCTGACAGCGGTCGCCCCAAGCCGGTCACGTCGGCATCAGAAACCGTCCAGAGCGCCGTGATCGGAAAGCCGGGGAGATTCTGTAAGGATCCGGAAACCTGAATGTCATACGGCATCGTGTAGGCACCGTTCAGCTTCCACTCGGGGTTCCAGAATGGCGGACTGACCTCGCAATAATGGCCGACGGGCAGCAACAGGTCAGGGTTGGCACCGTCGTCATAGTCCCACCCACCAGCGGACCCGGACCCACCTTCATTGACCACCACACGCGGCGAAACGGATGGACTATCCAACCGCGCGCTGCAATCGTTAAACGTGGTGCGGCCCGTGCTGACGCCACCGTAAAAGAACAAATTATCCGTAATCCGAGAATTGACCGACACATCAATGCCGTTGTAGACCTGGGTCATCTCAGCGCCCACACCATCAGCCAATTTGACCTGATTCCGCACCTGACCAAACTTGGCTGGGTTCACGTCATAGAGACCACAAATCTGGTTGCCGCCGCCACCAGGCAGCCTGGCATCCGTCGGCGCGGTCACACAGTACTCATCAAAATCACTCGGGGAGACGAGCTGATTGTCAGTAATGGAAAACCCATCATTCACGCGGCGCCAATACGAGATGTCCAGCGAAGTCCTCGGCGCAATTTCATGTTCAACCCCGAGAGACATCTCCCAGTTTCCGCGCCGATTACCAAATCCAGAGTGCACATCGGCATCGAAGAAATTCGTCACGTTTTCCGTTCCGAAGTTCTGGTTCGCGGGCGGTCCTAACTCACTCTCGTCCGGATACCCGTCGCCATTCGCATCGCTCCACCGGCGCGTGGTGCTAATGACCGTGGTGTTGACTGGGTTTCGTGACGCGCCCATGGCAATCGTATCCACCCGAACGTACCGACTGAGAGACCCTTTGATCGCCGTGCGGCCGTCACCAAACACGTCATGTGCGATACCAAACCTCGGCGACAGATCCTTCCAGTTTGCCGCATCAGGAATCGGCGCAAAGATGCGTCGTGGTGCCCACGTGCCTGGGGCATTGGAGCCCGGTGGCTGGTTAACAAAAATCGAGGTGTCCTGCTCAGGAATCGACTGCCGAACGAAATCCCAACGCACCCCCAGGTTCAGTGTCGTCCGACCCAGCGTCCACGTGTCCTGTCCGTAGAACCCGAGGTCATGGTCCAAGTCGACCGCCACCGTAAACGGCGTCGCAAATGGCACGATCATGAACGGGCGACCAAAGTAATAGAAGTTCCAACTATCAGAGGGGCCGGTATTGAGTGACCCCTGTCGCCAGATTCCCTCATTGAGGTTCATCCCGAATTTCATCGAGTGCGATCCGGTGACATACGACAGAGACGCCTTATAGGACCGATTGATTTCGAGCCAGCGTCGGATAATACCGCTCCCACCGAAACGCAATCCGGTCGACAGTTCTCGATGATGAGAAACATCTTCAAACCCAGGCTGTGGGTCCACCGTCGCATCTTGCACCTGAGCGCCGAAGCCGGCTTCCAGAAGCACCCGGCTATTGATCGTCCCGGTCCACGTCGCCGTCCCGTGGTAATTCAACGGATTCCGTTGGTCACGCGACGCCTGAGGAGTCGTGATGCTGGATATGCTGGTATGCGGCAAATGCCGAAACGCGTGATTAAAATACACCGAGAACTTGTTCTGTTCAGTCGCCTGAGCCGTCAAACGTAGGCTCGTGCTGGCATTATAATTTTCGTCAACACCCTTCTCAGTACCAGGGGTGAACACAAAGGGATTTGGATCCGTATCGTAAAAGGTGTTGCTCGGCAGAAACTCAAGACCCCATGCGCGGAAGGCAGCGTGGAACCACAATTTGTCTTGCACAATGGGTCCACCGAGGTCATAACTGGTGTCATAAATCAGGTCCAACGCATCCGGCGATTGCACGCCCTGCGCCTTGAGCTCCGAACTCAGGTTGTCACCCTGGAGGGAACCGTTCGACCAATTGCCAAATGCCGACCCGCTAAACGTGTTCCCACCTTCTTTGGGAATGATGTTGACCCGGACACCGCCAATCGCCACGTCGGCTGAGACGGCACCAACTTCGTAGGACAATTCCTGAGTGTTCGCGTCGTTTGAGTTCAACGTGGTGCAGGAATACCCACAGGACAGGTTACCCATCGCCATCCCGTCCATCATCCGCATCCCGTCTCGTGAATCTCCACCGTGAGAGGACAGATACGGCATATATCCTTCGCGGACACCACCGACATCCTGAGAGGCGGCGGCGACACCCACGACCAGGGCACCAATCGCGCCCCAATCCTTGCCCATCGGAAGCGTATCGAGGACTTCCTTACTGACCACCTGGCGCTCACGCACCTGCTGCACGTCAATGATCGGAGACTGGCCTGAAACCGTAATGGTTTCTTCAACAGCACCAACACTAAGTTCAGCGTTCACCGTCGCGGTGAAGGAAGCCGACAACTCAACGCCGTCCGTCACGACCGTCGAAAATCCAGGCAACACAAACGAAACACTATAGGTGCCAGGTCGCAACGCCGTCACCGCGAAACGTCCCTGGCCATCAGTGACAGCAACACGTGACCCCTCAATCATGACGGGACTCGATACCTCAATGGTCACACCTGGTAACACACCGCCTGTGCCATCGGTCACGCCACCAGTGATCGCGCTATCCTGCGCCAGTGCAATCCCTGGTAGTGTCAAAAGTGTAAACAAAAGAATTCCGTCGCGGAGTTTCATGAAATTCCCCCCTCAATAACGAGATCACAGGTAACTCAAAACCTCAGAAGTAGCATAGTCGCTAAAAAAAATCAATCCTGCTTCTAGACATGGTTGTATTCGTTGTCGCCACCTTACTGGCTATTGCTCCCTGAGTCTTAACGGTCCTGCGCTCTAAATGTCGTGGCACGACGGAACTCTAGCGAAAAATCGGATATCCCATCACCGTCGGTGGATTGTGTCGATGACTATCGATGATCGCCTGCGAGGCCACGGCTGAGAGGTCCTTCAAAAAGTTCACACGACCAAACGGCCTAGCCTGGGTCATCGCGATGGCTACCATATCTTCGACTGGGTCAACCCATGAAATCGTGTTATACGCACCGGTCCAGAAAAAGGTCCCTGGTGAAAGATGCTCAGTTGCTTTGCCTGGGTCCATCAGGATGCAATAACCCAATCCCCAGCCATACCCTGGTCCCCACACATACACATCTTTGTCTCCGATGTGATTACTGATCATCAGATTGATCGTTCGTGGGCTGAGGAACCGAACACCGTTCAGTTCGCCACCGTTGAGCATCATCTGCTGAAACAGAAAGTAGTCGGCGACCGTCGAGTTCAGTCCGGCCACACCACCGTAATAGGTGTTTGGCTCAAGGTAGATCGGCGGACGCAGAAGCTCGATACTGTTGTTTGGTCCAGTGTGTTGATAGACCGCGGCGACACGAGCAACCTTCGACTGAGGAACGTTGTAGTGGGTATCCTCCATGCCAAGCGGTTGAAATAGACGTTCCTCCAAGAAGTCTTGTACGTTCATTCCTGAAATCTTCTCGACAAGGAGCGCAACG
>CAYFER010000048.1:0-12798 GCA_964342185.1 uncultured Vicinamibacteraceae bacterium | reverse complement strand
CGCACAAAACGGTGCGCGGATACCCTCAAGACCCTGAGCTCGATTATTTGTCACGGTATTTCTACCACCCAACAAATCAATAGTGAAGACGAGCACTGGACAACCCGAATCTTCGACCCGTTTAACAAGCTGCCGCGCCGTTTCCCAAACTGGCCGCGTATATAGCTGATACCAGACGGGCTGACCATACGCTTCATTAACTTCCTCAACCGACGTCGAGGTCTGCGTCGAAAGCATCATCATGTTACCCTTACTTCGAGCGGCTCGCGCAGCGCCGGGTTCACCTTCAGTGTGAAATCCTTTAAGGCTGGCAACAGGACAGAGCGCTAGCGGAGTCTCCCATCGGGTGCCAAAAAGCTCCGTCGAAAGATCGAGCTGGCTAAAGTCGACCAAGCGCCGCATCCGTAATGAATAATTCGAAAACGCCTCGTGATTCCACCGAAGAGTCTTGTCGTCGTCCACGCCTGTAGCTAAATATGCCCAGTGTTCGGGAAGCATCATCTTTTTTGCGAGCGGTTCGAAATCCATTACCTCAAAAGCCTCGTCAAGCGATTGGATGATACCGTCATCCTCCTGTAAGGCTCCCAACGCGGAAAAACCCAGTCCTCGTTGACCAAGCAACGTCGGGAGTTCCGTATATCCCAGCAGCGGACTTCCCGCCAGCATCTTCAAAAACTGTCGGCGCCCCTTCAGAGCTTCACTTGAAACCATAGCTTTACTATCCTTTCAGAACACTCTCGTAATCTGAGAAACGGTGATGTGTCCCACCCTCCGTGTCAAAAAAAGCCCCGAGAGTCCGCTGTTGAACTACATCTCTCTTCAAGCACAAAAACAGGCGACCGTAGGTTATCATAGCGGGTAGATTAAGGTTCTGGACTTATCCAGACTAGCGGCACACTCCTTAAAGTAATGACTCAACTCAGAGATGTTCACGTCAAGGACTCTGTCAGTTCTTCCGACAGACAACCGCCCCATGGACGAATCGTCACGGTTGCCGCGGTAGCACTCTTGGCATTCGCCCTTGGAGTCTACTGGTTTCTTGCGAGAGACGACACTGAGGAACCAATTGAGACAGTAGTCGAAGCACCACGCGAGGTGACGCCACCTTCTCCTGAGCCAGTTGTACCAGATCCAGAACCCATTGAAATCCCGGCGTTGAATAATAGCGACGGATTCGTCAGAAATCTTGTGGAGGCGCTCTCCTCACATCCTGAACTGACAAGTTGGTTGGTCAATGATGGAATCATTCGTCGCTTCGTCGTGGTCATCGACAACATAGCAGACGGCACGAATCCTGCCCAACACATAACGTTTCTGAGACCCCAGAACCGATTCACTACAACTAATAGAAGCTCAACTCTCCTGATCAACCCGGACAACTACCGTCGCTACGACCTGCATGCTGAGATCATTGACTCACTCAACACGCAAGGGAGTGCCGAACTGTTCCATCTTCTAGAACCGCTAATTACTGAGGCCTACGTGGAGCTGGGCAACCCGGACCGTCCGTTTCTGGGAACTTTTGAGAGAGCAGTTATCAATCTGCTCGATGTACCAATCGTTGATACCCCTCCGGCACTCGTTAAACACCCACCGTTTTTTCATTTCACGGACGAAATACTTGAATCATTGTCCCCCGCTCAAAAACAGTTCCTCGGCATGGGTCCTAATAATGTCCGTACTATGCAGGCTAAAATTCGCCAGATTGCCCTGGCAATAGGAATAGCAGACTCCCAACTGCCTTAAGTCCGAAAGCGATTGACCGATAGCTCTTACTTTTCGCAGAATCTCTCATCTTTTGCCCTCGAGATTTTGCAGTTCTGTATACCCACCACCGAAGGTGATGACGTCTAGGTGATATCGTGTCTACATATGGTCCGTATTGCACTGTGCCAGGCTAACCTGACAGTCGGAGATATCGACGGAAACGTTCAGCGCATCCGTACCGGAATTGAGCGCGCCTGCGCTCACGCCGCCGAACTCATCGTCTTTCCTGAACTGTGTGTTACTGGTTATCCGCCTGAAGACCTGCTGTTGAGGTCCAGATTCTGTGAACAAGCTGAAGCGGCAGTTCAGCAATTGGCCACCAGTGTCCAGACTGCGGTGGTAGTCATTGGATACCCACATCTGTCTGGCTCCTTATTCAATTCCGCAGCTGTATTAGCCGACGGCCAAGTACAGGCCATCTATCGAAAATGCTTACTACCTAACTATTCCGTCTTTGACGAAAAACGCTATTTCGCCAGTGGAGACAAGGGGATGGTGGTCAACATAAACGGTGTAGCTGTCGGGGTCACCATCTGTGAAGATCTCTGGCATCCCGAAGGTCCTGGTAAAGAAGCTATCGTCGACGGAACTGCCCAATTGATTGTGAACCTATCAGCGTCACCGTACCACAAAGGGAAAGGTGTTGAGCGGGAAGAACTGTTCAGAACACGTTGTCGCGACTACAACTGCTTTATTGCATTCTGTAACGCTGTTGGAGGTCAAGACGAACTCGTCTTCGACGGGCACAGCCTAATAATAAGCCCTACAGGGGACGTTCTTGCGCGAGGTCGTCAATTTGAAGAAGACCTAATAATCACGGACATCGAAGTCGACAGAAACTTGACCACTCCTCCGATCGCAACAGACCAAGTAACTCACGTAACGCTCTCAACACTCAACACGGCTAAACCGGCCTTCGAGACTCCCCAGCGTCCGCCACTGCTGGCAGAAGAAGCAGAGGTCTATCGCGCACTCGTCCTTGGAACTGCCGACTATTTTTCCAAGAAAGGATTCCAGAAGGCTGTTCTTGGACTCTCCGGAGGTATCGATTCGGCGGTGTCGCTAGTAATCGCTGCTGACGCTCTCGGGCCAGAGGCGATCACTGCCGTGTCCATGCCGTCGCGGTATACATCTGATGCCAATCGTAACGATGCTAGCGAACTAGCCAAACAACTGGGCGTTAACATTCTTGAACTGCCTATTCATGAACTCGTTACTTCCTACGACGAGACCCTAGCGCCACTTTTTCATGATACCGCCTCAAATATCGCCGAAGAAAACCTTCAAGCACGTATTCGAGGCAACCTTCTAATGGCTCTGTCGAACAAATTTTCATGGCTAGTCCTCACTACTGGCAACAAAAGCGAAATGAGCGTCGGGTACGCGACTTTGTATGGCGACATGGCCGGTGGTTTCTCAGTACTCAAGGATGTACTTAAAACTTGGGTTTACCGAATAGCTGAATGGTACAACCGCCATCATGAAATCATCCCTTGTAGGATTATTGAAAAAGCTCCGACCGCTGAACTGCGGGAGAACCAGCTCGACACAGACAGCTTACCGCCATATCCAGAACTAGATACGATCCTGAAAGCTTATGTGGAAGACAACCTGACGCTCGCCGAGATCCAGTCACTTGGATTTGAGGAAGAGCTCGTCAGACGAATTGTTAGCATGGTTGATAGCGCAGAATATAAACGTCGCCAAGCTCCGCCAGGAATCCGAATTACCAAAAGAGCCTTTGGAAAAGACCGAAGGCTTCCGATTACTAATAAGTTCAGCACGGAATGAGCGTGACCGCACCCGTTGCGATCTAGTGGTCAGTCTTCCCGGACAAATGGCTTGAATTCCATGCGATGCACTTATACGCGCCAATTCAAATTCGTGCAACTATCAATCTGCCAAGAACACACGAAGGATGGTAAGGTCAAGAGACGATTCGCTCCAGAACACACGCCGTGTCGGATGCGTAACGACTACTCAAACTCGTTCTGTCGTGACGTCCTCATAGCCAAAGAACCCATAAGAACCAATTGACCATGCGTTTGATTCCAGAGATTTACAAGGAAAAAGACAAAACTAAGCAGCCGGTGGTCTCAATAGAACTATTCCCGCCGAAAACCTCGAGTGCACAAGAAAGCCTCTATGAGCGTGCACTTCCTCGATTGGCCAAGGCAAAACCAGACTTCTTTTCCGTGACCTATGGAGCCGGTGGCGCCACTCGAGACAAAACTCTAGAAGTCGCAGACCGCATTCAGAGAGACCATGGGATCACCAGCATGGCTCACCTCACTTGCATCAGTTCGACCCAGGAAGAGATCATCCAGTATCTCGCCGACGCCAAAGCACGTGGTATTCAGAATATCCTGGCGCTCCGAGGAGATCCTCCGCGGGACGAGCCCAATGCCTCCCCCACCGACAACGGTCTTGATTACGCCTTCCAACTCATTGATTTCATTAAAGCCAATGGTGAGTTCTCGATTGGCGCGGCTGGATTTCCAGAAGGCCACATCGCATGTAATGACAGCAAGCATGTGGATTGGAAACGAGTTAAGAACAAATTGGACCACGGGGCAGAATTCATCTTGACTCAGCTGTTTTTTACGAACTCTGATTACTTTGAATTCCTTGAGTACATGGCAGGAACGCTAGGGGTCTCGCAACCAATTACACCGGGTGTTTTACCAATTCTCAGCACAGATCAAATCAAGCGATTCACCAAAATCTGCGGCGCCGCACTACCCCGAGAACTTCTTCGCACCCTTGAGCGATTCGGAAACGACGCCGAGGCAGTAAGAGACTTTGGGATAGACTTCGCCACACGTCAATGCGAAACCCTTCTTGCCGGAGGAGCGCCAGGGATTCACTTGTATTCCTTGAATCGATCTCACGCTTGCGTGAAAATTTTGGACAATCTGGGTTTGATATCAGAAAAATAACAGGTAGGCCCAGCTAACGCTGTGAACAGCAGGGTTGAAGAACTAACTTCGATCCATCCACTCAACAAACCCGGATGATTGGGCGTCAACGATCATCACACGCACGACACGTTGATGCTCATGCATTAACTGTTTGGCGGCATCTCTGGCTTCATCCACCGTGTTGTATTTGTTGGCTACGGCTGGCGAGTTAACCGAGCCACCCCTGACGGTACTAATAAGCTTGAACATAAGCGAAAGGAAACGCCTCCGATGTTCTGATCATACCACCTGTAAAATTGGAAGTATTGGTTTTCACTACTGACAAACCTCTTCAGCCAACCATCAGGCCTTATTTCTGAGCAGAATGAACAGATTCTAATGAAACTGGCCTGCGGCACCTGCGCCAACCGCCATTTCTCCAATAGCACTGCCCAAGACTAAGTCCACAACTGCACCGTAACTGGCAATTCCGTCTGTAACTCGATTGGCTCTCAAGTACCGGTCATAAAGACGATTTGCATTGGTTCTCACTACGGGCACCGCTTGAGAGACACGAGCGGCCACCAAGCGAAAATCATTCATGGGCCCATCATCCACTTGCCGCCACAATCGACCCTGTTCCTCGAGATCAAACTGTCTCACTACATAGGGAAAAAGAAATACCCACGCACTGTAACGGGCACCAGCATCTCCAGAAAGACACGTTAACCACCCCACAAAGCTCGCTTCGGATTCGTTTGCGTAGCCAGCCAAATGCGCCCATTCGTGCGCCACAACGAAAGGGCGTTCAAACGGTAGAACCGTCGTATTGACGAGTACCTCAAGGGAAAAAGGGTTAACCATGCCATTAATCCCTGCCCACTGGAAGTAGGGCGTCAGAATAGTAGGTTTCGGTAATCCTGGAACCGCAGTCCGTTGAACGCCTAGATCTCTCTGGACCCGTTGAAAAGCCGGGCCGAGGTAAGCCGGAAATTCGTCTAGAGTCCACCATCGCTGCGCGTGAGCCTGCGGATATAGTCTATTCAGACTAACCGTGGCTTCATTGGCAAGTGCTACCAGAGCTTCATTGTTAATACGCTGGGCTTCATAATCCAGTTTTGCAATGAGAGGCTCTCGTCGATAGTTCAGCCCCCAAACAAAGAAAAACACCAGATAAGCCACAGCTCCCGCACTAACCGTAGTGATCACCATCTGACGGCACGCGGCCCAACGTTCACCTACACCAGCACGATGGAGCGCGCGAAACCATGTCCAAGGTATTGCGATTAGTACGCCCAGCAGTAGCACATCAAACCAAGCAACTGGCATCAAACTCGAGAACGGCGTGAGTAGATTCTGAGCTAAAAGATAAACCTGCTGGGAATAAAACGTTTCAACCACACGATGCGACGTAGGAACAACGGCAAGTGCAACTGCCGACCCAATCAACAGCGAACTAATCGGCCGCCTTTTCCACACTCGCATATCCGAAATTGACCTCACAGAATGCACCACTACACCACTTCAAGTCGACCGCCGTGTGCGTCAAATACGTGCAGCTGTCCTGCAGGCATGGCAATCGACACGCGGTCGCCTACCTTATACGAACTGTCCCCAACCTCCTGCACGATGAACTCGCCACCATCGACGTGAACTTCGATAGTAGTTTGTCCTGCTTGAGCCCAAATGGCTTCAACCTTGCCCCGCCAACCCGCGGTCGGGTCTGGGTTCAATTGAATATGTTCAGGTCTAACACCCAAGAAAACATCACGCGCATAATCTTCGGCAACCAACCCATTGAGTTGTACGGCTCGCGGGCCAATTTCAACGGCAACCCCATCTTTTTCCAATATGCCTGGAACAACATTCATCGGTGGATCACCAAAAAATCCTGCCACAACGATGTTCTTCGGTCTGTCGACAATCTCAACAGGTGTACCAATTTGTTGCACTAACCCATCGTCAAGAACCGCCAGCCGATCAGAAAACTCTAGAGCCTTTCCCTGGTCAGCGGTTGCAAAAATAATTGTCGTGTCGGCGCCTAAACCATTTGGTTTGAGCTCACCAACAAAATCCCTAAACTCAACAGCACTCAGACCAGAAGTGGACTCATCAAATACAACATACCTACAGGAATCTGGCTTAATCGATCCGTCGGACAGCACCATCGCCACACCACGTTCAGCGGCAGGCACCTCGTTAAGAACAACTGTGTCAGCGGTCAATGTCCCCGTTGATGGTTTATCCGTTCCAGCGATCACCCGTAACAATGTCGATTTCCCACATTTGGCTGGACCGACAAACGTGAAGAATTCCCCAGGCTCAATCGTCAGTGCCGGGATGTGGAACGCTGTGACATCTCCGAATTTCTTGGTGAGGCGATCGAATCGAAGTCCCATACTAAAAAGCATACCAGTCTTTGTCTCGTCGACCCTCCGTATCGACGGACCACCGGCGCCTGGCATAAACTGCTGCATATGGACGAGAAGAATTCTGATCTCGATTGGGGACAATCAACCGTCGACACTGCCTGTCCACTTGACTGTCCAGACTCCTGCAGTCTGTCGGTGAAGCTCACAAAAGGCCGTCTGGTCGAGATTGATGGCTCAACCAGAAATCCTGTAACTAATGGATTTATCTGTGCCAAGGTTCGAGGTTTCGCCAACCGAGTATACGGAGAGGACCGACTGCATCATGCCGGTGTTCGCGAGGGCCGCAAAGGTGAAGGTCGGTTCAAGAAGACCACATGGGATAACGCCTTGAATCTGATTGCCAATCGGATGAAGCAGATCCGAGATGAGCATGGCGCTGAAGCTATCCTTCCATTTTCTTACGGTGGGTCTAACGGACTGATCTCCCAAGACACTTCCGACGCACAACTCTTCAGACAATTCGGGACAAGTCAACTGGCCCGTACCGTCTGCGCGGCTCCCACAACCAGTGTCAGCCAAGCGATGTACGGACGGATGCCAGGCGTCTCATACGTCGACTATCAACACTCTCGATTAATCATCATTTGGGGAGCTAATCCGCCAAGCTCTGGCATACACCTTCTTCCCCACATCCGAGCTGCCGTGGAAGCCGGGGCAGCCCTTGTCGTAATTGACCCCAGACGGACCAGTCTCGCCAAGCAAGCTGATATTCATTTACAGGTACGTCCCGGAACCGATGTCGCGGTCGCTTTGGCAATGCATCGCTTTCTTTTTGAAAATGGCTTCGAAGACGAAGACTTTCTCAACCAACACACACACGGTGCAGACAAACTGAAGGCGCGGGCCAGCGAATGGACCCTGGACCGGGCCGGCACCGTTGCAGATGTCGATCCTGACCTAATAGAACGCGTCGCTGAAATGTATGCCGAGACATCACCAGCTGTAATCCGATGTGGCTGGGGACTCGAACGAAATAGAAACGGAGGAAACGCGGCGCTATCGGTACTCGCGCTTCCAGCAGTCGCAGGTAAATTTGGAGTTCGCGGCGGTGGGTTCACAATGAGTAATTCGGGCGCATGGACCGTGAATACCGACGTTCTCGTTGACTCTGTCGAGCCGACAACACGAGTCATTAATATGAACCAACTGGGTCGGGCCCTGACTGAGTACGCCGACCCGTCAGTCCAGATGCTCTTCGTCTACAACTGTAATCCTGCGGTAACAATGCCGGATCAGAATCGAATTCTAAAAGGCCTTAAACGTGACGATCTATTTACCGTCGTCTTTGACCAGGTCCTCACCGACACAGCACAGTGGGCCGACGTAGTACTGCCTGCGACCACTTTCCTTGAACACTACGATTTAGCCAGAGCCTACGGGCCAATTAGTCTACAGCTCGTACAACCGGTCATCGAACCTGTTGGGGATTCTCGGCCCAATGTCGAAGTGTTTAGTGATTTAGGCCACCGCTTGGGCCTTAACATTAATCCGTCTTTCCAGTCTGATCCTGAATCAGTCATGCATGTTGCTACTGCCTTGAAAACTGACGTCCGCGACAGTCTGATGTCTTCCGGTATTGCTGCACCAGAATGCCCTGTCGAGCCGATTCAGTTTGTCGACGTTTTGCCTCGAACTGTAGACGCTAGAATCGACCTGTTCCCCGAAGCGCTGGACCTGGAAACTCCAATAGGTATTTATGCCTATCAAGGTGACACTGCTGACGAAAAATATCCGCTTGTACTCCTCTCACCTGCAACGTCAAAAACGATTACGTCGACTCTGGGTGAATCGCGCGAGCGAATCGTATCACTCGAGATGCATCCTCATGATGCCAGCGCACGAGATCTAACTACTGGAGATACAATCCGCGTCTTCAATGACCTCGGCGAGATTCATTGCTTCATTAGAACCAACCAGGACATGAAAGTGGGGACTGTTGGCTTACCAAAAGGCCTCTGGCGCAAAAGTACATTAAACGGGTCAACCGCGAATGCTCTTGTGTCCGATGCCGCCACCGATGTCGGCGGCGGCGCGTGCTTTAATGACACTCGCGTCGATGTCACCCGAGTTGTATCAGCTGAATTGGGAGACCAACAAATTGCACTTTGGACACTTGAACAACCTCCAGACGGAGTACACTAGTAAACTGTCATAAGACGAAGTCAGGAGAACAAGACCGTGGACCCAACTGACGACAAACAACCCGATTCATCCGCCCCCACATCGGGGGAACGAACGGTCAAGTGCGTGAAGTTTCAAAAGGAAATGCCAGGCTTGGATAAGCCACCTTGGCCGGGTGAGTTAGGCCAGCGGATTTATGAAGGTGTTTCCGTAGAAGCCTGGAAACTCTGGGAAGAGCGAATGAAGATGATCCTCAATGAATACCGGCTTATGCCTTGGCAGAAGGAAGCGCAGAAGATGGTTGCCAAATTCATGGAGGACTTCTTTTTTGGTGAAGGATCAGCTCTTCCACCTGACTATGTTCCTCCACAGGCAAAATCCTAAGCTCGAAGACTACGAAGACACTACAGGTATTGACGGTTCAATCTCGAACGTCAAACACTCGAGGGCGGATCGTAACGCCGACTCTACTAGTGCTGGTTGCGCCGCTTGAGCAAAGATAAATCCTAAGTAACTGTCCCCCTCAGGCAACGGTCGAATTCTCTGATCTCGTCGAGCAGTAATAACAACATCTTCGACATACGGAACTGCTTGTGCCAAGGACAATCCATCAACCTTCTTGTACAAACCATCGGTAGGAATAGGGATCATCATTACACCCGACGCTTGCTCTTCCCGGCGATAATCAGATATCTGCTCTCCCATAGCGTGCTGTAGTAGTAGGTTTTCTAAGGACACGGTCTCCCCGTCAGGTCCGACAAACTGCAATGCACGTGCGCAAAGCCCGCCAATCGGACGCGGTGCAATCTCCAAAACGAAAATATCGCCTGAGCCGATGCGACACTCAGCATGAACAGGACCATCCGTCAATCCCAATGCGGTCGACGCATCGCTGACGGCTTGTCGAATCCCCTGTTGAATCCGCTCAGTATGTCTAGACGGCGTAACGTAAATGGTTTCCTCAAAAAATGGTCCCTCAAGGAGATCAGGTTTATCGAACACCGCAAACTTGCGAAATACACCCTTTATCAAAACTCCCTCTACTGCCACCTCTTTTCCTGGCAGATACTCCTCAATAAGAATCATTGAATTTGCTGGATCCCGAAGAGTTCGAATCTCAGGCGAGGTCTGCATGTGACAAACCCGTTGCATAGCAACCGAAAGCTCCTTCCGTGAATTCACTCGTATCACACCTCGACTAGCAGACATGTTGAGTGGCTTGACGACACACGGAAATCGCACCTCGTCAGGGATATCGTCCACCGGAGTATCAGTGGGCAATGCGACGAACCACGGTGACGGAAATTGTTTGTCCCGGAGACGGCTCCGTGTCAAAAGTTTGTTTCCAGCGATACGGACTGCGTCTGGTGAGTTCCCAGTTAATACCATGGCTTGTGACACAAGAGCTGCCATTACAGCCGGTCTGTCTCCCACGGCCACGACGCCCACAATTGGCCGCGTCTCAAGGGCTTGGCGGATTGCCTCTACCGAACCATCCTCATCCGTGAACCGAATAGAGACGGCGTCATCGCGCCATGGATCCTCAAGAACATGGCACCGATCAGTCGCCAGTATGAGTTCAACACCCAACCTTTTGGCTGCTTCGCCAAACGATCGAATTTGGTAACCCGTAGTCGTGGCTATTAAAAGAATCCGTGCCATTTGCCTGTCCGTTTTGGTTGCCGATGTCCTATACCAGAGCTACCTGCTCAGTTGTCGGCTCGGCTCAACAGTACCAAGGTTCGTTCAGGAACGGAACTTCAGAACGTTTTCGAGAAGCGGGCTGCATAACCGGACCGCTTCGCCCGACCAATCGACGCGCAACCTGGCAAACATCATCAAAAATCTCCGTACGACAAGATATAGAGCTGCGGCCTACCAATGCCGTAATCTCATCATGCAATGCATCAACCTTCGGATCGGGATGTTGCCAAGGATGCACGAGCCGTACTGGGTCGAACGGCTTCACGCAAGCATTAACTTCTGGTGCCGTGAGTAAATATGACCCATCAGGAACCAATAGTCGGATAGCGAGTTGAATAGGTGCGACGTTATGAACGAGCGATAATTCATCAATTGTGTCGAGGAAGGTGACGTAGCTCTCCAGTGTGGTCCACGGCGTAAACGCAACAAATGTTGGAATAAGATTGAGACCACACTCGCGGCACGCTTTAACGGCCATCCGCACATTGGCCGCCGTGTGTCCTTTGTTTAGTGCGCTCAGCACATCGTCATCAAATGACTCCACAGCGCTCGTGACAAACAGGCATCGTGTGTCACGCAATCGTGTCAGTTGGTCAGAATGCTGCAACAGGTGCTCAATCTTGATAGTTACGTCGTAAGTCAAGTCTGGAAAGTAGTCAGCGATACTCTCGATCACTCGAAGCGCATGCCCAATGCCATTGAAAAAATCTGGGTCCCCGAAAGTAATATGCTGAACTCCTCGGTCAACCTGGCGACGCACATCCTCAATGACCACCTCAACAGGAATCACACGAAATTGTCCCTTGTAAATTGGAACAATCGGGCAATGCTTACAATGATGCTTACACCCTCGACTGGCCTCGGTATAGCCAACGATCTTTTTTGCTCTGCGGTACTCTAATGCCGCGTAGTGAGACGGTGGCGGAAGGTCAGACCGGTCAGGCACAAGGAAAGATAGCCTCGGCAGTTCGTGCTCAGTCGATATCCCAACGACAGATTGTCCGGTAGCCAAAGCTAAGAGATCTGCTTCAAACTCACCCCCAAGAATGGCCTCGACACCCAGTCTCGACAGAACCTCTTGATTGAGAGGTGCATATAAACCGTAACAGCAAAGCGTAGCATCTGGGTTCAGTGCTCGTACCCGTCGAATAACGGGAACGGCTAACCGAGTGGCAGTATGCATCGGCAAGTGAAATGCTACAAAGTCGACCGACGCGAGCTCATCTCGAAACGGTTGTCGAGAGAGATCAAGACATGTGACATCTACGCCAGCTTGTCTCAGCCAAGCTGCGGGAGATGCTAATCCAAACGGTTGTCGCCCCATTTCATAGGTTGAAATAAGCAACATCCGCACCTGCCTATCGCTTTGAAATCCCTGGGACCGATGTTTCATATCACCCAGCACCCGTCTTACTTCGCTGCGCCAATCAAACGATTTACCGGGCGCGACACAATTAGCATGAGAAGCCCTGCGCCAGTGACGATAAGGCCAACGGTGCCAAATAACTGAGGAAGTGGCAAACTCTCGATAAGACCCGCCACCAAGCCAGCCAACAAATTGCCAAGAGCTGCCGCCATAAACCAAATACCCATCATTTGACCGACGAACCGCTGTGGGGACAATTTAGTAATACTGCTCAGCCCAACTGGGCTCAAACAAAGTTCGCCGGTAGTATGAAAGAAATAGGTCGCAATCAGCCACATAGGATTCGCAAGACCACCATCAACAGTACCGGTTGCTGCCCACGCCAACACAAAGAAGCCTAATCCGAGTTGAACCATGCCGAGGGTGAACTTAACGACAATCGATGGGTTTCGACTCCCCAACGAGACCCAAATCGATCCAAATACCGGAGCTAAGAGAATAATAAACA
>CAYFER010000047.1:0-13169 GCA_964342185.1 uncultured Vicinamibacteraceae bacterium | reverse complement strand
GATCGCAAAGTGGTTGATCGCCTTATTTCTCGTGTATGTAGGCCTCGTCTTCACATTCGAATCTCTGCTCGGATACTTTCAACCAGCCGGACAAGGAACCCTGGTGATCACCACCAGCGCTGAGGACGGATCCTTGAGCGACCGAGTGTTGGAGCACCTTGAAAGTGACGGCCAATTATATGTGGCCGCGAACCATTGGCCGAGAACCTGGTACACCAACGCCCTGGCTAATCCGAACGTCCACGTCAGCGTAGACGGAGTGAAAAACGCCTACCGAGCGGTTCCAGTGAGTGGCACGGAACATGACCGAGTTGATCAAGAACATCGTCTCGGTATCGTGTTTCGAATGCTGACGGGTTTTCCACCACGGCATTTTGTTCGGCTGGACCCCCGCTAGACGTCAGACGCCGTGTCAGTGTGAACAACGGCAACACCACCTACGAATGTAACACCTCTACTTATCGGTCAAGTCGGCGGCAGCCCTCTCCTCGGCTCGAGCCCCAATAAGAACATTCGCGATGGAATAATTTCCCTCGTGGCACGCATATTCATAGATCACATAATCCGGAAGATGCGTCAGCGGCAAATCGACCGTCCATGGTCGTGTGTAAGTTGTCGAATCGTAAATGGTGAACTGGTAATCAATCGTGTCATCGTCCAGTCGCCTGAAGCGCTCCACAGCCCGTAAGGTTCGCCCCGCTCCAGGAAATCGCCACGTCGTCTTGTCACTATAGTTGGTGGTCTCTACCACCAGAGTGTCGTCCTCCCAGTGGCCCCTGGAGTCTCCATTCCACATCCTGATGTCATCACTAACGTGTGGACTCCCATCTAGCGGAATGAAACGAACGTCGTGAATCATCTCGTTCAAAATCGCAACGTATCCTGGTGTCTGGAGGATGTGATACGTGTTGTTATAACCCGTTGGGACGGGTGGAACCCGCTGGTAGGTCATACAGCGTTCTTGAACGGGTCGATCTTCCCACGAGTCGTATTGATGTAGCGGGCGGTATTCGGCTCGCTCCGCCTGTCTCCGTTTGGCGTCGGGCGTCAACGGAGGCAGTCTCCCATCTGTCGGATCAACAATAAGCGACGTCCGACCAGTCGAACCACCCCGATCCCACCAAACCTGGTTGTACGCAAGACTCAAGTCTCGCTCTGGCGTTAACTCCGCCCGACGATCAGATGACGCACGGTTTGCGGCCTCCTCATTCTGCTGAGCAACCTCCTCGTCAGTCAGAAACTCTCTCCCGGCGAGTTCGGCCGGTCGCTGTAACGGCGTGATACTGGCGAACGACCAGACCCCCTGCAAATCAGGATCGCCCCATGCTGTTCGCGCTGTATGCGCATTGGTTGTCACCGCCTCCTGACCGGCCAGAGAGCTCGATAACACGAGCATTGTAGTCATCACCGCCACACAGCCGCCTACAAACGTCCCCGCAAATCGATGGCTCATGTCACCCTCCTGTCATCCGATGGCTCACGCCACGCTGCTCGCAACGATTACTCTGGCACTAAAAACTGTTAGTCGTCGCTTCATGTCCTCCGTCTATACGGCATTCTTCCATGTTTCACGGGTACTAGATATTAAATAGGAACCTGTTCATTACTGGTACAGACTTACTGTCAACGTTTCCGGCGAACACCCGTGCCCGTCTTGAATCAGTGGTGCTCTCGTCTGACCACAAACTGATTTGGAGGCAAAACCTACTCCGCTTGAACCCGCGGCTCGAGCGCGAAGAACCACGCATCTCCCGTTGGGGCCATATCAGCGTTCAGTCCAGCGCCGTATTTACGATTAATCTCAGCCGCGATCGCTTCGAGAAGCGGCCGGTCGTCAAGGATCCTGACAAGTTCACGTTCGTAGCGCTTGCCATCGAGTCGAACCACCGCGCGGCCGTCTTCCAACGCTTGCGCAGGCCACTTCTTCCAAATCCCGCCGAGCACAGAATTCATATATCCGCTAACAAGGTAGAGCTTCTTGTCGTGTACCTGAAGCCACACTGTTCGCGACCGCGGCGGCTCAACCAGCTGCAATTCCATCTCCATGATGTCGCGAGCGAACGTCCAATCTGGTTCTCCACCCGTCACCAGTTCGCCCGACACCAGTGGCCCACCCGGAACAATCGCGATCGGTCCGTCACCGAACCGCGCGCCAAAGACGAGCACCACAACCAGCAGCACGACGAATCCCACCACGCCAGCGAGCCACATAAGACCTTGCATTACAGTCCTCTCGGTTCTTGTTCTCTGTCTCGTGCAAATCTAACTCTACGACGAATCGGACGACGGTTGCCCTAGAAAAAGCGTTAACGACACACCTAAACTTGACAGCTGCCGGTCACCCACATTACTTTTTTTAGATGGCTTGGCTGCGGCTTCATTTGTTTGTCGTCACGGCACTGACCTTAAGCGGTCATGTGGCAGTGCTTACGGCATCTTCGGCAGTACTCTACGTTTTATCAGCGGGAACAACTGGCACCAGTGAATCGTGCCCGTTAAATCTCACGGCGGACAAATCGTGCTCAATGACCCACTGCCAAATGCACCGTGATTCGCTCAGCCCTGACTCCACGGACAGCTCGAACGACAGAGCCGACGTGTCACACCGAGACCATCAGACCGTGCCTGTCCCGTCAGACAATTGCCGGTTGAGGTGTGAGAACGAAGACCTGTCGCCGATTACCGTTTTCGGTAGCCCTGGATTCTTGCCTCGGCCACTAACGATGCAGCCATTCGCGCAAATCAAGAACCTTCTGACATCATCTCCCTCTGGTTATTCTGACTGGACCAGCGAACTGTCCGCTCCACCTCCTCAGCGCTAGTCTGACTCTTTCATTTGTAACATTATTTTCAGTCGGAACGTCTGCTGTAGCACACGAATTTGACCGCGTGCGAGCCATGAAGTCTCGTATCAAGTTCATAACTTTGAGCAGACACAGTTGAAAAAGGAGGAGGACATTCGTGAGTAGATTATTGATATTGATGAACGCCGCTATCATTCTCTGTTTCGTTACTGCGCCGCATGCGACCCAAGGTCAGGAATCAGGACAACCAGTACGCCAACCGGCCGGAAACGGGACGGTGTCGATCGATGTTTTTGCGCAGGACCTGACGGTCGACTTATTGACAACCGAACGTGATGGCAATGACTTAAAGCTGTATCACCAGCGATCGCTTGACGGCGGCGAGACTTGGGGACCGGCCAGAACGATCGATACGGCCGCCAAACCAATCAGCATCGCTCGCCGAGGGAACGAACCGCAAGTCGTCGCATACAAGGAACACGTCGCGGTGCACTGGTCAACCAAAGGCACGGCGCGCTATGGTGCCGGACCGATGGTTACCGCTATCTCCGACGATGCAGGACGCACGTGGCGACTGGGGCCTAACCCGAGACACGACGACTTTACTGGAGCGCAGAACTTCGCCGACATGACCGCCGACGAAGACGGCACATTCTACGTAGCCTGGATCGGGAGCCACGACGGCCCTGCCGGCCGAGCTCTTGAACTTGCCCGATCGCGCGATTTTGGAAAAAGCTGGGAACAACATCAACTGGTCGATACATCAAGCTGCGCTTGTTGTTGGAACAAGATGATCGCAACTCGAACCGGCGGCGTCCGAGTGCTCTATCGCGACTACGGTATCCGTGATATGGCACTCGCATCGACCGACGATGGGGGGACGACTTGGTCGCTCGACGGAATCGTTGGCCAGTTCGACTGGGATTTCGATGGGTGCCCACACGTCGGTGGTGGAATTGCAGTCGGAACAGACGACAAAGGCACCGAACAACTTCATGCGCTGGTCTGGACCGGTCACAACGAGCGACACGGACTCTACTGGGTGAACTCGACGGACGACGGCACTACTTGGTCAGCACCTCATCGCATTGGCGGCGAACTGGCACGCCATGCCGACCTCGGTGCAATGGGACAAACGGTGGTGGCTGCCTGGGATGAATCTGGCGGCATTTGGGTCTCTGTTTCTCGCGACCTCGGCGATCGATGGAATGAACCTCGTCGGGTCTCTAGCGAGAGTTGGTCAGCCTCTCACCCCATAGTCTTACAGACGGGCGAGAAATTTCGGATCTTTTGGACCGAACGCGACCAAACCGGTTTGCAAGTCTGGCAATCGCAACCCCTCAACTACGAATGAGCCGAAGCGCTCCCGTAGTCTTCGACTGCGAAGAAAACCGCGTGCCGAGTCTGTTATCGTGTCTGATCTGCGCGCTGCTGGTATGTTTGGTGTTTCCGACTGGTAGCCAGTTAGTTGCTGCTGTGGTCGATGTAACGGCACCGGTTTGTCTGCATCATGCGACAGACAGAGAGTGCGCGATGAAAGAATGCCCGATGCGGAAGCATCACACGCCCGAGACAAGTGGACCGATATTAGTTTGTCCCTCCGCTCAAGAGCTCATGGTGCCCTCGATTGGCGACATACATGAAGGGGGCCTTAGGAAGGAATACGAAATCGATCTCATTGAATTGAGTGTTCTGTTGTCAAAAACTGTTTCGGCAGCCAGTCACGTGATCCAGCCTTCAAGCCCACCTCCTTGACAGACCAGAACCACTTCTCATTATTCTCTTAACCCTGGAACCCAGCGCAGTGGGTCACTGTATGGCTGTGCGAATGGTTTGAGGCAACCTAGTTCATTTTTGTATCGCCACTGTGATGTTGGAACGAAGTAATCGTTAGGCGAGACTGGAGTTCGTATTGTTACGTAGTTCGATAGTGTATGCAATCTTCCTGTATTGCGTTGTTTTCCTTGTGAGTGCCTCCGCACAAAATCAGACTATGCGTAGTGTCGTGGAAGGACAGGTACTGGATGCGCAGGGTTTGGCGCTTCCGGGAGCCGTCGTGACGATGCGAATGGATGGTAATACGCTCACAGTGTCGGTTGTTTCAGATCAAGAAGGTCGGTTCGCCCAGTATGGATTACAGCCTGGTATTTACAATATCAGCGCAGCATTGTCTGGATTCTCAGAATTTGCGAGTGACGCCTTCGAAGTGCGCCTTGGGGAGCGGGTCAGCCTAACCATCGAGTTGCAATTGGCTCAGGTCACTGAACAAGTCACAGTGACACCGGACCGATCCGCTCGTCGAACCGACTATTCAAACCCATCGAACGTGGTTTCATCCGACCAGATCGAAAGTTTGATTACCCCAACCGTTGAGGATGTCGTGAACTATCAGCCCAGTATGGTTGTTCGACGACGATTTATCGGCGATTCCAATGGAACTATTGGTATGCGCGGCGCCAATATGTTCCAGACGGCTCGGTCCATGGTTTATGCAGATGGGGTTCCCTTACACAATCCTCTTCGTACACGCTGGAATGGTGCGCCGCGATGGTCGTTAGTGGCACCCGAAGAAATTGAGTCCGCTGAGATTATCTATGGGCCATTTTCAGCTGAATATAGCGGAAACTCAATGGGAGGAGTTGTGAAGTTGAACACTCGTCTTCCTGACCGCGCAGAGTTACAGGTGACTGGGAATATGTTCTCACAAGGTTACAGCGCTAACGGGATGGCAGACCGTTACAACGGAAACAGATTGTCCACTTCGTATGGAGATCGGATTGGTCAATTACAGTTTCATGTCCTTCACAATCATTTGACCAATGTAGGTCACCCTCAATCTTACGCACGAGATGATCGTCTGCGAGCACGTAATAATGAAGTGGTCACATCCGGGGTATTCGATGGACTTACTGAAACGGGTGCTTCATCGATTACATATGGCGACGATGGACCGCAGCGCGTGAGATCTGATCTTCTTAAGACGAAGATCCGTTACACGCACACGCCGACGTGGTCGCAAACCTGGATTGTTGCGTATGAGGATCGCGAGTGGGAAGGTGGTCGATTTGCGAAAAGTTATGTTCGCGACACGGCCGGTAACACGATCTGGGGTGATGGTCGAAACGACACGAAAGATGCATCGTTTGGCAACAAGGCTTTCAATGTTCGCAATGATCTCTTTGGTATTAATGACCGTCTGCGACGCTCGTTATTTGGATCGTGGGAGATTGATGGTGAGTTTGCCAATAACTGGGCATTGGAGGTGGTTGCGAGCAGTTTCACCATCCTAGAGGATTTCAGCGCGGAATCGAATTTTAATCCAGCAGATCCTCTCGACGACGGAACCGGTGCTATCACAAGATTTGGGAATTCCGGCTGGCGCACTTTCGACGCCAAGTTGAGTGATCCTGATTTTGTCGGTGCTGACGTCAGTTTGGTCACGGGTGTCAGTTATTCCGCGCAACAAATTGTGCTAGATCAATACTCCTCGACTGACTACCGGAGCCGTATCCAGTCGATACAAAGTGGTAGTGCCGGTGGCAAGACCTCGCTTGCAGGTGTTTTCGGGCAACTTGGATTACGTGTGCGTGAAGACCTTGAAATAACTCTCGGTGGTCGCCAGGAGTTCTGGTCGTCTACCGGAGGCTATGTGCTGCGACGAGGCAAATCGACGCAACATCCTGAGCGGACACGTGCCGCGTTTTCGCCGAAGGCATCACTGGGGTGGGAACCGGCTGACCGGGTCCGGCTGCAATACTCCATTGCAAAAGCTTCTCGATTTCCTTTGCCGGAAGAGTTATACGACAACGAAATTCGAACCTACGGCACCGTGTTAGGGGATGCCAGGCTAGAAGCGGAAGAGGGCCTGCATCAGAACATCAGTGTGCAACGTGGATTCGGTGACGGCCACATTGAGGCGAATTACTTCCGTGACGATGTGGCGAATACGATCTTTACCCAGTTTCAATTTGTGGGTGGTACCGGTGTCTACTCATTTCTGCCAGTCGATCGGGTTGTGACGGACGGTATTGAAGTGGTGTTCAATCAGCGACGTCTAATTGAGTCACGGTTCGATATGCAAGCGAGTATGACATTCCTGAATTCGAGGATTGGCGAACATGTTTCGAAACCTGCTTGGGTCGGCAACCAATTTCCACGAATGCCAAAGTTTCGAATGACGGTGTTTGGTATCTATAACGTAACGTCGGCATGGCAAGCGTCGGTCGGACTTCGACACTCTGGAAATCAGTTCGGCGATCTCGATAATGGCGACTTCGTTCATAACGTGTTTGGGTCAATGGATGCTTTTAATTTTCTGGAGGCTAAGTTGAGCTATTTACTGCCAACGGGGAGTCGATTTTCGTTTGGAGTAAGCAATCTGGCAAATGAAGTTGCATTCGTGCATCATCCCTGGCCGCAGCGGACATTTTTTGCCGAGGTGTCCGTGGATGTTCTTGCGGACCTAATTAAGTAGAATGTTGTATCGGATGAGGTTTGGAAGCGTTTCATTACGCAGGTGTCTGGTCGTTCGCCAGTATTTCGCCGTTACAACGACCGGCCGACTAATATGAATAGCACCATGAATTCTTGAGCTTCAGTCCAGTCCAGTTGTTCTAGGGGTCATCGACTTCGGTCGTTGGCCTCTTTTTTTGTCCGATAAATCGTGTACAACCAGCTCCGCCGGCTGACACCAGGATTCTTCATTGGCCTCGAAGGATCTGGGCGGTAGACACGACTACCAAACCAAAATCAGATTCGCCGGTTTTGTAGTGCAGAGGATGATTATTTTCCGAATATGAGCCCAAAGGTTGAAACCCGACAATTTTAGTCGTATATTTGCACTATTGAGATTGGATCTCAATAAGCTCGTAATCATTCAGTTATTCCTTTGGGATGGAGAAGAACTTAAATGCGGCCAGATAACACGAACCAACTCGGCGATTCAAAATCCACAGCTGGATTTCACGTGAGGAAATGCACCCATGGTCACCTCCACCTAAATTTCGGTCAACTCACGATATCCCTTACCGTCTCTGAGTTCGAAGAACTGGCCAGAGTAATCGCAAGCGCATACATCCGCCATGGCATAGAAGATGCTCTGGCTGAAGTACGCGAATACCAACCTCAACATAGTACTCACTAGACACTCCACGCTTCTCAGATTTTCTCCAGACGTAATTCGAGATTCTAAGCCCTCTGCTTCCAGTCCTGTGTCTTCTTAGAAAATGACGATACGAAAAGTGGTCTTTTGGTTACACCTTGTCGTAGCGATTACCATCTCGTCGGTTGTTCTGATGATGTCGGTCACAGGCGTCCTTCTGACCTATGAAAGTCAAATCAACAAGTGGGATCTTAGGGAATTCCGCACTTCCCCATCCGTAGATACATCAACTGCTCTTCCCATCGACACGATACTTGGCTCCGTAGCCGAGTTTGATCACACACTGGAGGTCTCAGCAATTACGATTCGTTCCGACGCTTACGAACCCGCCACGATCAATGTCGGCGGTGGACTCCTGCTGCTTGCAGACCAATACAGCGGCGAGGTCATGGGAAACAATGATCGTCCCATCCGCCAGGCCCTACGAACCATCATGTATTGGCACCGTTGGTTTGCACTGGAGGGAGACAACCGAGTAATTGGACGGACAATCACCGCTGTCTCCAACCTAGCGTTCTTGTTTTTGATTATTAGTGGTGTCTATTTGTGGCTCCCGAAGAGTTATTCGAAGAACACGCTTCGAAGAATCGTATGGTTTCAGTCAGGCTTGCGAGGCAAAGCGAAGAATTTCAACTGGCACAACGTCATTGGCATCTGGACAGTGTTGCCCCTGATTGTAATTGTGATTAGCGGTTCTGTTATTTCATACAGGTGGGCAAGTGATGCCGTTTATTACCTTGTTGGCGAATCCCCTCCTGCAAGGAGTTCCTCCAGCAACACGACCACAGTCGAGAAAACTGCTCCAACAATTGATGAGATTCAAGATCCCGTTAGCTATCAACAAATTTTTGATAGGGCCGCCGACGACGCGATCAACTGGCGCTCGATTACTATCCGAATCCCACAAGGCGATAGCGAGCGAGTGGTAGCGTTGGTCGACCGTGGAAGCGGCAGACAACCGTCAAAACAGTTCGAATTGGTCTTTGATCGAGATACAGGTGAACTTACTGAACGATCCGGCTATCCAACCTACAGTCAAGGAAGAAAGATAAGACGGTGGTTACGGTTCGCCCACACCGGAGAAGTTTTTGGATTGGCAGGGCAAACTCTGGCTGGCATCGTAACCCTAGGAACCATCATTTTAGTTTGGACCGGACTAGCGATGACGTGGCGACGATTTATCAACGCGATTCGCGCGAAAGGCCGCCACCCCGGATAGAAACAGTCTCAGGCACTGAACCTAAGTATGGAAATTACTCCCAAGACCTTGGATGACTACCTGACAGTGTTATCTGCAGACGCAGGTGTCCAGCAGATGTTGATAGAACAACTCCGCTTAGGCGACAAAGGCGTGCGGCTAGTTGAACGGATGCAAGCTGGTTCTTTCGGTCCAGAAGTCATCGACGAAAACACCTACGGCATCGACTACGAGCGGCTAACTGAATCGATTGAACATTATCTAGAAACGTCGATAAGTTCGAGCAAGTTTCTAAAGAACGGGCCCAACAAGAACGACGTCATTGAACTGAGCAACTATAAAGACCTTATTTACTGGGTTCTTGACCCCAATGGTGGCTGGTTGCAGTACTTCGATTCGTATAACCATGCCATACAGTTCATAACGGACGAGAACAGCAAAACGATGCCTTAAACGATTTATCACAGGAAGTCCTTGAAGATATTTGCCAAGCAATAGCCCGATGTCCGCTTCTCCTTCTCGGACATCAGCCACCGTCTTGGTCCGAACGGTGGGCACTTCGGACCTTTTTTCACCGGCAGCACTAGGTCGATCGTTAGCCTCTGGTCATATAAACTTCAGTCTCGACCACAAGTTGACCGATGTGATTACTTGTAGGAAGGTGGCCTTCAGATTTACTATTTCCCTCATAATTATTACGAACGTATCTTTAATAGCGTAACCAGCTCGAATCAGACTACCCGACCTCAAAACTAGCGAGGTCAGGAGAAAACAACACATGAACATGAAAAACCGTGGGACCTCTCGAACACTTACATTGGGTCTCGTGCTCTCTTCGGCCCTGGGATACGGTCTGTGGACAGCTGACTCAGTTGTTGCTCAAGGACCTGGAATAGAAAATGCACAATGGACATATCTCGGTGGAGACAGCTGGCATACCCGCTACACGCCAGCTGACCAGATCACACCAGAGAATTTTCATGAGCTAGAGGTCGCATGGCGGTGGGACGCTAGCAGTTTTGGCCCCAGCACGGCTCGAGCCACGCCGAGCTTTATTGACGGCAAGCTAATCACTGTTAGCGGCAACCGGCGCCACGTGGTCGCACTGGACCCGGCGACGGGAGAACTCCTTTGGAGTTTCACAGAACCAAACACTGACCGCTATGAGTACTCCATGCGTAAGGGATACGGAAAAGGCATCGCCTACGCCGAAATCGACGGTCGCGGCGTAGTCTTCATCACGAGCCCCGGTTTCTTCTTGCACGCACTAGACGCTGACACCGGTCGCCCTCTCGAAAACTGGGGACGTTCCGTCCCACTTGCCGACTTTGGCGAAACAGGAACTGTAGACCTGGTCGAAGACTTGATTGCCGATTGGAGTCCCTGGACCAGCATGGACCGGCCCTATGACCCCAATATCGGAATTCCCTTGGAGATCGGCTACATCACGAGTTCATCCCCACCGATCGTGGTGAACGACACGGTGGTAATCGGCAACTCGGCCGAACAGGGTTACCTCCAAACACGAATTGAAAATGTTCCTGGCGACATCCTTGCGTACGATAGCCGCACCGGCGATTTTAAGTGGAAGTTTAATGTAATCCCAAGACCCGGTGAATTCGGACATGAGACATGGGAGAACGATTCTTGGGAATGGACAGGCGATGTCTCGTCATGGGCACCAATGTCGGCAGATCCAGAACTTGGACTCGTCTATATTCCCACTAACAGCGCCACCATTGACTATTACGGCGGCCACCGACCGGGCGATAACCTCTTTTCCGCAAGTCTCATCGCATTGGACGCCGAGACAGGTGAGCGACGGTGGCACTATCAGATGGTCCATCATGACATCTGGAATTACGACACGCCGACAGCACCAATCCTAATGGACGTAACTGTTGACGGACGCACGATTAAAGGAATCTTTCAAGCAACAAAGCAAAATTGGGTCTACGCCCTCAATCGAGAAACCGGTGAACCCATTTGGCCCATTGAGGAACGACCCGTCCCACCATCAACCGTTCCCGGCGAACAACTGTCACTGACGCAACCGTTCCCAACCTGGCCCGCACCATATGACCTCCAGGGACGCACCGAAGAACATCTCATTGATTACACGCCTGAGATTCGGGAAATGGCTCTCAGAGTTGCGACCGAAGGGAACTTCTTTAACAAACTGTTCGATCCACCTACAAGTGTCGACGACCCTGCTGGACCCGCCTGGAACTGTCCGGGTGGAGGTGGTGGCACGAACATTACGGGTCCACCCGTCGCTGACCCCTTGTCCGGAGTCATGTTCGTAACCTCCGGGAGCGGTTGTTTCAGATTGCAGGTATTACCCGGTAGTGAGTCTCCACTCGATGAGCGCGAACAATCTGGCGTCACACATAGCGCATGGTCGGCGGTGGCAACCAGTGTGAGGGGACGCACCATTGAGGATGCGACCATCGATGGACTCCCGATCTGGAAGGGACCCGTAGGACGGATCACAGCGATCGACATGAACACGGGTGAGCACCTGTGGGTAATTCCAAATGGCGACGCTTCACAGGACCAACAAGATGCGATCCGCAATCATCCGCTCGTTCAAGGGCTCGACGGTGTCGAAGTCAACCGAGGTCGTCCAGGTGGGACCGCAATGGTCGTTACGCCAACAATGCTAGTAGCAGGTGGACGGACGAGCGATGGCACACCACAATTGTTTGCCATTGACAAACAGACTGGGGAGCGGCGTGCTGCCGTAGAAATTCCTGGGGTAACTCGATACGGAATGTCGAGTTGGGTCCACGACGACAAGCAATACATCATTGTCCAACTACAGGATGGCTTAGTGGCTTACGCTCTGGGCGGAAGTGGTTCCGACACAGGGGGTTACTAGACAGTCACGCAGTGCACACTAGTCTGTAAGGAGGTAAGGCCATGACACGACGGAGCTTCAGCGCTACCATCGTGGAGCACGCCAACATACATCTGAATACCGGATCGCGTTATGGCCTCGGTGGCGCTGACCAAATACGGATGAAACAACCGCAACATCAAGACAATCAGTCGAACTTGCATTGACTAATATGGCTAACGCTCTCTCTGTGGTCTAAATACCCCACAACATGGACGCCCAGTCAGTTTTCTGCATCGTGCTCGGAACATGGATCATCGTCAAACGGGCACCCTTGATATTCAACCCGACGGGAACGCTACAAACCTACGACAGATGGGTCTTGGCGACAACTACCAGAATACGGACATTCGGTATCGCAATCGCTATCTTCGGAATAGCGCTCATTATTTTCCCTTTAGGCACAGGTGGACTGGCCCGATTGCTTTCCACGACTGGAGTCTTCATGCTCGCCGTGGCACTTTGGACCTTAGTTCAACCAGAGTGGAACCAGCGACTAATCCGCCGATTCGTTGCCCGCGTTGAGCTCTCTGTCGGAGACATGGGTTTACGTGTCATTGGCCTGCTCAGCGTAGCGCTTGGCGCATTCTTGATCTATGTGGGTATCTCCGTGGCGTGAGTGGCCAATCCGCTAACACACGTCTCAATCAACAGGACACTAACAGTAACTCCTAGCCTGATATTTTTGGTTGATATAACCGCTGTCTCGGTGTATTAGATAATCAGATCGTGTCCGGTTGCATCGCCTTTTTCTAGACAGGAGGACGAGGTATGAAGAACCGACTATTTGCGTTGATCGGTGCGCTGACAGTGCCAACCGCCGTCGTAGTCGGACTTCAGGTTGGCTCTGTGTCGGTAGATGGCCAGACTCAAGACACCACCGCATGGGGACATCCAAATCTTGAAGGGATTTGGCTCGACGTCTACGCCACACCCTTGGAACGAGATCCCGCACTAGGCGACCGAGAGTTCACCACCGCTGAAGAGCGCGCTGAACGAGACCAGGCTCGGATGGGCAGCGCCGGTCGCGACCGGCGGGTCACGCGCGGGAGCCAACAAGACGTGGCCGGAGCGTATAACGCCGTCTATACGTCAGTTAAACCCGCT
>CAYFER010000046.1:0-13554 GCA_964342185.1 uncultured Vicinamibacteraceae bacterium | reverse complement strand
GAAAAGCAGCGGAACGTATTAGTTGCGGCAGGATTGGCTACCACTGACGAACGGCTGTCTCCCGCTGAGGTTGACGTTCGTTTTAGAGCGATTCGTCCGGTGGTGGTCGACCTAGAGAGTGGGCAAACAGCTACTGACATTGATCCAGACCTATTTGACCAAGATGCCGCGACCGCCGATATAGAAACAAGTAATGTGGCGCCTGAGAATGCGGCTCAGGTAAGACGCGTGCCTCATCATGTATTGGTCTACGAGTTGCGGAGCACAGATGATGATCTTGAACTCGTGATTCTACCCATTAGTGGAATGGGGCTATGGGCAAACCTATATGGGTTTGTTGCTCTTGATGCAGACATGGAGACAATTCGAGGGCTTACGTATTATGACCATGGAGAGACACCGGGGTTAGGAGGTGAAGTTGATAACCCTAGATGGAAGTCACTATGGCCCGGGCGCCGCGTATTTGATACTGACGGTGAAGTGCGGATCGAAGTCATCCGCGGTAGAGCGGGGGCGCCAGATACTGACCCATTTCGAGTCGATGGTCTGGCCGGTGCAACAATGACCAGTCGAGGTGTTACTAACATGCTTCAATTTTGGCTTGGCGCAGAGGGTTTCCGACCGTATTTGGAAAGATTACGGGCCGAGGAGGGGGTGTGATGGCGCTGGCAAGTAAGACGCGAGATGCGTTAATCGATCCGCTGTTCAACAACAATCCGATAGCGCTACAGGTGTTGGGGATTTGTTCCGCGTTGGCCGTGACGATAAAGATGGATACGGCATTGGTTATGAGTGCTGCCGTTGTTGGTGTCTTAATTTCATCGAATTTTTTTGTAAGTGCGTTACGGCATCTCATTCCGACGAATATTCGCATCATCGTTCAATTGACCATCATTGCTTCACTGGTCATAGTGGTTGACCAGATTTTAAAGGCCTATCTATTCGAGCTTTCTCAGCAACTGTCAGTTTTTGTAGGACTGATTATTACGAACTGCATCATCATGGGTCGAGCGGAGGCATTCGCGATGCAAAATCCTCCGACGTTGAGTTTGATCGATGGGCTCGGTAATGGTCTGGGTTACGGAGCAATCCTAATGGGCACGGCATGTATTCGTGAATTACTTGGCTTTGGATCGCTTATGGGCATCCAATTGCTTCCATTGACCAGTGAGGGGGGTTGGTACACCCCCAATGGAATGATGGTGTTATCACCTGGGGCATTTTTTATCATTGGATTTTTTATTTGGGCACTACGCACTTGGAAACCTGAGCAGGTGGAGAGCGAATGATTGAGCATTATCTCAGCCTCGGGGTCAAAGCGATTTTTGTCGAGAATATGGCGCTGGCCTTCTATCTGGGCATGTGCTCTTTCTTGGCAGTGTCTCGGGAGGTCAAGACTGCTTTGGGATTGGGTTTGGCCGTCGTGTTCGTGCTGACGATCACGGTTCCGATGAATAATCTTATTTATGTCACTGTTTTACAGTCAGGTGCTTTGGAGTGGTTACATCCCTCGTTCGGAGCGGAGGACCTATCGTTTCTCGGGTTGTTGGTCTACATTGGAACGATAGCTGCCAGTGTGCAGATCGTTGAAATGACGTTAGACCGATTCGTTCCAAAATTACATGCAGCACTTGGAATTTTTCTGCCCTTGATTGCCGTCAATTGCGCCATTCTTGGCGCGTCACTCTTTATGGTGGAGCGCAACTATGGCTTGGTGGAGAGCGCTGTGTTTGGCTTCGGATCAGGAGTAGGCTGGCTGTTGGCAATCGTTGCGTTGGCCGGTATCCGAGAGCGGCTTCGCTATAGTAATCCGCCGGTAGCGTTGAGAGGGCTTGGGTTGACCTTTATTTTAGTTGGACTAATGGCCATTGGGTTCATGGCCTTTGCGGGAGTGCAACTGTAACCATGGTGACCATCAGCCTCGGCGTTGCAATGTTTACGCTCACAATTGTCTCCTTGGTGGGACTTTTGATGGTGGCTAGACGTCAGCTTGTAGCTACTGGCGATGTCGCGATTACAGTCAACGATGATCCAGACAAGTGTTTACACACCCCAGCTGGAGGCACGCTTCTCGGTACCTTAGCGACCAATCAAATCTTCATTCCGTCAGCTTGTGGGGGTAAAGGGACTTGCGGGGTTTGTAAGGTCAAGGTCATGAATGGCGGCGGTGCACTTCTGCCAACCGAGACCAGTCATGTCAGTCGAGGTGAAGCTCGAGAGCATGTGAGGCTGTCTTGCCAGGTCAAGGTCAAACAGGATATGTCGATCGAGATTCCAGCGGACTTGTTCAGTGTTCGACGTTGGCAGTGTAAGGTTCGGTCGAATCATAACGTGGCGACTTTTATTAAGGAACTGATCCTTGAGTTGCCCGAAGGGGAAGAGGTGCCGTTTCGTGCCGGTGGATACATTCAAATCGAAGCACCGCCAGGACGTTATTCATATGGAGAATTCGACGTAGAAGATGAGTATCGTTTGGACTGGGACAACTTTAAGCTGTGGCGGTTTGAGGCGGTGTTAGACGAACCCGTGACTCGGGCATATTCCATGGCGAACTATCCTGACGAGAAGGGTGTCATCATGTTGAACGTCCGTGTTGCGGTGCCGCCAGCGCGGGCGCCTGAGGGCACACCACCCGGTAAGATGACTTCTTACATCTTTAGTCTTAAACCAGGGGATGATGTTGTGATTTCAGGTCCTTTTGGTGAGTTTTTTGCTAGGGATACTAGTAACGAGATGGTCTTCGTAGGTGGTGGTGCTGGCATGGCTCCCATGCGTTCGCATATTTTCGATCTGTTTCGGCGTGTACAGACGGAGCGGAAGGTAAGTTTTTGGTACGGAGCAAGAAGTTTACGAGAGGCGTTCTATATCGACGACTTTAATGCTATCCAGTCTGACAATCCTAACTTTTCATGGCGCCTGGCTTTGTCTGAACCACTACCTGAGGATAACTGGACGGGGGATACTGGATTCATTCATCAGGTCCTGCTTGACCAGTATCTGCAAGAACACCCAGCACCGGAAGACGTTGAATACTATCTTTGCGGTCCTCCGTTAATGCTCAAAGCTTGCATGGAGATGCTCGACAATTTAGGCGTTGAGCCTGACAACATCCTGTTTGATGACTTCGGGTAGCGTTATTTCTCGTCTGGTTATATCCACGCTTCTATTTTCGCTGGTCGTTGGCTGTGCACCTAGCTCAGATATATATAAGTACACGTTCCGGGGTGCGACTATGGGTACAACGTTCTCCGTGACGGTCGTCGGTGAAGTTATGTCTGACCAGGGGCAGGCTGAACTGGACATATCGATCAAAGACCAACTCGATAAACTCGACGCAATGATGTCGACGTACAAACCAGATTCTGAGATATCGCTTTTTAATGATTGGGAATCCTCGGACTGGTTTGAAGTCTCACCTGACACAGCCAAGGTTTTCCAACATGCTCAGGATGTTAGTGAAGCGACAGGCGGTGCATTTGATATTACAGTGGCACCACTTGTAGACGCTTGGGGATTTGGCTCAGTTGGTCCGGTGAGCACTTTACCCTCTGATTCTGACATTAATCGTTTGCTAGGGTTTGTCGGTTTTCGCCAGATTGAGGTGAATCATCTCAGTCCGGCCATCCGGAAGACTGGCATCCGTGTGAAAACAGATGTGTCGGCAGTTGCAAAAGGTTATGCGGTGGATCGCGTGGCTGATCTACTTGATGTGAGGAGTTACGATTCCTATCTGATTGAGATTGGTGGTGAAGTCCGGACGCAGGGGCGTCGTGAAGGGGGAGAGTCTTGGCGTATTGGTATTGAGCAACCGACAGAAAGTTCAGGGGTATTTCAAAGAGTGGTTCAATTAACTGATGCCGCTCTAGCTACATCTGGAGATTACCGGAACTATTTTGAGTCAGATGGAGTGCGATATTCGCACACGATTGATCCAAGGACAGGCCGTCCGGTTACCCATGAATTGGCGGCAGTGAGTGTGATTGACTCGCTGTGTGTCCGAGCTGACGCATTAGCAACGGCACTGGAAGTTCTAGGACCTGACGAAGCATACGACTTGGCAGAGGAACTTGGTTTGGCAGTTCTTTTGATCATTCGCCAAGAAGATGGAAGTTATCGAGAATTATTCACTCCATCTTTTCTGTCACGCACGGTCGACCCTACAGGCTAAGATAAAAAGAAAATGGGGTTATTTTTTCTATCACTTGCAATGATTGGACTCGTCATGTTGGCCATGGCTGTGGGGGTGATTTTTAAGTATCCTTGTCTCCGAGGGTCATGTGGAGGACCAGAGTTGGCTGGAGCAGATGGAGAACCCATTTCATGTCTAACATGTCCAAATCGTCTCCGTCGTTCAAAAAGTTTGTAATGGTTTTGTTGTCAATCTGCGGCAGCGGCTTCTTTTTCAGACTCCCTCATTTACAGATTGACTAAGACGCTGACCAGGTCTTGATCTTGATCAGCTGAGACTGTTCTGAGGTCAAGGAGGAGCCGCTCGTGGTCAATCCGACCGATGACAGGTGGATTTGATTCACGGAGCCGCTTCTCTAATTCTGTCGCTGTAAATCCAGGGACGGATATGTGGAGTAAGCAGCTATCTATTGTGGTTCCTGGCGCGGCGCCACCGCCGATAGTTGCCGGTCCTTCGGTTAATTGCACCTCTACCGTGGAAGCTGCCGCGACACTTGAGATCATTTCGTCGGCTCGGGCGCGAAGTTGTTCGATAGAGGTCCGGATCATTCGATTAACGGGAATTGTTTCGGCTGCCCGTTCGGATAGGTGTTCAAGTAATGTGGCTTCAAGGGCAGCGTAGGTCAGTTTGTCGGCTCGAACAGCCCGCATGAGAGGGTGATTTGAGATGGATCGCAAGAAAGTCTTACGTCCCACGATAAGTCCAGCTTGAGGGCCTCCTAAAAGTTTGTCGCCGCTGAAGCAGCATATCGCCGCTCCTGCCTCTAGGCTCTGTTGTACTGTCGGTTCTGGGAAAGGTCTGCCATGGCTGTCGGCTTTGTAGAGATTACCGCCACCTAGGTCCTCTACAACTGGGATACTGAAGTCGTGTCCTATTTTGGAGATACTACGCAGACTAGGTCTTTCCGTGAATCCTTCGATCCGAAAGTTTGACGGATGAATTCGAAGAATCAGCGCGGTGTTATCGTTGATTGCTGCTGCGTAGTCTTCAGATCGAGTACGGTTTGTGGTGCCCACTTCCCGCAAGAGAGCGCCGGACTGTCGCATTACGTCTGGAATCCGAAACCCGCCGCCAATTTCAACCAGTTCACCACGGGAAATGATAACTTCACGGCCAGCTGCGATCGCTGTGAGAATTAGAAGAAGGGCTGCTGCGTTGTTGTTGACTACGGCCGCAGCTTCTGCACCTGTCAGTCGCATAAGTAATTCTGATGCGTGGACCGTTCGGTGTCCTCTGTTGCCGCCAGCAAGGTTGTACTCAAGGTTGCAATAGCCAGCAGCGACTGCCGCGATTCTCTTAATAGCCGAGTTCGCCAGCGGCGCTCGTCCTAAATTGGTGTGGACAATGACTCCGGTAGCATTAATTACAGATTGGAGTGATGGTGCTAAAGAGCGCTTAAGGTTATTTTCAACGTTACGTTCAATAGTCTTGGCGGCGTCTTCGCTCTCAATTAGATTCGTCGATTCATCTGACAACGTCGACCTTAGTGCTTCAGTTTCTTTTCGAAGTGCGTCTATCACGTTACGATGTCCGTAACTGGTTTCCAGTTTCATGACGGTATCCCGTTGGCGGAGTTGTTCGATCGACGGGATAACACGAAATTTGGTCATTGGGGCTTAGTCTTGCCGACGCTGAGAGTTCAGGATACCATCACGCTCACTTTTCACCCATGAGCGAAAACCGTAATCCTCCCGATCGCGAGTCTTCCGATCCGAGTCCACGACAGCCTAATCGCCGGTTGGACCGGTTCTGGCCCTACGTCGTTCCCTCTGAGGAACCGACTGCTGAGGAATTGGCAGAATTGGACCCTGACCTTCACGATGTTCTTTTTGGTCCACGCGACCGGACGTTTTCAATAACGTTAGTGTTTCCCCCATTTGAGTCGGAGGATTACGCGCATGCACTTGCGCTTGCTAGAGAGGCTCCTGAGTATCAAGAGGTCGGAATCGGGGGTGAATTATGCCACCGCGCCAGATTTTTTATCGGTGATGCCCTCGCGTTAAGAGACTTGTTTGAGATTGTTGGGCGTTATGATGATTGCCAGGTTTTAGTTGACGACCGAGCGGTACCATTTGCTAGGGAACTGTGGCTGCCCCTGATGTGGCTTCTGATTCCGCGCGACTGAGAAAGAAATTACTCTGGAAACCAACATATCGGGTCAAGGAGTTGCATTTTATTTGACCCACAGAATCATTCTGATTTGCATGAGGTAATGAGAACGATGCGAGCACTTTTGAGTGTGTCTAATAAGAACGGCTTGGTCGAGTTGGCACGTGGGCTTGTCGCACGTAACGTTGAATTGGTCTCGACTGGTGGTACCGCGCGTGCACTGTCAGCGGAGGGCCTCAGTGTATTGAATGTGTCGGAAGTTACAGGTTTCCCAGAGATGATGGACGGTCGTGTAAAGACTTTGCACCCTGGGGTTCACGGGGGAATTTTGGCCCGGAGAGACCGATCAGATGATCTGATTGCAATTAGCGAGCATGGAATTGAACCGATCGACTTGGTAGTTGTCAACCTATATCCCTTTGCGAAAACGGCTGCGAATTCAGACACGGACTTCGATGAATTAATCGAGCAAATTGATATTGGTGGCCCGAGTATGGTTCGGGCTGCGGCTAAGAATTTTCCGTCAGTTCTGATTGTTGTTGATCCGTCTGATTATGGCCGTGTGCTAGAAGCCCTTGATCAACCAAATGGTCCAGACTCAGTATTCCGTTTCGAGTTGGCTCGGAAGGCATTTAGCCACACGGCTAGTTATGACACCACAATTGCCGCCGCATTATCTCGAGTAGAAGCGGGAGAGAATGGGTTTCAACATGTTCCCCTTGATTGTGATGGACCAACGCCCGATCAATTGATGGTGTCAGTGCCAAGGATTAGCGAGCTTAGATATGGCGAGAACCCGCACCAGGTGGCTGCGGTCTATCCCGACGGTGTGTGGGGCTTTGGGTCGGCGCAGGTCGTCCAAGGGAAAGGTCTTTCGTATACAAATCTTCTTGACCTTGATGCTGCTGCACGTCTGGCGATCGAGTTCGACGAGCCGGCGGCAGTTGTGATCAAGCACACCAATCCGTGTGGCGTTGCGACTGCCGAGAAATTAGACAAGGCATATGTAATAGCTAGAGAAGTCGATTCGTTGTCAGCATTTGGCGGTATCGTTGGCTTGAATCGCCGCCTGGACGCTGATACTGCAACAGCCATCACGAGTAGCTTCATCGAAGCTGTAGTTGCACCTGATGTAACGACAGACGCTCGAGAGATCATGGCGACAAAGAAAAACCTTCGTCTAGTTATTGCCGACTTTACCGCAGGGTCTAAGGGGGGAGTTGCGAGTCGAGAGATACGTTCGATCCTTGGAGGTCTACTGGTGCAAGAAAGAGATCGTGTGGTTGAAGCTGCGACAGCTTGGAGTGATGGTGTTGAGGTTGCACCCGGGACGATACTTCGGGTGGTGACTAAACGTAAACCCACCACAATTGAATGGACTGCGCTGCGCTTTGCGTGGCGTGTCTGCGCTCATGTTAAGTCCAACACCATACTTTTTGCTCATGCTGACAGGGTTGCCGCGGTTGGCGCTGGACAAATGAGTCGCGTAGATGCTGTAAACGTTGCCACACTAAAATGTAAAGATGGGCTTCAGGGAACGGTGGCTGCATCTGACGCCTTTTTCCCCTTCCGTGACGGACTCGATGCAATCGCTGCAGCAGGAGCCACGGCTGTTGTTCAGCCTGGCGGTTCAAAACGAGATGAGGAGGTGGTAGCGGCCGCTGACGAAAACGGACTTGCGATGGTGTTTGCTGGGCGCCGTCACTTCAAGCACTAGGCTGCCGCGGAAGCCGTTTGTCCTTGAGCTTTCTGTTGCTGTTCGATCGTTCCGCCCGGTTGTGTTGCTGCGATGGGCAGTGTTAATAACACCAGTAGCAGCATTAAAAACTCTGAATCGCCGAAATTGTACTCAAACATCCCGGCTCCGAGCATACTGAGCAGAGCGGCTAATCCTCCCGCGGCCAGCGCTTTAGACTTTGGGTCTTTCAGGCATAACCTTAGCTTGCGAGTCACGGTCACAATAAACCATAACCACACAGTCACTGCGGGAAGGCCTCGTTCCGCGGCGATGTGCAACGGTACATTGTGTAAATGGGGGTTCACTTCGTTGACCCCGCCAGCATCCTTATAGGCTGGGTAAAGCTCTTGGACCATGTCGGGCCCGACGCCAGTCAGGGGGTAATCTCGTATCATTCTGACCCCTACCCTAGACATGGCGAACCGATCCCGATTGGTAGGGTCCTGCAAATCAAATGCTGAATATGCTCGGTCGATGACTGTTTGGGGAGCCAGTCCAAAGATGAGTGCTGCTATTACGGGGACAGCAGTAAGAAGTCGATGGTCTCGAATTACGAAAAGCAAGCCAACACCTAAACAGGTCCCTACCCAAGCGCTTCGAGTTAATGTCAGTGCCAGTGCAACAAAAAGGGTTGGAAGCACTAGACCTGCCCAGAGTCGATCACTGGTCCCGAATAAAAGTCTCGCCACGGCGAGTCCGATGACCAGCATCAAGAGACCGGAATAGGTCATGTAGTGTCCCATGGAGCCAAGAGGTCTTTGCCCTAGGTTGTCAAACTCTAAGATGCCGTACTGGACAATTCCGAACACAGCCGTGACGGCACCCACGCTAATGATTATGGAAGCGATGGTGTGTGCCGAACGACCTCGTCCTAATCGATAGACAAGCGGTACAACAAGGAAAAGTAGCAATTCTTTCGAGTCGGTTAAGCTGATGATTGGGTCGGAGGAAGCAGCTACAGAAAACAAGGTTAATACTGCGTATGCTAGGAGTGGCCAGAAAATATCAGGCAGTTCTAAGCGTTCACCGTTTGATATCAGGATAGCGATCCAGAGGCCAAGACTCACCGTTAAGAACACTGCGGACACGGCTATCGAGAGCTGTACTGCTCCGACGAACAAGCATAGGGAAACTATGCCTGCACTCTCGAGTCTGGAGTTAGTCGCTTCTACGGTCGTGGCTGTGCCCGCTGTGGTGGACATTTGAAATTTAGGATTCCACCACGGCTTCGTCAACAAGCATGACGGGAATTTCGTCTTTGATCGGATATACCCGTCGGCACTGTTTACACTTTAGTCCTGTTTCATCCCGGACAGCGACGACTGGTGTCTTACAAACCGGACAAGCCAAGATCTTAAGTAATTCAGGGTCAATCCCCACGTTGTAACCTCCTGGCCCAATATACCAAAAGTTGTCGAAATTGCATCACGTTACCAAGATCAGTTGGGACGCCAGCACACGTTTGCTTGTCGTTGCACCCATCCTGTGGAACAATCGAAGGTCGATGGGGAGACGAACATTCACTACTGCCCTAATGTTGCTGGTGCTCTTCGTGCCCGACTTTGGGTTTGGGCAGGCCCAGAATTCTGACGAAGGGGCTGCTGCACGGCGAGCCGATGGATATAGCTTTTTCATTTTGGGACGTTTTTTGTCACGTTCCGGCGACACCGAAGGAGCTATCCAAGCGTATCGAGATGCTGCCAATCGAGACGTTACGAGCGCAGAGATGTTGGCTGAGTTGGCCGAACTCTATCGCACTGACGATCAGCTTGAAGAGTCTATTCGTACTGCGAACGAAGCACTAGGACGCGAGCCGGATAACGTAACGGCTAACCGGGTGCTAGGTCTTATCTATGCGGCTCGTCTAGGACAGTCAGACCCGGCACCTCAGGACGCTGCCTCAGCGATCGAGCATCTTGAGCAAGCCCGAAACACGATTCTTCCAGACCTGAACGTCGAGCTGACTTTGGCGCGCGTCTACCTAACTGCTAACCAGAGTGACAAAGCAATTCCTCTTCTCGAGTCCCTTGTTGAAGACGAAGTCGGCTTTACTGAGGCGGGCCTGCTGTTGTCCTATGCCTATGAGAGGGACAGTCGCACCGAGGAAGCGGTTTCTATGCTTGAAGGTGTTATTGCTAGCGGCCGCCCGTCATCGAGGGCTTTGAGGCGGCTGGGTGAGTTGTATGGAAGAGTTGACCGTTGGGCTGATGCGGTTGAGGCGTATGAGCTCGCCGTTGCACGCAACCCTCGGAGTAACGGCGCGAAGCGTGAGTTCGCGACCGCGTTGCTACAGGATGGCCAATCAGAGCGCGCTCGTGATGTGCTGTATCAATTGTCGCAGTCGGACCCGGAAAATGTTGCGGTGCTCTATCAGTTATCCGAGATTGAACGCGACTTGAGAAATTTTGATGAAGCGATCTCTGTTGCACGTCGTTTGATGGAGGTCGAACCTAATGGCATTCGAGGTCCCTATGCGTTGGCCGAGGTATACGTTCTTCAACATAGGTATCAGGATGCGATTGCCACACTCGAAGCGGCTGTCGCTGTGCAGCGCCAGAGTCAAGCCAGGCGAGGTAGTCAGGCGACTCGGCAGGGCAGGGTTCGGCCGTACCAGCTGGCTAGTTTACTAGGACGAATCGGCTACGCTTACCAACAATTGCAAGAGCATGGCAATGCTATCGATTCCTACGAGCAAGCGGTCGAACTATTGCCAATGTCTTTGGCGTATGGTGCTCGCTTAATACAGGCTTACTTGGCGGCTGGTCGCGTGGATGATGCGACGACGGCACTAGAAGCCATTAGGCCTCATCACTCGGGTGATCTCATTGTAACTAGGTTGGAAGCTAGGATTCTTGGGGACGGCGGCGATATTACCGGCGGAGTCAATGTTCTTAGAGATGCTCTCGACAACAATGATCAAGATCCAACTGCTCATCTTTTTTTAGCCACGTTTTATCGTGACTATGATCGTATCGAGGAAGCTGTTGCGCTTCTTGAATCGGCTAGTCTGAGATTCCCAGACAATTTGTCGATTTTGTTTCAACTTGGAGCCACACTTGAGCAGTATGATCGTTACGCGGATGCTGAACGTGCGTTTCGAGGTGTACTTGACCGTGATTCCGATCACGCGGCAACGTTGAACTATCTTGGTTACATGCTAGCCGACCGAGGTGACCGTCTTGAAGAGTCCGTTAATCTGCTAAAGCGGGCGATTGAGTTGGATCCAGGTAACGGCGCCTATCTTGACAGTTTGGGTTGGGCTTATTTTAAATTGGAGCGTCTTGATCTTGCGGAAGTTCACCTCAGACGAGCTAGTGAGCAAATGACTTGGAATTCGGTCATTCAAGACCATTTCGGCGATCTACTATCCAAACTCGGTCGTCACGATGAAGCTATCGGTGCGTGGAAAGCTGCACTCGCTGGTGATGGTGAAGAGGTCGACGTTGAGAATATCGAAGAAAAAATTCAAGAAGCCGAGCGGAGACGTGTTCCTTAAATGCCATGATTGGGACCATTCCCGTACACTCCAGCGCGTCTGTCGTTGATTGAGTGGGCGTGCCGGCGTGTTACGAGGATCGTCTCTATTTCTCTCAGTGAGATTAACTACGTCAAGCGTTGTTTATCGACACTGTCTACACTTGCTTTCCAACCGAAAAGTCGTGTTGATGGCAGCCGTGTGTTTCTTAGAGATTGGCTGTGCTTCTGCGGGTCTCAGTCTTCCAGAGGGGCCCAGTCGTCCCGTTGTTGATTACCAAGGTCGTTTTAATCAAGCGACGGATTCATGTCGGCGAGTTCGAACGATGCAAGTAGCCATGCAGGTTAATGCAGAATCGAGAGAGACAACATTTAGAGGTGAAGTTCTTGGTGCCCTTTCCCGTCCGGCTTCACTGCGTCTGGTCGGACTAGCGCCGTTTGGGTCACCTGGCTTTGTCCTTGTGGCGAAATTAGATGATGCAGCGGTATTGGTTTTGCCACGAGAAAAGCGGGTGGTCACCGCGACGGCTGTCGAGGATTTACTTTCAATGATTGCCGGTGTTTCACTTTCAGCTGAGGAGTTTCTGGCCGTTTTCACGGGATGTTTTGTTCCTGCTCCAGAGCCGAGGGAAGCCAAGATTTACGATAACGGATGGATTGGTGTGAAGGTTGATTCTGAAAGCACAGCTTATCTGCAGACCGTCGACAATGAGCCGGTGATTGTTGCGGGCCGGCGGCCTGGTTTAACCGCTTGGTATTCCGGTCATGTCCGTGGCTTGCCTCGGCGCATCGATCTTCGATCAAGAAGTGATAACGGGCAGACGAGTTCGTTGGTCGTGACACTTTCGCAAGTGAGCGTCAACATTGAGTTGAGACCGGAGGTGTTCAGCGCTGAGGGTCGTGATGACTATGTCTATACGACTGTAGAGGAATTCAAGTTTGAGGGAGAGACATTGAAAAGCAATGATCTGCTCGTGCCGCCGCGGTGATCGGGTTACGGGGAGATTGGAATTATGCCTCTGATTGTGCGCGCTCCGGCGAAACTAAACCTTGACCTAAGAGTCCTCAGGCACCGGAGTGATGGATTTCACGATTTGCAAACCCTGTTGCAATCTATTTCGCTTCACGACACGCTAGTGTTCACTCGCTACCGAGGACGTATGACAGTCGGCAGTCGTAATGCGAGGGTTCCTACTGACAAGAAGAACATAGTATGGCGAGCAGCCGAGGTTCTGTGGAGGGATATGGGTTGTCAGGGTGATCCCAAAGATGTCGCCATTTCAATGACAAAGCGGATCCCTATGGCAGCTGGTCTTGGTGGCGGAAGTAGTAATGCGGCAGCTGCGCTTCGGGGATTATGTTCACTTTGGGGTGTTTCGCCATCCGGAAAACGTCTTCGAGAATTGGCCGCGTCTATAGGGTCTGACGTGCCTTACTTCTTGAAAGGTGGTCTCTCTGCTGGTTTTGATCGCGGTGTTCGGCTTAGACGACTCTCGGATCTCGATCAGTACTGGGTTGTTTTAACTAGCCCTACCTTCGGGGTGCCAACGGCTTTGGCATACAAATGGTTCGACCAATCACCTGCGAAATTACCGACTAAGCGGCCTCGACATTGGCGCCAACGGCTGAGGTTGTTGGGAAACGATCTTCAGGAATCGGTGGTGAAGCACCATCCCGAGATCGGAGCGATGGTTGATCGGCTGCAAGCAACTAATACATCCCTTGCTGCCATGACTGGTAGCGGTTCAACAGTGTTTGCCCTTTATCGTTGCAAAGTAGATGCTGTTTTTGCTCGCCGCCAGGTGCGGTCGCGGGGATGGCAAACGATTTTGACCCGGACGATTGGATTTAGGGAGTTCACCCGTTTAACTGATCCGGAGTAGAGCAGTTGCTAACTGTTGTTTCGACCCTTGCCCGTTTCACGGTTCATCGGCTAGAGTAATCGATTGCACACTGGGCGCGAGGTGTCTTTGTGCGCTGCGTCCAAGGGATGGGGCGTGGCCAAGCGGTAAGGCGCGGGATTTTGGTTCCCGTATTCGAAGGT
>CAYFER010000045.1:0-13742 GCA_964342185.1 uncultured Vicinamibacteraceae bacterium | reverse complement strand
TACATGTCACCTATGGACAGTTCGCTCCACCGAAATGAGAAGGGAACGCCCAGAAGCGGTGGCGCAATTCCGTCACCCAGTAAATCATCGAGGTGGCATGCCGCACACTCCTGCATGTATGTCTCTTCGCCTCGTTCCGCCTGCTCATCGGTAAAGACACCTGCTGAAGTAACGGTGCCTTGTGGTAATTCCTCAGCGGATTCAGCAGTAACCATAGATGTAGCTACAATCAAAAGCCCAGCCACTACTATACCTATTACATTATGAAGCCGTCGTCTTCTCATCAACTTGCTGTTCCTCTCTTCATAAAGAATTGTCTATTCACTATATCATCAGTGACTATCTTCGGGGACTTGGGTCACGTGAGTCCGAACATCAATATCAAGAAAATCACTAAGTTTATGCCGTGAGACGTGAAACATAACGGACACGCGACCCTGTTAATAAACAAGAGTGCATAACTGAGATACATACCTAGAACTACAGTCACGGCACTGGCCGCTACATAGAGAGTAACAATGACTTCAGGCCCAGTAATCCAGTTCAACAACGTTCCTGCGATGAGGAGGACGTAGAACAGTTGGCCAAGCACTGAATTCGGGAGAGCAAACACGCGCGCTTGGGGTGTAAAGACAATCGATGCACACGTTCGTTCGTCCATGCGACAGAAAGATGGAATCCAGCGGACATCAGGTTGCACCCAACGGTAGGCAACGGAAGTGAAATAAGTCGAGATCATGAGTCCGATTACGGCAAGGAGGATGAGAGCGATAGCCATGTCGTTCAGATGTCACTCACTAAGGTCTCACGCCACGGGTGAGAACGGGCTTAGGCGAAACACAAGATGGTCGACGTATTTAGTTAGATACGATCATACTCTGGTCGCCGGCACAGCCTGTCAAAAGGTGAGGCAAAAGTGGGTCTTGCCTTCGTGCGAGTTCAATGCCTGATCCTTACTTTATGTGGGTTTTACAAGGGTGGGGTATTCGATTCCTTTCGTTCTGATTGCTTCTGTCAGGATGGAAAATCGTTTCCTTCAGCCTTTTAATTCCCACGTTTTTAAGACGCGTCGGCAAGTGCAGAACCGACCGAGGTGGCACAGAGCTACGGTGGTAGCAACGAAGTGCTCTGGTTCTACAAACGTTTCGATTGAGCCTATTCCGAGCGTGACATGTGGTTCAAAATTTTCGAATGCGAAGTTCTGTCGAAATTTTGAAACCCATTCAATGTCGGCTGGTCGGGGGGTGTCGGGATTTGCCCAAACTGCGTTGTGAATATTCGTTGTTACGACGAACGGGAGTAAGTCAGTCATCAATTGGCGATGGAATGTCATGAGTTCTGGACTCAGAGTTACGCCCAGTGTGCATGCAGTACGCGGCGACGACAAGTGGGTTGTTTGAAGGTGCAGTGGTAAATGGCGCTGGATTCGTTGTTCGATGATGGAATTCAGTGCTTCCAAGTCAGTTTCGCGGACAAATTGTTGCGCAAGTGTTAGATGTGGGAGATGGTCTAAATCGAAAAGAAATCCTTCGGGCGGCGGCTTTAGTCGTCGATTAAGTTTTGTTACCGAATGGGTCAGAAGCGGTGGAAGAAGAAGTGCAAGGTCTACAGCAAGAAGAGAAGTATGTGGCACATTCGATACTTGCCTGATAGAACACTTGAGTCAAGTAAAGGACTAACCATCCTGACTGTGAAGAGATTCAACTGTGATGAGACAGACGGCCCAGATGGCGTCAGTTTCCAGTCGAGATGAACTGCCTAGACGATCGAGGTCTGGAGAGGCATAATCGTTAGGGTCAAGGCTAATCAGAGCTCTGGTATTACGGTTCAGTCAATAGGGAAAGCAATTTTCAATGAAAACGATTATGCGATCTATCATGGTTTTGTGCTGCGCTGTTCTCGTTATCTCACCCGCAACGGCACAACCTGACGGCTGGACGACACCCTTTCCTGGGCACCGTGTTATCGGCAACCTGTATGCGGTTGGGACCTACGATTTGGCGAGTTTCTTGATTACATCGGCAGACGGACACATTCTCATTAATACAGGATTGGAAGATTCTACGTCGTTAATCCGGGAAAATATTGAATCGCTTGGATTCCGCTTAGAAGACGTGAGGATTCTATTGACAACGCAGGCACACTGGGACCACACGGCGGCCTTAGCTGATATCAAGGAGATTGCTGACGCTGAGATGTGGGCAACTGCTGGTGATGCGCCTGTGTTGGAAGACGGAGGTTTTAGCGACCCACACTTTGGTGGCAGAGAATCGTTCACGCCAGTAAACGTTGACCGGATTCTCACGGACACCGAGGTGATTGCGGTGGGTGAAACCCGTCTAACGGTTCTTGAGACCCCTGGGCATACCGTCGGGAGTTCCAGTTACACGATGACAGTCCGGGAAGCAGGCCGTGATTATGCCGTTGTTATTGCCAACATGGGCACGATTAATGAGGGTAAACGGCTTGTAGTTGATCCGACCTACCCCGGCGTGGCGGAAGACTTTGCTGAGACATTTCGAAGACAGAAGCTGCTTCCGGTGGACGTTTGGGTCGCCTCGCATGGGTCACAATATGGATTACACGAGAAATATAAAGCGGGGCAGCCATACGACCCTGACACTTTTGTTGATCCCGCTGGATTTCTTGCCGAAGTAGAACGTCTTGAACGCCTGTATTTAGAACAGGTCGCTGCAGAGCGGCGCTAAATTCGTTTGTCTACTCACGACGGAGGTGCCCTATGAGAGTTGATCGCGTAACGTCGCTACCTATTGTCGTTCTTGGAGTCGGGCTGATGGTCATGTCGAGTGTGTCAGTTGTTGCACAGAACCGTTCAAGGTTGCTGACACCGTGGGGTGACCCAAATTTACAAGGGACGTGGAATAACATCACGGGAACGCCGTTGGAGCGTCCTGCCGAGTTGTCGGATAAGGAGTTTTATACCGAAGAGGAAGCGGTGGCGTTTGCTGAGCAGACGCTTCGTCGAGTAGACCGAGATCGCCGAGATGGCGCGATTGAAGCTGATGTTGGCCGAGCCTATAACGAATTCTGGTCCGATCGGGCTACAAAATATTTGACTCAATTGAATACACGTACGTCACTGATTGTGGACCCTAAGGATGGACGCTTACCGAGCCTGACTTCGGGCGGCGAAACTCGGATTGCTGCGCGTCGAGTGGCCCGGGAACGTAATCACTCGTGGAGTGACCGTAATTTATGGGAACGATGTCTGACCCGTGGCGTGCCGCGGTTGCCGGGTTCGTATAACAACAACTTCATGATCGTTCAGGCACCGGGTTATGTTGTCATCCTTGTCGAGATGATTCATGAGACTCGGGTCATACCGCTTGATGGGCGTTCGGCGATTTCATCAGGGATCCGGCAGTGGATGGGACATTCTTTGGGACGGTGGGAAGGCGATACTCTTGTCGTGGAAACTACCCATTTTAGGGACGAGCAGGAGTTCAGAGGTACGAGTAGAGATTTGACGTTGATCGAACACTTTACACGAATTGATGACGACACCATCGACTACCGGGCTACAGTCGACGATGTGTCGTCTTACGCACAGCCGTGGACGGTAGCTGTTCCTATGAAGCGCGTCGATGAGGACGTGTTTGAATATGCGTGTCACGAAGGGAACGTTGGGATGGAAGGTATCCTCGCGGGTGCCAGAGCGAACGACGCTATCGTGGAATGATGGTTCCACCCGCACAGGGATTTATCTACTGGACTGTGATTGCAAGGTCTTTCGTTACGGTTTCGAGTCCGTCTGACGCTTGAATCCGAAAGAGATAATCACCAGGTGTCTCAAAAGTAACGGCAATTGTGGCGTGGTCTGGTTGACCTTCCGACTCTTCGAGTTTACTGGGCGCGCCGCGCCACTGTGTCCAAGTGACGGAGACGTTCCCAACCGTCATGCGGGTGGGGCGAAGTCGATTGGATGATTGAATTTGCGGGACATTGGTCGGCAATATCGGACCTTCAGGTTCGAAGGTTGGCAGTATGACCCTGGTGGCGCTGTTACGTTGCCTGGGTTTTGGCAGTCCGTCATCTGAAATCAAGGCGGTCACACTTAGCGTGGCAGGCAGCGTGACGGTGTCGACGTTGCGGACGGTCAATTCTGGAGCTCGATTAGGTTGTTCTGCCGTTTCTTCGGTATAGAGTCCGACTCGGGGGGCTGCGTTAATCTCCCACTCGGCTTGGAGCCAGCCAACGGCATGGTTGGTCTCATTGTCAACCGTGATGCTCCACACCAATTCCTGTTCACCAAAATTTTCTGGGACAGTAACACTGAATACTCGGCGGTTGACACGAGGATAGAAGAACGTTGGCTGTCCCTGGTCGGTTGGCCCCGAATTAAAGCGATTGTTTGAGCCAATTGGCACATGAATGGGATCGACGTAGTTTCGATTGAGATAGCCGAAGTGCATTTCGAAGCTACCGTCGGAGTTGTGGCTCCATCCTTCGAAGTAGGGCTGTACTGATTGTCCGGTATTGAAGAGATAGTTTTGCGGATCAGCCTGTCCCAGTGCTTCTCCCGCACTCAGAACGGTAAAGAAGACAGTGCAAATTAAAGTGACAGCGCTTTCTCGTTTCACTACAAGGTCGTCCTGAACTAATGCAACGATTTTAGTTATTTGTTTTCTTGCGTGCCGCTTCACGCGCGGCGACTTCCGCCTCGTACTCTTCATCAGTCATGTCGTGCCAACCAATCCACGCGAATCCCATCTCGTCGATCGTGCGTTGGCCGCTACCAACCCAATTGTTCGGATCGAGGTTGGCTCGGTTGGCTTCAGAATTGTCATGCCAGCTCGTTACGTGAAGGATAGTCCCCGCCGGAATGAGTGGTGATGTGTGGTCAGCGTAGTTGTAGTTCATGTGCCAGTTGTAATCGAATCCGGCACAGTTTATGACCTCTGTTTTGACCGGTTGAGTTGGATAGATGAATTCAATACATTGATATTTGCCAAGCATGTGCATGTGGGGCTGAAACATCGTTATTTTGGCGGCTTTATTGAAGCGGGTGTAGCCATCTGAACGTGAAATCTCTCCGGCCGGAATGTCAAGCACTCCGATGACCTGACCCTGTGAACCGCCAAGTTGTTTTGAATAGCGAATATGCTTTGGCACTGTATCTTTGGGGAGGAAATTAATTCCGAGTTCGACCTGTGCGTCAACTTCCTCACCGATGGAATGCATGTGATAGCTCAAACGAGCATCGCTTCCGGCGGGGAGTAGGAGTCCGGAATCGGGTGGGTAGATTTCCGCCTGCTTGCCCGACGCGTACTCAACAAGAAAGATGCCGCCACCCATGGATTCACCCTGCTCATTTTGTTCAACGGCATACGATAGCGCGTGGTGCACCACTTGACGGGATCGGTCTCCGATGGCTCGTGTTTGTATTGATGTGATGTAGCGGTCTTCGTCCAAGTCAATATCGGCAAATAAGTTTCCGAACAGGTCCGGGCCGGCGGCCGGAACCGTGTAGTCCGGGAAACGCACGACGACATCCGGGTCACCAATTTGCCATGAGTCGGCCGGTGCGAATTCAGGTGGTGTCGGGGTATCTGCCGGATTACCCTGCGGTGCCCCGTTATCGACCCAGCGGATAATTGTCGCAATTTCCTGCTCGGTGAGCGAAGGATCGTTCTTGAACTCTTGGATTCCGATGCGACGGTCAAGATGCCATGGGGGCATGGCACGTGACTCGACTTTGTTTTTGATCGACCGCGCCCAGGGACGCACTTCTTGATAGTTGATCAATGACATTGGTGCGATTTCATCAGGCCGATGACAATTGACACATGAGCGGTACAAAATGGGTGCGACGTCTGTAGCAAACGTGGGCTCTTCGGGAACGGGCGTTTGCGCTGATACATTGACCGATAGCACGAACACGGCCGAACACATCAGAATCGTCATTAGAGATGGAGAAGTTCTCACGGTGTCCTCCTTAGCGGTTTATTTCGTACCGTCACGGATTGGGTCACTCGAATCTTACTATTGAATGCCGATTCCGACAGTGTTTTAAAGCTATATAGTCGAAGGCAAACGGCTATTCTCTCTATGAGTACCCGTGTAGAGAATACCAGAATGATATGGCCGCGGTGCGATCTGCCGTGGTTTGTTAATGCATCTATAATCCCACCGTCGGCTTACTCTGGTTGAGAGGTGAGCCCTAACAGAGAGACGGAGAGGAACGATGGCAAAAGTTGTAGTCACTTGTCAGGTTGAAGATTCGGCGAAGTGGGAATCAGCCTTCAGGACGCACGGCGAGTTGTTTAGAAGTCAGACTGTCACCGCGCCGATTGGTATTGCAATCAACGATGGCAATGAAGTGGCTGTCTGCTTTGAACCGCAGGACTTGGGAGCGTTCTTTGAGGTTTTGGAAGCGCCGGCGAGTGCCGAGGCCATGGCTGCTGATGGCGTCAAGGTCGAGACGCTGAAAGTGTTTGTGATGGATAAGGAATTTCAACCTTAGTAAGACTGGAACGTTGGTTGTTTCTTTATATGAGTTCTCGTTTCCGCGTCTTAAAACGGCGGCGGTAGAGACTAGGAGTTTTTCGGATGCCCCTGTTGACTCGGCGAGCCATGATGCAGGGATTACTGGCGCAAGCGCTGTGGGCGCAGCCGTCGATAGCACAGACGGTTGTTCACCGCTCGCCCACACCATTGGCGCCTAGCGCTGTCACCAACGACTGGACTTCATTTCTCGGCCCCTCACATAACGCTGTTTCAACCGAGACCCCGCTTCGCCGGATGTTCCCCCCTCCACTCGTGTGGGAGTTTCAATCGGGTTCAGGATATGCCTCGCCAGCAATCGCTGGGAAGAAATTGGTTTTTGTTCACCGTGTCGGCGACGAAGAGATTGTCGAGTGTTTACATGCTGAGACGGGAGCGGATCAATGGCGATTTCGTTATCCGACCGCATACGAGGATCGTTATGGCTACAACAACGGGCCACGGTCGAGCCCAGTTGTTGATGGTAACCACGTGTTTTCGATTGGTGCTGAAGGTAAATTTCATGCCCTTGATCTGGAGACCGGAGAGGTGTTGTGGCGACGAGATTTTCGAATGGAATATGGCGCGACACAGGATTTTTTCGGAGTATCGTCAAGTCCGTTGGTTGAGAGAGATGTGGTGATCGTAAACGTCGGCGGAGCCGAGCAGGCCTGTGTTGTTGGTTTCGATAGAACCACCGGACGGGAGCGATGGCGGGCTGGTAATTGGGGGCCGAGTTATGCGTCACCCGTTCCCGCAACGATTCACGGGCAACGTCGAGTGTTTGTGTTTGCCGGTGGGGAATCAAATCCTCCTGAGGGAGGACTGTTGTCGATCGATCCAGTTACCGGGAACGTTGATTTTTCAGTGTCTCACCGAAGTCGAACCTACGAATCGGTCAACGCCGCCTGTCCAGTCGTATTTGGGGACAAGATCTTTATTTCTGCAAGCTATCGAACGGGAGGCACGCTAGTTCAGGTACAGCCAGACTTCAGTCATCAGGTTGTCTGGTCCACGCAGGAGTTCGCCTTACATTTCAATACGCCGATTTATCGTGATGGAATGTTATTCGGATTCGATGGGCGAAATCAGGGGGACGCATCGTTGGCTTGTGTAGATGTGGAAACTGGCCGTATTGTATGGCGAGAAGTGCCGACTTGGACTGAAACCGTTACTCAGAATGGGCGGACACGGCAGTCGATTCTAGGAACCGCGCGCGGATCTTTACTCTCGGCCGACGGACTGTTCCTGTGCCTTGGTGAATTCGGACACCTACTCTGGATGGACCTTACTGACACAGGCTACGTAGAGGTCGCAAGAACATGGCTTTTTGCTGCACGTGAATCGTGGACGCTACCGGTTCTGAGTCATGGTCTTCTTTATGTCAAGCAGAACACCCGTGATTTGACAACGGGGGCGGAGCCGCGCTTGTTGTGTTATGACCTGAGAGGCTAGACGGCTAGACTGTCAGTGCTTCTGTGGTATCGCGTGTGATTGAGGGAGGTGGATTGTGAGCATGTTGAAGACAAATCAAGTGCGAATGTTTTTTTGGTGCTGCGTTATCGCCGTTGCTTCCGTTGGATGTACGGCGTCAGATGACATGAGTGAACCGGTTGCTGGAGTCCAAGAAGCTGTTGGAGAGCATGTGGCCTCACGACAGTCACTGCCGCCAGTGACGGCACTTCCATCGGATTATCGTCCTGTTGGAGAATTGGCAGGTCGAGGTATGTTCTATGCCGCGAGCGACCAACCCGCGTATCGCATTGACGACGGAGACCACTATAACGGCTATGATGGCCCTCTCGTGTGGGCCAAGAATCCAAAGGGAATACGAACACAGGGCGTGCTTTATGGCGTCGAGAATGATTCCATCGTTTCGGCAGGATATTTGATTCGCCAAGGCGACCTTGTTGCGGCCAAGAGTTTTCATGGGTTGACCATACGTGAGATTGATTTTCCTGCCGCTCACTCCTTCACCGTTGACCTCGTGGAAGGCGAAGCCGAAGAGTTCAACCAATATCTGCTACTTTTGCACTTTCGACCATCTGAGGATGAGGGGTATCCGATGTTACAGACTGGGCAATTGCCGTCGGTCACGAGTCTGCCAGACGAGTTCGAGGTGTTCGCATGCGACCATCACCCCGAGACTCGTTTCTGTCCTGGTATGGGGCGTCATTACACCGATCTGACGTCAGTTAGCCGTCTTCCCGACGCAACCGGTAATGAGGGACTGGTTTATGGAGAGGCATCGGGAAAACTTATCTTCATCGAGTATGTTTTTAACCAGGAGGACCTGAAGGCAGGCATGTCGTGGCCGGCAATGCCTTTGAATGATTTGCCAATTCCACCGATTGATAACATGCACGTTCTACACTTTGGCGAAGCCGGTTCGACAGATGGTCGGTATACGGTCCATATGTACTTCCTGCCAGAGGAGATTTATCTTAACTGGGAATCGGAGCCAGAAGTGCTCTAATGATGCGGTGGGTTAACGGACCAATTTAGTCAAAACAGCCACGAGTTTTTCATTCTCGGCGTTGGTTCCAACCGTAATGCGCAGTTTGTCGTTGAGTTCTGGAGTGTCGAAGTAGCGCACAAGAATGCCGTGGAGTTTTAATGCTTCGTAGAGTTCTTGTGCCCTTCCGTTGGACGGTCGGACCAACACGAAATTAGCCTCACTGGGCCAGACGTAGAAACCGACTTGAGTAAGTTCCGTCGTGAGGTATTGCCGCGACCTGCACACTCGGTCGACGTTGTGTCGGCAGTACTCTACGTCCCGATACGCGGCGGCGCCAACCTGCGCCGAGACTGCATCCACGTTGTAGCTATCTTTTACCTTGCCGAGTTCTGCGAGCAGGTTGGGAGGACCGACTGCAAATCCGAGGCGAAGGCCAGCGAGTGAATAACCTTTCGACAACGTACGAAGCACGATGACATTATCGTGGCGACGTGTTAGGTCGAGTGCGTTGTCAGTCGCGAAATCAACGTACGCCTCGTCGACAACCAGTAGGCCGTTCAGGCGAGTCGCCAAGGTGCTGATGGCATCGTTGGGCATCCGATTACCTGAGGGGCTGTTCGGACTGGCTACCAGAGTTAGTGCGGCGCCGGACTCAGCCAGCGCGTCGACTGGAAGAGTGTATGTCTCGTCGAACCGTACTTCTACGATTGGAGAATCATGCATCTGGGCGAGCGTGCGGTATAGCGCGTAGGTTGGTGTGGCGTAGGCGACCGGACGCGTCGTGTCACTCACGGCTCTAATCAACATCGTAAGAATGTCGTCACTGCCGTTGCCGACGAGAATCCAATCCTGGCCAACACCAAGTATTTCAGCCGCCGCCGCCCGAAATTCATCAGCATACGGTGTTGGGTACCGACGTAAACGCTCTTTGTCGATGGTGTGCAGCAATGCCATCGCTCGCGGACTGGCTGGGTAGGGATTTTCATTTGTGTTGAGTTTGATGATCGATTCGCCAGCGGCCGGTTGTTCGCCGGGTTCATATGGACGGAGCGAGTCAAGCGTTTTTCTGAAATAGGACATGACGACTCTGCCATTGTAGACCGGAGTTAGTGGCACTTTCGTTTCGAAGTTTGTTGTTTCTTACTTCCTTCGTATGAGCTTACCTTGGCAACATTTGAAATATTCGGTCCCGCGCGGCATGGGTTTCATGGTCGTCAGAGAGATATACTTGAGAGAGGACAGTTCAGTGGTATCGGACAGATACCGTCGCGTCCTGTTGAATATGGCCATTTTAAGAACTCGCTCACTGGTTGAGAAAGCAATGACGAACGACTGGCACCATCGGAGAAAGTGTTTAAATTTTCAATATTTGTGGACGGCTATAGTAGCAACGGCTGTCATTGTTGTCGCAGTTCAGGCTCAGGCTCAACCAGCCTATCGGTCTGGCCAAGTCGTGTCCCCTGCGTACGAGGGATGGGAAGAAGACCCAGACGGCTCGCTTTATTTCCTATTTGGGTACATGAATTCTAATTGGGAGGAAGAACCGATTATTCCGGTGGGACCGGAGAACTACATCCGAGTGATCCAGGCTGGGTCTAATGACGACACATTTGAAGTAACAGGTGCGGATCAAGGGCAACCGACTCGGTTCCAGCCTCGGCGTAACCGGTTTGTGTTTCGTGTGCCGGTGCCTGAGGATTTCTCTAGTGACGACGAATTGATTTGGAGACTGACGACACGGGGAGAGGCGGTCACGGCGTATGCGACGCTTGCACTTGACTACAAAGTGGATGGACTGATCAAAGCCTCTGAGCAAGGTGCCTTGGGTGCAGGTCAAAGCAACCCTGTGATTCGAGCGAACAAAGCTCCAGAGTTGAGATTGGAGGGCCCAACCACTCGTACAGCGCGAGTAGGTAGTCCGCTTGAGTTGGTGGCGATCGCGACGGATGATGATGTTCCTCCTCGTACAGAGTCACGTTGTCATCAGGTATCGCCTACGCTCGGTTTTATTTCTCAGAATATTCCGTGTGGGTGGGACAAACCTCGGCAGATTACGGTCGGTAGTGCGACAGGATTGCGGCTGTCTTGGTATGTCTATCGAGGCGCTGGGTCACCGACATTTGAGCCCGAACAGGCCAAGACGTGGGAGGATACCCGGGTGCACGCCAATTCGCCGTGGGCTCAACATTGGTCACCTCCGCCGATTCCTGAGGAGGGTCGATACGTAACTGAGGTGACGTTTCACGAGCCTGGCACCTACGTTTTACGCTGTCTCGCGTCTGATGGAGCGCTTGGCGTTGATGCTGATGTGACAGTGACGGTCACGCAATAGGATTCAACGTTTCCTTTCCTAGGTAACGCTGTCAGCAACACCCTCCACAAGTAGGTCCTCCAGTTGGAAACAGGTCTGTGGTCGCCGTACGAATTCGTTCGGTGCCCTCGGTCGTTGGTCGGCGAGCTGTTGCAGCCAATCCTGCTGCGGCTGTTGTCGACCGGCCCTGTGGTCGAGTACGGGTAGGATTGACAGTGGCTGATTCGTTACCTCGGTAGCCGGTAAAGATCTGATACTGACGATTGTCGATGGTGGTATCAAGTCTGATGGTATTGGTGTCTTCAACTTCCACACGTTCAAACGGTTCGCCGTCGCAGAGGACAAAGACATCATCCGGGTTAGTCAAATTTGTGACCCGCCAACTGCTGTCGACACCCTGCCGGTCAGGGGTTGTGGCATAAGTAGTTACATACAGTGTTCCGTTGGCGGTGTCATTCCAGGCCTGAGAGACACCGAGCGACGGAAAGTCGATTCCTTCCACGGTCGGAGCCTCAAACTTATCGAGGTGGGGAGCGTCGAAGGCTCGAGGCCAACTTTCATTGGCTCCAATTTCAGAGACCATCATTGAGGCACTTCGCTGACCGCGCGGGAATCCTTCGTTCAGGCCAAACCACCACCCGAATTTTTCTCCGTGTTCGCCAAAGAACCGTGGGTCGAACTCGCGTTCAGCTGCCGCACTGAGTCGAGCTATGGCCGTGTGGTCACCCAATGCTCGGGCCATGTTCAGTCCGCTGGCATTCGCTTGAATTGGCACTCTCGGATTATTCCAACCTAAGGCGTTGGCCGCGGATTCATACAGAAAGGTTGAGAGTTCACGGTCTTGTGGGAGGAGGAGGAACGCTGACCCGACGCCACCGGCCGGACCTCTGGTTGAATTGTGATTAGCGATGGGATCGTAGTATTGCGTTATCCATTCGAGCTTGCCGTCGTTCGAAACGCTCATATAGTTTTCTTTGGTGTATTCGAGAAAGTTCTGGAAGGGACGGTGCGTCTCCGCGCCAAAGATTCTGTCGTAGAGATACAGTCCCAACCCACCAGCACTGTTGCACACAACCCAGATCTTGGTGTTCTCGCACTGTGGTCCTTCAGGATGCTCTCGATATTGCTCCGCCAATCGTTCACAGATGCGATGTTGATCCCATTCAAACTCTTGGTCGCCGTAACCGGTTACTTTAAACGGTTGTTCGTATTTGTCATCGCCAGAAACATAACGGTAGATGGACAGGACTACATTGAACCACGCTCGAAAAAACAGATTGCCATCAGCTCCTATGGGATCCTCCGCGAGGCCCCATGGTTCAATCCCGTTTGCCGTCCAGCCGATGCGGTTGTAATTACCCTGTAGTCGATCCGGAATGGCCGCCATCACCCTTGGTGGGTAGTTGGCTCGTTTGGGGTCGTCGCCGATTTGTGTCAGCCAGTCAATGGCTCCCCAATATGTCGGATATCGTCGAGCGAGGCCATCAGCGATTTCGGTGTACGCTTCACGCCACGCCGGTGTCTGGTCCGCCATGAGTAGCAGGGCGTATGAGGAGTTGTGCAAATCGAATCGACCGTAACTAGTTACGACTGGGCTGCTATAACGGTCCCACCACGGGTGAGGGACACCGTGTGCTCCCCAGTCGTCTTCAGTGGTCGTTTTGTCCCACAAGAAACGTAGCCAACCTTGGGCCCGTCGATTCAGTTCTGGGAATCCATTACGCGTTGTGCGTTCGCGGGCCTGAGTTAGTGAGGCCGAAGCCTCGGTTGGAAAGGTCGAAAAGGCGGTTGCACCCGCCGCCACACCCAAACTTTTCATGAAATTTCGCCGCGACCGTTCTCGTTCCGTTTGGCTCATATTGATTCCTTGACTCACCTTGAATTGCTGAAGAGTATAACCAGATAAATCGAACAAAAAGTATAAATTGTGCTCTGAATTCGTTAGTGAAGGATTGACTACATGGGGCGGTCGCCACAGTTTTGTTTCGAGACTGAAATTTGACTGTATTCGGCTGAGTAGCGACAATTAAGAGCGTATCTCTTCCAGTCAGCTTCCGGCGGCACGGTATTCTTAAAGAAAGACTATGAAGCGTTATAAAAGTCAATTCGGCCTAGTTGTGTTTGTGTTCGTTGCGTGTTTTGGACCCATCTCGATAGATGCCCAAGGGCCTTCGGTTACGAATAATGAGGTGGGTCGGGGAACTAGCGAGGACCGAGGGGTTGTTGTAATGCCGTTCGCGAACGTGTCCGGTGCTTCGTTAGACGAATGGATTGGCATGGGTATTGCTCAGACGGTGGCGGCCGACCTGAGCCAACTCGGGATGGTCGCGGTAGTGGGCGTGGCGACGACTGACCAGGTGGTAGATGAGGGATTGGGCCTAACGGACGATGCGCGTGCCCGACAGCTGGCCGAGGAGCAGGGATTGGCTTGGGTGGTTACTGGCGGATTTCAACGTGTGGGCCAGCGAC
>CAYFER010000044.1:0-13967 GCA_964342185.1 uncultured Vicinamibacteraceae bacterium | reverse complement strand
CTCCATACATTTAATGTGTCGTCTCTCGCGGCGCTGACCTTGGCGGCTTGCGGTGTTCGGATGGCGAAGCATGGAAATCGATCGGTGTCCAGTCGCAGTGGAAGCGCGGATTTGTTTGAAGCTCTTGGAGTTAACGTCTCTGCGACGGTTGATGTTGTCGAACGATGTTTGTTAGAAACCGATTTCGCATTCTTCTTCGCGCCTACATTCCATCCGTCGATGCGCCATGCTGGCCCGGCGAGACGTGAGCTTGGTATCCGAACGGCGTTTAATTTGCTGGGCCCCCTGACGAATCCAGCGGGCGTCCGTCGGCAATTAGTTGGTGTTCCCGGTGCGGAACAATCCGATCTTTTGGCATCTGCGCTGGGGCGACTCGGTTCAGAACGTGTCTGGGTCGTTCATGGAGAAAACGGATTAGACGAAGTGTCGACGGCGGGCACCACCTATGTGACCGAATATCAACAGGGTGGCAAGCTGGAGAGATTTGAGCTGCAACCATCGGATTTCGGTTTGGCGACAGCTTCGCTTGAGTCGCTCCAGATCTCGGAACCTCAGGAAGGTGTTGATATAGCTCGGCAGGTATTGGCGGGCGAATCAGGACCTGCGACCGATTTCGTACTGGCAAACGCGGCCGCGGGTTTGGTGATCATGGAGCGGGCCCCGTCGCTTAAAGAAGCAGTCACAATGGCCAGGGGGGTTCTTGAGGACGGAAGTGTCGCTCGAAAGCTGAGCGCGTCTGCGGCGGTCTCTCGAGGTGAGAGATGATGCAAACGAGCGGGAGCAGGGAATCCACCGGGACACAGCCAGATTTGCTCGAGGCGATTCTGGGTTCGACGCGCCACGCGGTTGAGATAGCGAAGACAAAAAGAACACTTGACCTGTTGAAGAGACTAGCTGAGGAACGAAGTCCACAAGGAGAACTGTTTAGCCAAGTGCTGCGCTCCCAAAAGTCTTTATCGATTATTGCGGAATGCAAGAGGCGATCTCCGTCACGTGGAGTGTTGCGAAAGGATTATCGTCCGGCCTCTATCGCTTCTGCATATGAAGCGGCTGGTGCAGCAGCGATTTCTGTTTTGACGGAGCCGGCTTTTTTCGATGGAGCATTGGACCATTTAACAGCCGTACGAGATGTGGTAGATGTTCCGGTTCTCCGTAAGGATTTTATTGTCTCCGAGTATCAAGTGTGGGAATCGCGAGCGGCGGGTGCGGACGTGATCTTGTTGATTGTTGCTGCTCTGGACGATTTAGAGTTGTCTGTCCTGTTAAAGCTTGCGACACAGTTGGGGCTTGCAGTGATAGTGGAAGTTCATAACGAGGAAGAATTGCACAGGGCTGTGTCGGCTGGTGCAGAAATCATAGGGGTCAATAATCGAAATCTTCGTACCTTAGAGGTGAATACAGCGGTGTCGTTTTCACTGATCGACCTTATGTCGAAAGATGTGGTGGCTATAGCCGAAAGTGGCATTAAGGTTTCAAGCGATCTGGAGAGACTAAGGGCGAGTGGCTATCGAGGTGTTCTTGTTGGCGAATCTCTTGTCACTAAGGACGATCCCGGAATAGCGCTATGCGACCTCGCGGGTCGTTCCCGCCCAACGACCGTAGGCGAGCGCTAATGGTGGCAGTTAAAGTTTGTGGTTTAACGCGTGTCGCTGATGCAGTGTTGGCGGCCGATCTTGGCGCCTCAGCGATTGGGTGCGTTTTTTGGGACAAGAGTCCGAGATTTGTGGCGCCGTCTGTCGCCGCACGAATTCGAGAAGCTTTACCGAGCCACGTGGCGGTGGTGGGTGTTTTTGTGAATTCGTCTCTCGCTCGGATCGAAGAAGTAAGAACCGAAGTGGGACTGAACGGAATTCAGCTACACGGAAACGAGACCCAAGAGTTTTGTGAGAGTCTCTCTGGCGATGTGATTAGAGCGGTGACTCTAGAGAATGAAAATGATCTGGACGACCTGGTTGAGCTCCCAAAATCATGGACTCTTCTTCTGGATGCACACGATCCGGTTCGGCGTGGTGGAACTGGACGAGTGGTGAATTGGACACTAGCAGCCCGATTGGCAGCACGGCGGCGGCTCTTTTTGGCGGGAGGGCTTAAGGCCGACAACATAGCTGAGGCGGTCCGAATGGTTCGACCCTACGGTGTTGACATTTCGTCTGGCCTCGAGTCTCAACCCGGTGTGAAATGCGAGCAACTTATGAAGGAATTCTTTAGTGCTATGGCTGGAGTCTAGATATGGGTGCAGGGTGTTGAGTTATGGATGACAAGGCTTCATTTGTTACGCCGGTTTTCGCTCGTCGAGATCCTGATGATCGAGGGTATTTTGGTCCGTACGGTGGAAGATTCGTTCCTGAGACTCTTGTTGAACCAATTGATGCATTGGAGCGAGCCTATCGGGAGGCCAGAACGGACATAACGTTCAAGAGCGAGTTGACAAAACTGCTGGCACAATATGTTGGTCGTCCAACGCCAATTTATGAAGCCCGTCGTTTGGCCGAAGAAATTGGTGGAGCCCGCCTGTTTTTGAAAAGAGAAGACTTGGCACATACGGGAGCGCACAAGATCAATAACGCGCTGGGTCAGGCCCTGCTGGCGGTCAGAATGGGCAAGAATCGGATTGTCGCCGAAACCGGGGCGGGACAGCACGGTGTTGCGACAGCGACGGCCTGCGCGCTTATGGGGCTGACGTGCGAAGTCTATATGGGAACTGAGGACATGCGCCGGCAGGCGCCGAATGTGTTCCGGATGAAATTGCTTGGTGCAAGTGTGACGGGCGTGGACTCAGGGAGTCGAACGCTGAAGGATGCTATCAATGAGGCGATGAGAGATTGGGTAACGAATGTTAAAGATACCTATTACCTGCTTGGGTCAGTCTTAGGTCCACATCCCTATCCCTTGATGGTCCGAGAATTTCAATCGGTGATCGGCAATGAGGCGAGGACCCAGATTGTTTCATTGACAGGTGCGCTACCGACGACGATTGTCGCTTGCGTTGGTGGTGGTAGCAATGCACTCGGAATCTTTGACGCTTTCGTTGAGGATAAAGATGTTCGGTTGGTTGGTGTTGAAGCTGGAGGACGAGGATTAACGACTGGACAGCACGCTGCTCGGTTTGAGACCGGACTGCCCGGTGTCTTACAAGGTACTCGGAGTTACGTTCTTCAGGATGAAAATGGCAATATCGAACCGACTCACTCAATCTCGGCGGGACTAGATTACGCAGCGATTGGGCCGGAACATGCATGGCTCCGTGATATGGACCGGGCGGTATATTCACATGTTTCTGATGATGAGGCGCTAGCTGCTTTTAGACGAATGTGCCGGTTAGAGGGCATCCTTCCAGCCTTAGAGTCGGCCCATGCAGTGTCGTATGCCTGTAAGCTGGCAGCCGAGATGTCTCCTGATGAAACGATTTTGGTGAACTTGTCCGGTAGAGGCGATAAGGACGTCGCGGCGATTGAGAGATTCGAGAGGAATGCGGAGTCCTAATGTCACGGATCGACGATACTTTTTCTGAACTTCGGACAAAGAAACAAACGGGGTTTATTGCGTATGTGACTGCCGGTGATCCTGACCTGGAACGTTCGACGGTGATTCTTGAAACACTGGGCCAGGCTGCGGTTGACATAATTGAGGTGGGAATTCCTTTTTCTGATCCTCTAGCCGACGGCCCAGCGATTCAGCGAGCGTCAGAGAGGGCCCTCTCGAGTGGAACGACACTGAAGTCGAGCCTTCAGATGATTGAGAGGGTTCGCAAGAGAGTCGAGTGCCCGCTGGTTTTGTTTACCTATGCCAATCCAGTGATGGCCATGGGAGTAGGTGAATTTATGGCGCGAGCGGCGGATGCGGGAGTGGACGGGTTGCTTGTACTCGATCTTCCGATTGAAGAGGCCGATGGAACGCGTGAGATGGCAATTGCGTCGAATATAGACCCTATATTTCTACTTAGCCCTACGACTACCCGTGAAAGAATTGAACGTGCGGCAGAGCTGGGTAGGGGATTTTTATACGCCATCTCACGATTAGGCGTCACCGGGCAGCGAGACAGCATGGACGCAGGGGTTTCTGACATGATTAATCGAATTCGTCAGGTCACCCAACGCCCGATTGCCCTCGGCTTTGGTATATCTCAACCTGATCATGTTGGACAGGTTGGCCAATTAGCTGATGCCGCCGTCGTAGGAAGTGGGTTGGTTAGTCGCATTGCTGAGGTTGCAACGAGTGGGGATATGGCTGCCGAGATTCATCGCTATGTGCAGTGGTTAAAAAGCGGGTTGAATTGTCGAGATGTTTAATGCGCTGGATGAAATGGCGCGGCGAGAGCAAGATTGATGGCTAAGCAAGATCGTTCGATGGCAGACAACAAGGAAATGACAGAAGACTTGGCGGAACGTCTACAGCGGTATCGCGGGCGGATTGACCAGTTGGATAAGGAAATCGTTCGATTGTTGAACGACCGTGCAAGTTGTGCACTTGAGTTAGGGCGCTGCAAGACCGAGGCCGGTTTGGAGACCTACCAACCGCAGCGTGAAGTAGCCGTTTTGGAACATGCGAGGACTGAAAATAGAGGCCCACTTGGTCCGGAGGCAATTACCCGCCTTTTTGAAAGAATTATTGACGAAAATCGACGACTGGAAAGAATAGCAGAAGAGAAATAACCGGCTATCCGGAGTGCAGATCTAGTAGCCGTATGGAGGTTGTTTGGCATGGTTGTGGTAATGGAAGAGCGAGCCTCTGAAGATCAAATTCAACATGTGATCTCTACGCTCGTCGAAAAAGAATTTGATGTTCATCGTTCTACTGGAACATTAAAGACAGTGTTAGGTGCAGTGGGAGGGAATCGAGGCTTTGACACACGTCTTATCGAGGTGATGGACGGTGTGCATGAGGTGCTTCGGATTACCGAGCCGTACAAACTGGCGAGTCGGACGTTTAAGCCTGAGCGATCTGTCGTAACGATCGGTGATCTCAGAATTGGTGGGGATGAGGTTGTCGTTATGGCCGGACCCTGTTCAGCAGAAACCGAAGAACAGGTCGACGCGGCCGCTGATGCCGTTAGTAAGGCGGGAGCAAAGGTTTTTCGTGGAGGAGCGTTCAAACCGCGGAGCTCACCGTACAGTTTTCAAGGATTGGGAGATCAAGGCCTGAAATTGCTAAGGAGTGCGGCGGACCATCATAACCTCAAGCTGGTATCCGAGGTCATGGATGTCAGTCAAATCGACTTGGTCGCGAAGTATGCAGACATCTTGCAGGTAGGCGCACGCAATATGCAGAACTACACACTGCTTCGAGAGTTAGGTAAGGGCAAGGTGCCCATTCTTTTGAAACGAGGCATCTCAGCCACCATAGAAGAGTGGTTACTCTCGGCCGAATATATTCTCTCAGGTGGCAACGGTGACGTTATTCTTTGCGAACGTGGAATACGAACGTTTGAAACCTATACTAGGAACACTATGGATATTTCAGCCATTCCCGTGATTCAGAAATTGAGCCACTTGCCTATTGTGGCGGATCCCAGTCATGGCATTGGAATTCGCGACAAGGTCGCGCCAATGGCTCGCGCGGCGGTTGCGGCAGGGGCGGATGGTCTCATAATTGAGGTACATCCTGACCCGGACCATGCATTTAGCGACGGTGCTCAGTCGTTGTTTCCAGAACAATTTAATCGATTGATGAACGAGGTTCGAATTATTGCTCCCGCCATAGGTCGAAGTGTTTGTGTTTAACCCGTTCCGCGACGGAAATGGGGAACCTAGCGGTCGCAAAGATTTGGTTGTTTAATTTTTAGATCATGTCAGAAGACCAACGACGTCTCCCAGTGATCCAATCCGGCGGAGATGAAACGGCATTACCGATATTTGAAAGAGTCGCGGTAATCGGTTTGGGACTCATTGGTGGGTCGGTCGCCTTGGCTGCGCGGAAGACCTGGCCAAAAAGTCTTGTAATTGGAGTCGATAACAAAGATGTGCTGGAGCGAGCCATGGTTCAGCATGCTATCGATGTCGCGGCTGCTGACCTAGAGGTTGTCAGTGGTGCTGACCTAGTAGTACTCGCTGCGCCTGTTCAGGAGAACATGAGGTTAGTTGATGAACTTGAGCAGGTCATTACAGGCCCTGCCATCATTACTGACGTAGGGAGTACAAAACGAGACATCGTTTCCTGTGCCAGTCGGTTACCGGATAGATTTAGCTTTATCGGTGGTCATCCACTTGGGGGCGCTCCACAAAGTGGTATCGCGTACGCACGATCCGACCTATTTGTCGGAAGGCCTTGGCTCTTTACCCCGACCAGTGATTCACCTGCAGCAGCGGTTAGTCAGTTGCAAGAGTTCGTTAGTTCGATAGGAGCCACTCCGCATGTTATGACGGCTGACGAACACGACAACCTGTTGGCGTACCTCTCTCACCTGCCCCAGTTGACTGCATCGGCGTTAATGCATGTCGTAGGAACTAATACGGGTGCTGGAGGTTTGGGCCTTACCGGACGAGGTCTGGCCGATACAACTCGTTTGGCATCGAGTCCTCCCACAATTTGGCGGGACATCTGTGCCACAAACGCAGATGAAATCCGTGCAGCACTAAACTCATTGATTACGGAGTTGAGTTCGCTTCGTGATGGAATTGGGACGAACCATGCAATCGAAAGCCTCTTCGAGTCTGCAGCGAAATGGAGGAGTCAGCTTCCGAAAAAATCTGGCTCGCGAGACACTTAGGCGGCATGTTGATTAATCGGAGCGTCGTAAAAGGTATGTTAGACCACGCTCGCCACGAGGCACCCAATGAATGCTGCGGCTTTCTTTTGGGCGGTCGAGCAATAATCGAGGAAGGTGTTCGTGCTAGAAACCTGACGCCTAGCCCGAATCGATACCAAATTGATCCCCGTGATCATTTTGCGGTCATTCGCCGGGCACGGATTGAGGGCTGCAGTGTTGTTGGGACGTATCATTCTCATCCAAACTCTGTCGCGCTCCCTTCTGCCGTGGATCTCAAGCAGGTAAATTACACAGATTACTTGTATGTGATTGTTTCTCTTTTGACTGGGTCTGATGGAGATTCTGTCGGCGCGTTTCGCTTTGTACAAGGCCAGTTTGAAAAGATTGATCTAGAGACCCTTTAAGTCCGGCGCATTATCAGCGAAAGCCTCTAATGTCGCCTCTGACTTGAATGGTTGTTCGTCCAGAGATGACGACGTCCCCACGTCTCTTAAGGTTTAATCTAACTTCGTAATGGCCGCCATGTTGAAAAGTATGTCTCTGAGAAAAACGCCGTCGAATCTCACTCACTCCAGGCTCGAAGGGGTCGCAATCAGGGATTCGTTCTGATTTGGTGTCATCGTCCCAATCCCATTCAACACTTGCACAGTACAGCTCTTCGTTGTCATCTGGACCGCCCCGAAGTTCAGCTATGAAAAGTATTTCGGCCGGTGGAAAACCGACTCGTGGCGTGGCCCTTAATCTCAACTCTGGGTCGTCGTCCTGATTTTGTTGGTGACTAGAGGTGCCTATTGTTGCCAACCCTACGGCGAACAAAACTGCCGTGAGTAGGGTTAAATAGCGTGCCAACGGTGGACACATCCGTGTTCGCTGGAATTTCGATAAACACGGCCTGGATAACATAAGGGTATCTTAAAGCCTAGAGAGTTCCACGCCAACCTTGGAAGCTTTCGTATAATTCGGATATGCAAAAAAAAGCGTTTGAAGCGGTTGTTGTTCATACGGGTTCTCCCGCGATCATCGAATGTGAGTTGATTGTTGTACCGGTATTTAAGGGAGAGACGACAGAGACGAGTTTTTTTGCCGAACTTGATGCTGCTACTGGAGGACAGATCGGTCAAGCGATGCTCCGGCGAGAATTTCGTCCAAATGGAAAGGACTGTTTTATCACTCCGGTAACCAGTGACGCGTGGAGGGCGCGTCGGGTCGCGCTAGTGGGTGTTGGTTCAAATGATCAGATGGCATGGAGACCGGCTGCTGCGAAGATTGTGCTGACAGCGAGGTCGAGTCGAATTCGGCAAGTTGGATTTATGGTCCGCGGTGAAGTCGATGGAAGCAGTTTCGCCCAGGCGATTACCGAAGGCATGCTGTTTGGCAGTTTCGATGATCGACGGTACAAAACTGGAGACCGGTCGGACGACCCTCATGCCGAGGAGATTTCACTGAATGTGCTATGTGGCGAGAGCACGGAAACGTCTGTTGCGGAAGGTGTTAGAAGAGGGGTAGCTATCGGGACCTCAGTAAATATTGCCCGTGAATTGTCTAATGAGCCACCCAATCTGTTGACTCCGACGGTTTTTGCAGAGAGAGCCAATACTATCGTGAGTGCTCAAGGTGTAGAGGTGGAAGTACTCGATGAAGCCGCAATTGAAGGGTTGGGAATGGGCATGATTTTGGGCGTAGCCCAAGGAAGCGTGGAGCCGCCGCGGTTGGTGGTTATGAAACACAACCCCACCGATGCGGCGAATCATCCGGTGCTTGCTCTGGTTGGCAAGGGGGTAACGTTTGACACGGGAGGCATCTCAATTAAGCCATCGGCAGATATGGACCAGATGAAGCACGACATGGGTGGAGGCGCTGCCGTTGTCGGTGCAATGCGGGCGATTGGTGAATTGCAACTGCCAGTTCGAGTTATTGGTATTGTGCCGATGGTTGAGAATATGCCCGGAGGGAAGGCAATCAGGCCTGGTGATGTTCTGGTCAGTGGTTGCGGAAAAACCGTCGAAGTGCTCAATACTGACGCAGAAGGCCGTCTTATTCTGGGAGATGCACTGTGGTATGCGCGGCAATTAGGGGCAACTCATCTTGTGGATGTGGCGACCTTGACTGGTTCCTGTGTGATTGCCCTGGGAAAGGCTGCCAGTGGTTTGTTTGGACAACCCGAGGACTGGGTGCGAACAATTGAGCGCGCGGCGAATAGCGGTGGAGAACGGGTATGGCAGTTACCGCTATATGATGAATACACAGATCAATTGAAGTCAGAAATTGCGGATTTGGCGAATATCGGGGGGCGAGCGGCGGGGGCTTGTACTGCAGCGGCTTTTCTTCGAGCGTTTGCGGAGGGGGTGCCGTGGGCCCATGTAGACGTTGCGGGAACCGCGTGGCTTGAGAAGTCGAAACCGGGCGCAGTGAAAGGTGCAACTGGAGTGATGGTCAGTACTCTGACCGAATTGGCGTCCATGAGTAAAGAGTGGTCGTTGGAGAGCTCTTCGCCGGAGGTTTGAGAATGTTACAGCCAATAACGGTTTATCAAGTAGTCACTGAGCCATCGGAATCGACGACGATTACTGATGTGCTACTCGGCATTGCTGCGGTGGTGGTCAGCTTGGTGGTAGTGGCTCTCGCGCTCGGCCTTATATTCGGAGCTTGCTTGATCGTCTTGCGCCGGCGGCGCGGACAAGGTGACGGGGCAACATTTGATACGGATGCTACTCGGTTGGGCTTGGATGCATCAGCTCCGCCTTCACCTAGATCTCCGGAGCTTTAGGTATACCTAGATTATTGGATCGCTTGGGTTTCGGCCTGAGCAACAAGGGTCGGTGGCTCCAGTGAACGTTCGTATTGAAGAATACTCGTGAAAAGGGCATCGACGATTAGATCGCGATACGCGTCGGTGGACAGCATGGTGGCGTCGTGTTCGTTACTTAGAAAGGATACCTCGGCCAATACGCTCGGCATGTTGGCGCCTATCAATACGACGAATGGTGCTCGTTTGACGCCAAGATTAGGAAGTTCAGGATCTACAGCTCTGAGTTTCTGAATCATAGCGTGTTGGATGGTGTCGGCGAATTGCCGAGATTCGTCGAGTTTCGTTCGCAGGGCTATCGCGGAAACGAGATCATTAAGGCGGTTCATTTTATTGAGCCCATCGATGTTCTCATGCGCGGCCAGATCGGCTGCGTTGTGATCGAGGGCGAAGTCAAGATAATAGGTTTCAATGCCTCGGGTTACCTTGTTTTCGCTGGCATTCACATGAATCGATAGAAAGAGGTCGGCACCAACTCGGTTTGCTAACGTTGTCCTTGCGTTAAGAGGCAAATAACGGTCGGTCCTTCGGGTTTGTACAATTTCAAGATCTGGCCGAGTGGTTGCGAACCTTTGTTCGAGACGGAGTGCGAGATCGAGCACTACCGCGGCTTCGGTCATGCCACCTCCGACCGCGCCGGGATCGTGACCACCGTGTCCAGCATCAATGACAATTCTTTCGATTCCGAGGCCCAACTGTCTGGCCATGGAATAGCTTCCGTCCAGGTTTCTTTCAGGGGCAGTTCGTGTTGCTTCTGTTAAAAGCGGTTCATCTCTTTGTGGTCGGGCGGCAGATCTATCAAACGGCGGATTGGTTTCGTTGAGTTGGTTAGAAGGCATTTTAATGCCAATTTCAAATTGATCAAAGAACTCAACGAGGGTCAGGTCCTTTATTGCAAGATGGTCGATCTGTTTCAGTGGATTGGTTTGTACACAGTCCAAGAGCACGCGGAATGGATCGTACATTGTATAGCTGTGACAATTATCTTGGTTTGTTAGGTCGAGGACGACGCGTGTCGTGTTGTTCGGGTGAAGTCCGATGCGTATGGAAGACACGGAGATGGAATCCGATTTGATGAATGTATCGGTGAGTTCCACAGCAGGAGTCAGCTTAGTGTTGGCGAAATCTACAAACCAGCGGTCGGGATTGTCGAGGTATTCTGATCGAAAGGAAACGGTCTTGTTAAGAGATATCGTTATTCGTTCGACGTTTTGGAGAGATTTGTAAGTAATTCCAGTAAGGCTTGCTGTTTGTCCGAGTTCGGCTAGTTGATTCAGTCGTTGGGGTACGCGGTCGAAAAATTGACTCACGGGATAGTTTGTCGATAGATGCGTGAGCAGTAGTAACGCTTTGTCGTAGTCGTTCGTGTGCCCATAATATTCAAAGGCTTTAGTGGCGAGGCCGGACGCTTGCCAGAGAGCGTGATCGGCGAAGGGGCTGCGTGAGAACTCGGTAAAGACGTGCTCGTATTGGGTGATGATGGCGCGCAGTTCACCGATCGCCGGAAGTGATCCTGGTTGTCTCAACGTTCGCTCACCCATCAGTGCTTCGATGTACAACGACTGTGCAGAGCTTTTTTTTGCCTCCGCGGCGACCGCGTTTGGGAGGGGCAAAATAGAGGCGGCCGTAAAGACGGCAAATAGTTTGATTGTTCGGGATGCTATCCGCATTGTCTTGTCTATGGTCTTATCGGACGAAGGGCCAGCGGGCCTTAGCGCGGTTGGAGGTCTATCTCTTCAAAATAATCGGGCTTGACAAGAAGTTCACGGGGTTTACCCGCTGTGCCCGAGGAAACAAGGCCATCCGCTTCCATCATGTCAACGAGACGAGCCGCCCGGCTGAATCCGATTCGAAGACGACGCTGTAGGTGAGAAATTGAAGCTTGGCCGCTAGTCACAACGATTCTCGAGGCTTGTTCGTACAGATCGTCGCGTTCGAATTCTATATTTTCTGGTGCCTTGTCATCGGCCGTAATGGTTTCATCGTAACCCGGTTTCCCCTGTCGTCTGAGAAAACTGGCAAGTCGGGCCGTTTCTTGTTCTGAAATATACGGACCGTGGAGCCGAATAGAGCGGGAAGAGGCCGGTGGAAGATAGAGCATGTCGCCTTTTCCGAGCAATTGTTCGGCGCCATTGGCGTCGAGGATGGTTCGGGAATCTACCTTGGAGGAGACCCGGAAAGCGATGCGGGAAGGAAGATTTGCCTTAATTAGTCCGGTGATAACGTCTACTGAGGGTCGTTGAGTGGCCAGGATTATATGTATGCCGACGGCTCTGGCCATTTGAGCAAGTCTGGCTATGGATTGTTCTACTTCACTACTGGCCACCATCATAAGGTCGGCCAGTTCATCTATTGCAAGAACAACGTACGGAAGAGGCTTGAATTCGTCTTCGAGGACTTCGGAATCCGGCTTGGAGGTGGCCTTCTTTTGTTCTTGCGCACGGAGACTCACGTTTCGGTTAAATTGATCGATGTTTCTTACTCCTTCTGATGCGAGACGTTTATATCGTTCTTCCATTTCGCGAACAGCCCACCGGAGGGCATTGGCGGCTTTCTTCGGGTCGACAACTACTGGGGTTAGGAGGTGAGGAATGTCTTCGTACATCCCGAGTTCCAGACGTTTTGGGTCGATGAGAATGAGGCGAACATCGGATGGCGTCGCCCGAAATAGAATGCTCGTCAGCATCGCATTCATAGCAACGGACTTACCGGTTCCGGTGGCGCCAGCGATTAAAAGGTGCGGCATCTTTGCCAAATCACTGACGAATGGCTCACCGTGAATGGTTTTTCCGAGGGCGAGTGTCAATTTTGAAGTTGAACGCCTGTACACGTCATATTCAAGAAGTTGCCGAAGAGAGATCTCGTCACGATTGCTATTGGGAATTTGAATCCCGACGGTCGATTTTCCAGGAATTCGCTCGATGAACACCGAGTCGGCCTCCAGGGCGAGGCAAAGATCTTCAGCAAGACTGGTTACCTTGTTATATTTGACGCCGGCCTCAGGTTTGAATTCGAAAGTCGTTACTACCGGTCCAGGATGGATTTGTACAACGGCACCCTCGACAGCAAACTCGCTACATTTTTCCTCCAGAAGCTTTGCATTTTCCATGAGTAAGCGGTCGTCGAATTTCTGTTCAGTCTTAGGAGCATCAAGAAGCGCGGCCGGAGGCGAACTGTATGGTCCGTTTTGAGACGATTGAGGGGGATTATTCGTCGTCCCATTAAACGGCAATTGAGGTGGTGAGGCGGTCGGCGGAACGGTAGAAATCGGCCGTTCCGATCTTCGTTTCTTCTTGGGGTTCTCGTAGGGAGTTTGAGGATCGAATTTGAGAACCGGGGGGGTGCTCGGCGGTTCTGCATCGCCCGGACTTGATAGAGCCTTCCTCTTTAGAATGTCTCGTATTGCACCGGCTCGTTCTCGGTCTCGCTGGCGTTTGCCTAACCAGTGCCGCGTGGCGGACAGTAGCTTTGTGTTCCAGCGTCTCCCATGATGTCCTAACGACGTAAACAGGCGGCCAAAAGAATACTGAGTAGAAAGGATAATTGAGAGAAATAACAATGTGAAAACAATAATTACGGAGCCTGTTCGGTTGAGATAGAGCGCGAGCGTGTCGGCGAGCCAGTCGCCGAGATAGCCGCCTGTTTGAAAGCTGGTCTCTGAGAGATCAAGCGTGTCGAATGCAAGGCTCAGGAATGAAGCAGTACAGCATGCCAGCAGAATGAAACCGACCAGTTTAGTGTAGGCTGCGTCGATCGTGCGGCACCAGAAGTAATACCAACCAAACACCAGTAGAAAAATAGGAATGAGATAAGCGGCGTAACCGATAATTTGAAACGATACTTCTGCTAAAAACGATCCGACTTGCCCTACGAAATTTGCTGGAGGCACGTTACCGCCGGTGTTAAAAAACCAAACGGCGTCTTCTGGATCAAAGGTTGCCAATGCGATCAGCCACACTAAGGCCAATGCGAACAGGATCACACCCACGAATTCACTGACGCGTCGAGAGACGGCGGTTGAGAACACTACTAAATCTCCACGATAATCGGTAAAAACATAGGACTAAACCCAGCTCTTTTGCGACAAAGTTGTCGTAATTCTGTTCTGAGCGCTTCTTGGATAGTTGCGTTGTCTAAGTCGCGTAGGGCATCGACGCTCTTGAAGCGATCAGAGATCAAATGAAAGATCTCTTCTTTTAGTGAAATTAGGGAAGTGTCATCGACGAATCCTCGAGCAATCAGTGTGGGTTCGCCAATTGCTTGGCGACTTCCTTGTTGTACGGAAATGACCAGAACAACGATGCCGTTACGTGCGAGCCGTCGACGATCCTTTAAAACTCGGTCGACAACCTTTCCGGTTCGACTTTGGTCGATCAGTATTCGACCAGATGGAACTGCTTGTCCCAACCAGGCTCCGGAGGTGTCAAAGCAAAGACGGTCTCCATTTTCGAGCAA
>CAYFER010000043.1:0-14765 GCA_964342185.1 uncultured Vicinamibacteraceae bacterium | reverse complement strand
CTTAGTGAAAATATCGTTGCAACACTCACGAGAACAATCAACTTCTGAATGGTCGCTTGCCTGACCATCTCATCTTGGCTATCGAGAGGACTACCGCTAATTAATTGGTAAACCACATAAGCAGAAGTGCACCCTAAATAGAACATTGTGACCAATGCGTACTTGTTTGCAACCGAACTACGTAGCAAGACGATGAGGTAAGCAAGAGAACCTGGCACCAGAAACCTGAAAGCATTTACCGCAAGAAAGATGTGTGTCTCTCGGTAGAGATCGTGTGGCGTCAAACCCACGCCAGCAAAAAATACAGTCCCGATCAAATAAAATCCGGACCCGAGCATAGCGAGAAGGTAAGTAATGCGATCGTCGCTAAATAACCGAGGCACAAACAAAAATGCGACTCCAACCGCGATAAACATAAACATTGATAAGTTAAAGAAAAATGCAGACAGAAAATTCACAGCGCCCGAGTGCGACTGGTAGCCGCCCAGGTCACTCAAAAAGTTATGTGTAATGGAATATCCAAGTTGCCCCGGATCGTGAATATTGCCACCTGGATAAAAATAAATCGCTGTGCTTACGGCAACGACAAAAAATAACGCAACGAAACGAAGTACCGTAACCGTCCAAAAGTTGTACATAAAATACACAGTTTAATTACCGGTGATAGCGTTAGAATCTATTCCCATGTGCTCGTTACTCGTACAGCCACACACGTGCAAGGATTCTGTCGCGTGATTAACAGACTTGTAATATAGCGACTTCCCGCCTTCGACTAACCTCAGTGGCCGACACAACTGCTTCCATTATTACTAGAGATGAGCAACCGGACGACACGGATTCCGTCCAGCAGGTGTTAAAACATGCGTTCGGTCGAGAAAATGAAAGTCATCTCGTGGCACGTATGAGACGCCTCAAAATTGCTCCTATCTCACTTGTCGCAGTCGATTGCTCTGCGAAGAGACCTGTCAAATCTGACAGGATTGTCGGGCATATTATGTTCTCCCCCGTTACTATCAACAATGTCGCGCCTTCGGTTCCCGCCCTCGGTCTAGCACCGGTCGCAGTGATTCCTGAGTACCAACGCCAAGGGATCGGAAGCATACTGATTGAGAGTGGATTGGCGAAATGTCGCCAGCACGGCGTTGGTGTGGTGGTTGTACTTGGACACCACAACTACTACCCCCGGTTTGGATTCAGACCCGCTCATGCGAGGGGGCTAAAATGCAAATACAAGTCTCCACCGGAATCTTTCATGGTCATCGAATTGAGACCAGGTTCCCTTGATGTCTGCAAGGGATTAGTTCACTATCATCCCACCTTCGACGATTGAATAATGACATTTCAGCGCAACGGATTACATCGGAGTAGGCTAACAATCTCACGGTCGAGGTCATTAGCCTGAACTGGAAATCCAGCATTTTGAACAGCAATTTGCGTAAGTGAGGAGCCATGCGACGCCTGTCTTTAATTGTACTCGCGGTAATCGCCGTCTCAGTAAAGGCTGCGACCGCCCAACAAATTCCTGTCGGTGAGTGGTGGGCTTACGGTGCAGACGGGCACAATAACAAATATTCGCCGATCGACCAGATTACGGTCGAAAACTTTCATGACCTAGAGATAGCCTGGCGCTGGACTTCAATCTCTACCGAAGTGACCAGTCGCAACGCGCGTATCACACCCGGGCTCTTTAAGGCGACAGCATTAATGGTCGGTGGGCTGGTCTATGTCAGCACTGCGTTGGGTCAAGTAGCGGCGCTCGATGCCGGAACGGGACAATCGGTCTGGACCTATGACCCTCAAACCTATGAACGGCTTGAAAAACCCGCGAACATAGGTTGGCAACACCGCGGGGTTTCTTACTGGCGCGATAGTGAAAGTGACGATGCTCGAATCTTTATCGCCACACATGACCAACGTTTAATTGCACTGAACGCTAAGAGCGGCACTCTGTATCCCGACTTCGGCAATGGCGGCATCGTCGATTTGACGGAAAGTCTTGGGCGTTCGACCGACCGTGAACGCCTTACGCATTCCTCACCCGTAGCAGTCGTCCGTGACACGATCGTTGTAGGTAGTTCGTTGACCGACCAGACAACAACCAAAGAGGCTCCACCCGGACATGTTCGCGCGTTTGACGCTAGGACTGGCACGATGAAATGGATCTTCCACACGATTCCCCAAGGTGACGAGTTTGGTGTCGATTCGTGGCAAAACGACTCGTGGCGTTACACGGGTCACACGAACGTGTGGGGAAACATGGCCGTTGACGAAGAACTGGGTTACGTCTACCTGCCGATCAGCACCCCGACGAACGACTGGTACGGTGGTATGCGCCCTGGTAATAACTTGTTTGCCGAGAGTCTTGTCTGCGTCGATGCCGAAACCGGTCAACGGGTCTGGCATTTCCAAGCAGTGCATCACGGGCTGTGGGACTACGATTTTCCGACGGGCGGAAACCTTCTGGACATCACCGTCGATGGGCGCCTAATCAAAGCGATTGCGCAGACCAGCAAACAAGCGTTCACATATGTTTTCGATCGAGCGACGGGTGAGCCAGTCTGGCCCATCGAGGAACGGCCCGTTCCGGCTGGCAACGTTCCGGGTGAGTGGTACTCACCCACACAGCCATACCCAACCAAACCACCGCCATTTGATTTACAGGGCATCACGGTCGACGACTTGATTGATTTCACCCCGGAGTTGCGTGAGGAAGCAATTAAGATTGCGGCTCGAGCTCAACTGGTGCCTATGTTCACACCGCCAGCGGTCAGGGGTGAGGCTAAGCCAATTATCCAATCGCCAGGACCAGGGGGTGGGGTCAACTGGCCTGGAGCCGCAGCCGACCCAGAAACCGGCCGGCTGTTTGTGCCATCGCAAACCCGTCTCCGGGCGGTCGAAATCGTTAAGTACCCGGCCCCGGCCACCGTTGGCTATTTCACCGATCCGTGGGCGGTCCCCGTTCCTGGTCCACAAGGTCTCCCACTGGTGAAGCCCCCCTACAAGCGCGTCACCGCCATCGACCTTAACACCGGTGAACATTCTTGGATGAGTCCCCACGGAGACGGCCCGAGAAACCATCCGGCATTACGTGAACTAAATCTCCCAGCACTCGGAGGCCATATAAGCATCAACGCGGGTGGTGCATTGGTGACCAAAACCCTATTAATTGTTAATTCGGGCGGCCGTTACGTTACTGACGAAGTCGCTGGCGCCCGCACCATCTCTGCCTATCACAAGGATAACGGTGAATATCTTGGCTCGGTATCCCTTCCAGCCATACCCTACGGAAATCCAATGACCTATTTACACGAAGACAAGCAATATATCGTCGTAGCCACTGGTGGCGGTGGGGGCCGGGTTTCACCTGAGTTGATTGCATTAGCGTTACCATGACTCGTCCCCTCACAGTGGACACTCACAAGTCCATCGTGACAGCGTCAAACGGGACTGTTGGATGTCGTTGAAAGGTGTTTCATGAAACAACTCCAAGTATTCACACTTTGTTTAGTTTTAATTCTGACTGGCTGTGGCGACAACCCTCCTCCTGTAGTTGAATCGAGAAGCCTTGCACTCATCGGGGGACAATTGATTGACGGCACCGGGTCCGCACCCGTTACAGATTCTATTGTGGTGATTCAGGATGGGCGAATAGAAAGTGCTGGACCGCGAGCAACTACTGCCGTTCCGTCCGGCGCCGAGGTAATCGACCTAACTGACAAAACAATCATTCCTGGCCTAGTAAACCTCCACGTTCACTATCGAGGCGGTCCCGAAAACATCGCACGTCAGTTCCGGTCCCAACTCTACTACGGCGTTACAACCGGGCGAAGTATTGGCAGTGACTCACCTGACGTAGTTCCATTCCTGCTTGAAACGCATGCTAGACAAACCGCCTTTCCTCGTGCGTTCACGGCTGGCCTTGGTTTTTCACATCCCAACGGATTCAACGCGTCCGGTCGTAATGCCCCGACTACGGAAGACGAAGCGCGGGCCATGGTCAGAGCTCAAGTTGCACTTGGCGTGCATTTCATCAAGATGTGGGTTAACGAGGTAGCAGAACCAGGACTAAAAATTACTCCTAAAATCAGGACGGCCATCATTGACGAAGCAATACGGAACGGTGTTATACCAGTCGCACATATCGACGACGAAATCGACGGTCGACAATTGGTGGAAGCTGGTTTACGGGACTTCTTGCACAGCACCGTCTTGACCTTCGGCCCAGGAGCAGGAACCCCTGTAGAGAACCCAACGCCTTCTCAAGAATTTCTGCAGATGTCCCTCGACAATGACGTCTCTTTCACCCCCACGCTGTCAATTATCCAGAACAACTGGCACTTTGCAGAAAATCCTGAACTACTTACGGATCCTAAATTACGCGCCGTATTCAATCCGGATGCTCTCGCCAAATGGGACGACCCACAACAAAGGGTTGACGTCATTGAAGCTCCTGACTTTGAGAACCGTAAGGCCGCGTTTCAGCAGGTACTGGATTTTGTCAAGACGATCCATGATGCCGGTATCAAGGTCGCGCTTGGAAACGACGCCGGCACAGCCAATGTGCCTTTTGGGTGGGGCATGCATCACGAAATGACACTCTACGTAGAAGCAGGCCTCACCCCGATGGAGGCGATCGTCGCCGCGACGGCAACTGGAGCCACCCTAATGCCTCCGGTCGGTGAGGCTGAGTTCGGCACCCTTCAACCTGGAAAAATTGCCGACCTGGTTATTCTCAATGCCGACCCATTGGTCGACATTCGGAACACTCTAGAAATCGCTCAGGTCATGCGCTTCGGCGAATGGGTAGACCGCACGAATCTACTAGACAATCCTTAAAGATGCCGAGCAAAAGTGTCTAGTTGCAAACGAGCACTCAGATACCATTTTGGAGGCAAAGGCAGCCTCACAAGCGAAACTCCGATTAAGACGGTGGAGAGTTATTGGCCATTTGCGACTACGCTCTGGGATTACATCAACCGCGCAATGCCACTCGACCGACCCGGAAGCTTGACGACGGATGAGTTCTACGGCTCACTCGCATACGCGTTGTTTCTGAACGGGATCATTGGAAACAACCAGCAAATGGATGCATCCAGCGTACCAAAAGCATAGATGCCAAATCGTGATGGATTCATTTCCGACACGAGGCCTGACGTCCCCTAGATACCACTGAACGACAATAAGGTGTAGGAGCAGCATTCAACGACATTGGAAGAGTTACAAATTATGTCGAAACGCATTTGGGGAGGCTTCGACAGATTACACCAGCAGACCATGCGCTTTGAGGGCCGAGTGACAAAGCTAATAAAGTCTTCAATATGATAGTAATATCAAGCGTCGTTGCAGTAGGCTTAATCCGTTATATTCTGCAAAAGAACGGCTGAATGAGCTTAGGAGATTTCACAGATCGATACCGTTGCACACATGGGAGATTACAGATGATTAAGCTAGGTCGCGCCGCGTTGTTCACATTAACGATCGTTCTCTGGCTCACTCCTCCGCCAGCTACTGCTCAATCTGCAGACGACACGATGCCGATGCGGACACCCGACGGCCAGCCCGACGTCTCTGGAATCTTTACCTTCCGGACGATTACACCATTCCAGCGACCTGAACAGTTCGCAGGGCAAGAGACTCTCAACCCAGAAGAGGCGGCTGCCTTCGAATCCTCTGAACGAACCCGACAAAATCGTGACCTCTTCGACCCAGAGAAAGGTTCAGGCGGTTACGCGCCTCGTTCAGAAGGCGGAGTCCTGTCCTACAACGAATTCTGGTACGAGCGTGGTATCGAGTTAACCTCTGACAAACGGACCGCGTTGATCATTGATCCGGCTGATGGGCGACTACCTCCACGCACCGCCGCAGCAATCGAAGCCGCAGCGGTTCGCCGAGCCTACGTTGAAGAGCACCGCTACGATTCATATGAGAATCGAAGCACGGGCGACCGGTGCCTCATGGGTTTCAACGCAGGTCCACCAATGCGGTCAAGTGCTTACAACAACAATGTAATGATCTTCCAGTCTCCAGGTTATGTAGTCATCCTCAACGAGATGGTCCACAACGCCCGGATTATTCCCATCGGCGACACACCCCAGCTTCCTTTTTTGCAGTATAGCGGTGTATCCCGCGGTCACTGGGAGGGGGAAACATTAGTTATCGAAACCGACCAATTTCTCGGCGGAAGCAGCGGCCTCACCTCAACAAACATGCACCTGATCGAACGCCTCACTCGACTCGACCCTGATACCGTTGCTTACGAGTACACCGTCACGGACCCCACGGTCTATACCACTCCATATAGCGTAATGATGCCATTGCGGCGCACCGATGGACCGTTGTTTGAATATGCGTGTCACGAAGGCAATATCGGACTGTATGGAATTCTTGCTGGTGCTCGGGTTCAGGAAATGAGGGGCATCCCACTTCGGCCGTAAAAGGACAATAAGCCTGAGAGAAATGGAGGCGCCGCCCGGATTTGAACCGGGGATGGAGGTTTTGCAGACCTCTGCCTTACCACTTGGCGACGGCGCCGTCGGTGCAGGATAGCGACTTCAGGAAAGAAGTTTGGAGCGGGAAACGGGATTCGAACCCGCGACTTCGACCTTGGCAAGGTCGCACTCTACCACTGAGTTATTCCCGCTTGCCCGACTACAAAACTTAGCGTACCACGCGAACATAGTCCCATCAAGTGCAGACCAAGCCTCCTTAACGTGCAATCCATGACGCTTTAAACTTTTTCCTACTTCCTCTTCCAGCGGGTACCATTGGCCGAATCTTCAAGAACAATGCCACGGTTCTCTAGGTTCTGACGAATCTCGTCTGCTGTAGAAAACTCTCGGCGAGCCCGGGCCGTTCGTCGGTCTTCAATCAGACGTTCAATCTCGTCCAGCGGTAAAGGTGGCGTCTCTTCTTCCAACCGTCGTAGTCTGATCACCCCGAGCACCTGGTCAAACCAGTCAAACGTGGTCAGCACTTCACTCGCATCCTGAGCACCCATTAACCCCGTATCAATGGCTGAATTGACGTCCCGCACGAACTCAAAAACTACACCAACCGCACCAGGGGTATTGAGGTCGTCAAGCAATAGCTTGGTAAACTTTGAACGCGCGGCGTCGATACGGTCACGAAATGACCTCTTGCTCACTGAATCTTTTAGTGCCACCTCAACGCGTCCCAAACAATCCATGAGGCGAGTGAGCGCTTCCTCGGCCTGCATCAAGCTCTCCCAAGTAAACCGCAACTGTTTCCGGTAGTGTGTTGACATCAAGACATATCGAAGTGCTGACGCACGATGTCCCTGATCGAGAACGTCCTTTACGGTAAATACATTACCCACCGATTTCGACATTTTGCCACTGCGATCAAGCAACAGATGTTCGACGTGAACCCAAAACCTGGCGAACGGATTGCCGGTTGCACCTTCCGCTTGAGCAATTTCATTCTCGTGGTGCGGAAAGATAAGATCAACACCACCCGCGTGGATATCTATCGGTGCCTCTCCAAGAAGTCGCAAAGCCATACTGGAACATTCAATATGCCAACCTGGACGCCCAGGACCGATCCCGAAATCCCAAGAAGGTTCTCCCGGTGCCGATGCCTTCCAGAGAACGAAGTCTCTGGCGTCCTGCTTCGCATACTGGTCGCTGTCGATACGAGCACCGGACTGGATCCCCTCATGATCGAGGCGAGCTAATTTCCCATATTCCGGCAATGTACTGATTTTGTAATAGATCGACCCCTCACTCTCGTATGTGTGTCCTCGAGCTTCAAGTGCCTTCACGGCATCGACCATAGACCGAAGGTTTACTTCATCTGTCGCCCGCGGGTATTCCTCAGCTGCTTCGAGACCAAGTGATGTTGAGTCTTCGTGAAATGCGGCAATATAGCGGTCGGTGTACTCGTGAAGCGATATCCCGGCGTCATTTGACGCCGCAATTGTTTTGTCGTCAACATCGGTAAAATTAATCACCTGATGCAAGCGAAACCCAGCTACATACTTAAGGGTGCGACGTAAGACATCCAGACAAACGAACGTTCGAAAGTTACCAATATGTCCGCGGGCATAGACCGTTAGCCCGCACGCGTACATACGGACGACGCCATCCCGAATAGGGACAAATGCTTCCTCCTGACGGGTAAGAGTGTTATAGAGCCTAATTTCGACCTCCTTTACGCAATATTGGATCTGTTGCCAAAACCGTTAAGCTTACAGTGACATCCTACTAAACAGTCCACGTGTATTTGCGCAATCAAGTTCAATCTGTCGCCGTAATGCCATAGCATCCGGAAAAGCCTGTTCGTCACGAAGTCGCTGCACGAATGCCACTCTGACATACATACCGTAGAGGTCGTCGTTGTAGTCGAGTAAATGTGCCTCAACCAACCGTTCGCCTTGGTCTTCAAATGTTGGACGAACACCAATATTGGTCACCGAGGGATAAATTATCCCATCTACAGTGACTGTTGTTGCATAGACACCATCCGACGGAAGCACTTCGTTTCCAGTGTGAACATTGGCTGTGGGGAACCCCTGTTCCTGTCCACGTCTCGCCCCAGGGACCACTTCACCGTCGATGGCGTAATGATGACCAAGAAGCACACCCGCTTCGTCAACGTTTCCATTGGTCACCAAACGTCTGATTCTCGTACTGCTAACGACAAATTCTTTATACCTAATTGGATCAATTTTCTCCACTCGGAATCCATGCCGAACTCCCAGTTCACGCAACAACGTAAAATTACCACTCCGGTCGTGCCCAAAAAGAAAGTTTGCACCCACCCACACTTCTGACACGTGAAGCCAGTCAGCCAAAACCGTTGCCACAAACTCATTCGGCGTCCATTCCGATATCTCAGGCGTAAATCGAACGACCGCTGCCCAATCAATGCCAGCTTCCGCCACCTTTTCTATTTTTTGCTGCTGAGTCATGAGCAATGGCGGGGCCTTGTCAGGTCGAACGATGCGGGGTGGATGAGGATCAAAAGTTAAAATCGCCGATGCACTTCCGCATTTTGTCGCCCGTGTTACAACTTGGTCAATGATTCTTGCGTGCCCACGATGAACACCATCAAAATTTCCTAATGCAAGCACCGTCCCGTGCCAACGAGAGGGTATGGGATCATCTGGATAATAAAGGGTTTGCATTGTGGTCAAGCGTCGACAAAAAAGGTTGCGCCCCTGCTAATTTACAACATGACTGCCGCGTGCTGCGCCGCGATGTTTAACACTTCAGCCGGCGTTTCATCGTCCACCTCTACAACCAGTCCGTCGTACGCCAAAGTTATATCAGGCGGTAGGCTATCGCATGTATCCACATGTAGAAGGTCATGTGTCATATGTGTGAAATACGTCTGTCGCGCTCCAATTCTGACAGCCATTTCAACTGCTTCGTCGAGACTAAAATGAGTTGAATGTGGGCGATGTCGAAGCGCATCCAATACCAACACGTCAAGCTGGTCAAGCTGCGCCAAAGATGATGCAGGGATTTCATTACAGTCCGTCAGGTATGCAAACGCCCCTATCCGATAACCAAGAATCGGCAAAGTGCCGTGCTTTAGCGGCACAGGAATAAAGGTGCGCTGACAAAATGAGAACGGACCAATTACTGGAAAAAGGTTCAACTGCGGGATACCGCCACCCTTTGGGGTTCTAGGGTCAAAGACATACGCAAACATCCTGCGCACGTCACGAAGCGTTCGGTTGTCTCCTTGACACGGAATCGAACTCCGTTGCCTAAAATTGTAAATCCTAACGTCATCAAGGCCCAACACATGGTCAGCGTGACTATGCGTGAGAAGTATGAGATCAACACGTTCAATCCGATATTGCAGAGCCTGGTCTCGAAGATCGGGCGACGCATCAACTAACACCGAAGGCCCCTCGTCAAATTTAATGTAGATTGACGGACGGCGACGTTTATCTTTTAAGTCCGTCGAGCGACAAGTTGCACAGGTGCAACCAATAACTGGAACACCTGTCGACGTACCGGTTCCAAGGAAAGTTACACGCACAAGACTCAAATGTGAGACAAATCCGATTCTGGACTACCTGAACAATCTACAATTAAGCAGAGTTTCGTGTGAGCTCCGTATACCTCGCCCTCAGTTCGTAGAGCACCTGAGCCAGAAACGACTTCTCGTCCTCCGTCAAATTACCACGCGTTTTCTGCTCTAGTAAAACCAACATCTCAATAGCTTGGCCTGCAGCTTCAATGTTGACAGTAGGGCGTTCGCCTGACGATGGGTCGTTTACATCACCGAAATGAACTGCCGCAGTAGTAGCTAACGACACTATAAACGCATTAAACGTAACCACCGTGGACATCTCTATGTCGAATGCTAGCATAGGACATCATGGTGAAAGCTCCCGAGCCCGTCGATTCTTCTACCGCTGGCGCACAACTTGATCGACTTGTCGAAATAATGCGAATCCTACGATCATCACATGGATGCCCATGGGACCGCGAACAGACATTAAAATCACTTCGCCCATTTCTTGTCGAAGAAACCTATGAAGTGATTGACGCGATAAACAAAAACGACGCCGAAGCCCTACGGGACGAACTCGGAGATTTTGTATTTGAAGCGATCTTTCTTGCTCAAATATGCGCCGAGAAGAGTTACTTCACACTTGCCGATTCTTTAGAATCGGTCGCTAGAAAACTAATCACCCGCCATCCTCATGTATTTGACATCCCCGGCCAGACCGATACAGAGAAACACCTCACGTCGGCTAAAGAAGTTAAACGACGCTGGGAAGAACTAAAAGCCGAGGAACAGAAGAGTGCCGGCCAACAGCCAAGTGTTTTGGGTGGGATTCCACGTGGCTTACCTGGACTACTGCGAGCTTACCGTATGGGACGTCGCGTTGCCACGGTCGGCTTTGATTGGGAACACCCGTCCGGCGCAGTTGAACAGGTCGAAGAGGAACTGCAGGAACTTAAGGACGCGATTGCAGAGGGAAAGAAACACCAGATCGAAGAGGAGCTCGGCGATCTTCTCTTCTCCTTGACAAATCTGTCACGTCACTTTGATATTGATCCAGAAGGAGCCCTCCAGGGTGCCAATGATAAATTTGCTGACAGATTCTTAAAACTGGAACAGCGCTTCGAAACGCTCGGGCGCTCACTGCAAGACGCTACCCTCAAAGAAATGGATTTAGAATGGCAACAGATAAAAAGGGCCAACACGGAGACTGGAAAGTAGTCCTTGCAGAATCAAAAAAAGACTCACTGAAGATTACTCACAATTTAGTGACCAAATCAGCATGATAGGCCTGTAGCGGACGAACCGCCAGTGTAGTTTTTCGAAGAGCTTGGATCGCGCTGACAGCTGCCGCAGCACCTGTCAACGTCGTGACACACGGAACTGACAACATCATAGCCACACGACGAACGGTCATGTCGTCAAAGAAGGATTCGCGTCCCAACGGTGTATTCACCACAAGATCAATCTCTCGATTGAGCAATTTATCCCCAACATGCGGTCTTCCCTCGTTGATTTTGAAAACCACTTCAGCGTCTAGACCGTGCGCCCGTAGATACGCCGCCGTGCCCCGCGACGCAACTAAAACAAACCCCAGCTCGGCCAAATCTCGTGCTATGCGAACGACATTGGCCTTATCCTCATCGTTGACACTAATAAACGCTTTGCCGGAATCGGGCAGTCGCTGACCCGCTGCCAGCTGTGCTTTGGCATAAGCCGTTCCGAAATTGGACGCGCCCCCCATCACTTCACCTGTCGACTTCATCTCAGGTCCGAGAATGGTATCGACCCCGGGAAAACGAACAAATGGAAACACGGGTGTCTTGACAAAAACACCTGACACTTCGAGATCATTAACCAATTCAAGCTCGGCCAGCGTTTTTCCCACCATCACTTGTGCTGCCACCTTGGCTAGCGGCACACCTGTGGCCTTTGAAAGATACGGCACCGTTCGAGACGCCCGAGGATTAACTTCAAGGATGTAGACAGTGTCATCCTTTATCGCAAACTGAATATTAAGCAGTCCTATCACTTTCAACGCACGGGCCACACGGCGCGTGTAATCTCGAATGACCGACAATTGTGACTCTGGAACAAGGTATGGCGGTACCACGCAGGAACTATCTCCAGAGTGGATGCCCGCTTCCTCGATATGCTCCATGACTCCACCGATCACTACGGCTCCCGTCGTATCCGCAACGGCATCGACATCAAGCTCAAAGGCATCTTCAAGAAACTTGTCAACAAGAATTGGATGTTCCGGAGATGCATCGACCGCTTCACTCATGTAGCGATCCAATCCACCCCCGTCGTACACGATAGCCATTGCTCGCCCACCAAGCACATAGGATGGTCGAACGACAATCGGATAACCAATTGACTCCGCGACCTCTTTGGCTTCGTCTGGCGATGTTGCCATCCCATTCGGAGCTTGGGGAATCCCTAATTCCCACAACAAGCGAGCGAAACGTTTCCTGTCTTCTGCAAGGTCGATAGAATCTGGTGACGTTCCGATAATTTTTACACCGGCCCTCTGCAAGGCTAACGCCAGCTTAAGTGGTGTCTGGCCGCCAAACTGGACTATGCATGACACATCCGCTCCAGTCGTCTGCTCTCGGGTAACAACACCATTGACCTCTTCAAACGTGAGAGGCTCAAAATACAATCGGTCAACAGAATCGTAATCGGTTGAAACGGTCTCAGGATTGCAGTTAATCATGACCGTTTCATAGCCTTCAGCACGCAACGCGAATGCGGCATGACAGCAGCAGTAGTCAAACTCTATTCCCTGGCCAATTCTGTTTGGACCACTACCTAGAATGACAACCTTCGGTCGGTCTGTAGGCTCCGACTCGCATTCGTTCTCATAAGTGCTATAGAGATACGGCGTGAACGACTCAAACTCAGCAGCACACGTATCAATTCGCTTATAGACCGTCCGAAGTCCTTGGTCTGCTCGACGGTCGCTCACTAATTCAGATGTTGTACCTAAACGTGACGCAAGTTCGTCATCCCCAAATCCGGCTCGTTTGAGTGCCAACAACAAGTCGGGTGACATTTCGCGCAGATCGACAAGAGAATTCACCCGTGACAACTCCACCAACTCGCTGAATTGCGTTAGGAACCATCGGTCGATGTTCGTCAATTCGTGGATCTCCTCCACCGACCAACCTTGTTCAAGGGCACGAAAGACCGACCAAATACGGGTGTCACTCGGTAAAACTAGTTGCTGCCGTAATTCTCCCTGCTTCTCCGCGGCATCCTCTCCGGAACCGGAACTAAACACCTCGCCCGCTCTACCAAGTTCAAGAGACCGCATCCCCTTCAAGAACGACTCTTTAAACGTTCGACCTATCGCCATTACTTCGCCCACAGATTTCATCTGAGTCGTCAATGTGCGATCAGCCTTTGGAAACTTCTCAAATGCCCACCTTGGAATCTTGACCACAACGTAGTCGATCGTCGGTTCGAACGATGCCGGAGTGAGTTTTGTAATGTCGTTTGGAATCTCCTCAAGGCGATAGCCAAGAGCCAACTTTGCTGCGATCTTTGCGATCGGAAACCCTGTGGCTTTTGACGCCAACGCTGACGACCGGGACACTCTCGGATTCATCTCTATGACGACCATCCGACCATCCTTTGGATTCACAGCAAACTGAATATTCGATCCGCCGGTTTCAACGCCAACTCGACCAATAATGCGACGGGCTGCATCGCGCATGCGCTGATACTCTTTGTCCGTTAATGTCAACGCAGGCGCCACCGTAATCGAATCACCCGTATGGACTCCCATAGGATCGACATTCTCTATAGAGCAGATCACAACGAAGTTGTCAGCAACATCGCGCATGACCTCAAGTTCAAATTCCTTCCAACCAATTAAAGATTCTTCGATAAGAATTTCGTGGACGGGACTCAGTTCAATCCCGCGACTAGCCAATTCTCGGAATTCTTCGACGTTATAAGCGATCCCACCGCCCACTCCACCTAAAGTAAAAGAGGGTCGAATAATGACGGGAAACCCTATCTTCTCCACCTTCACTAGTGCTTCGTCGAACGATCGAATGTACTCACTCGCCGGACTGTCCACACCAATAGACGACATCGCCTCCTTAAACTTCAGGCGATCCTCGGCAACTTGAATAGCTTCGATGGACGCTCCGATCAATTTGACATCGAATTCTTCGAGGACACCATGTTTTTGAAGATCGATCGCGAGATTAAGTGCGGTCTGTCCTCCCACTGTGGGAAGTAGAGCGTCTGGACGTTCGACCTCGATGACCGAACGGACAATTTCCCAAGTCAAGGGTTCAACATAAGTTCGGTCTGCCACTTCAGGGTCGGTCATGATCGTGGCTGGATTACTATTCACCAATACCACTTCCAAACCCTCACTCCGCAATGCCTTACAAGCCTGCGTACCCGAATAATCGAATTCGCAAGCTTGACCAATCACGATTGGCCCTGACCCTATGACGAGTATGCGGTGAAGATCCGTGCGGCGCGGCATGCTAGGATTCGATGATCTTAAAATTTACTTTTCTCGACAACTAACTACTTCCTGATCGACGCTCCATCTCGTCCAAAAACAACGAGAAGAGATAATCAGCGTCATGTGGTCCTGGCGACGCTTCAGGATGATACTGCACGCAAAATACTGGCCGGGTTTTGTGTCGCAACCCTTCGACCGTCCCGTCATACAAATTCACGTGGGTCACATTAACATCATCAGAAAGTGATTCCGGATCGACGGCAAAACCATGATTTTGAGAAGTAATTTC
>CAYFER010000042.1:0-15210 GCA_964342185.1 uncultured Vicinamibacteraceae bacterium | reverse complement strand
GTGTTTGCTACAACCGCAGCGGACTTCTTTGGAACAAAGTATCTTGGGCTTAACTACGGACTCCTGTTTACCGCTTACGGCGTGGCCGGAATTATTGGACCGCTAATCGCGAGTCGCGTCTTTGTGGCGACGGGCAGCTACGCGAATGCTTTTTATATTGCGGCTGGTTTGTCCCTCATAGCGTTGATATCAATTTCAATGGCTCGGCCCCCTGCACGACAGGAGGCGACCTAGCGAGAAGGACCGCGTTAGTCACAAGTATCGGCAAGGGTTATGACCGAGGTCAGGTTGAGCCGGTTTGGTTCGACGCTAGTGATGTGCAACCCCTTGACGGCTACTTTTTTCCCTGCGACTAGTTGACCGGTGGCGTTAACCGACTCCGGCGCGGTTAATTCGGCTCGTTGGTGTAAGGCTAATAATCCGTCGGCATCGAGAAACTCGGCAACGCCAACCAACGCGAAGCGATTAGACCCAAGCGCTACCTCATGGGACTGGTCTATCTCAGCGTCGGTGGCAAATGGTGTTCGGGTGTCTTGCGGGTTCGTCGCGCTGGATAAAAACCAATTGTCGCCTATGGTTTCGACGCAGCCCACAAGACTTACAAGTGGCACGGTGGGATTGGGCTGAGCGAGTTCGGCCACCGGGGTCGCTATTGTGGGTGCCGTAGTCTTCGCTATCGCTATTGTTATTGCTACTGCGATAAACTTCTTTTTCATCAAAAACCTCTTGCCGACGATTGCGTATTATCTTCGATTTTCTACTGCTGCTACCAGACGAGCCGCGATGTTATAGGTGCTTACGCCTTAAATAGGGCTAGTCAATATCCACAGTCGCGCCTGCAATGTGGTCTGCCTAACGGTTATCCATCTACTATAGAATTTTAATCAAGCTTTTAGATAAGCTATTTAAAATCATAGATTTCAGAGTCTTGACCGGTTGTGACCGGAGACTTATTATTGGTTGTTTTGAGGGGCGTTTTCGTTGATGCTGAATTGGTTCCAACTATAATGAAACAATCCATCGTTACCGCAATATTAACCGTAGCCTTCGTTGGAACTTCCGATTGGACAGAGATTCCGTCTCGAGTTGGCGCTGCTCAGGGTGGACCAACTACAGGGGAAGAGATGCAGGCCCCTTTTGATCCCAGTTACTTGGTCGGTGTTTGGGAAGTGGAATGGAATCCCCCAGAGATGGGGCTTTTCCCGCCGGGAATGTATACGGGTACTGAAACGGTAACGCACATCAATAGTCGCTATCTTAAGGTTACGCTCAACTTACAGTCCGAGGATGGTGCCACCATTACGGGTACCGGGATGATTTTTTATGAATATGGCTTGAGTGGTCAGTCTATGCTGCGATATGTCGTTTATGATACCGGCTTTGAATTGCTCAAGCAGGGACCTGTGGGTGGGGACCTTGGTGGCTACTACAGTGCGTTCTGGGAGACACCACAATTCGACTACAACGACCAGAAATTCAGCCTGCGGGGGCGTTCGTTTTTTGTGTCGCCTGGCGCCTACCGAGTCAATCAAGAAGTTTCCGTCAATGGAACTGAGTTTGCTAATTTTGGTGTGATGTGGCTAACGAAGAAAAGTGACGATAGCGGTCAATGACCGGAGTCAACATGATAAGAGAAAAAGTATTCAACATTGCTGTTTTTGGACTCTTCCTACTAGCGGTTAGCGCGATCACGCTGAACGCCGCCGGACAAGACGAATCGGGTTCTCTTGTTGGGACTGTCGCGGATGAATTGGGAGGCGTACTGCCGGGCGCTACTGTTACGGCACGTAGTTCGGACGGTGTGTTGCTTCGGAGCGCTGTGACCAATGCGTCCGGCGAGTATCAAATTCTGCGACTACCTTCTGGTAGTTATGACGTAGAGGCTTCCCTTCCAGGGTTTACTGGGGCGTCTTCCTCAGTGACGATTGGACAGTCTGCTGCTGATGGAGATTTCACACTGTCCATCGCACCATTGTCTGAGACCGTGAATGTCACACGTAGTGGCCAGAGCCTTTCTTCTGTTTCTAATGCCGTAGCGTTGGTTCAGCAAGATGATGTTGATTTCGCGCAGCGGAAAGCTTCATTGGATGAGGCCCTCCGTGGGATTCCTGGGCTTCATGTCCAGAATCGTCGAAATTACGGACTCTCCGGTGGTGTTGGGTTGAGTATTCGCTCGCCGCAGCCAAAATTTGGTCTGCGGGGGTTGGTCATTGTCCAGGATGGTATTCCGATCACCACTGCTGACGGTACAACTGAGCCCGGCAACGTCGATTTGGGGTCTGTTCGACGGATCGAGGTAATTCGTGGACCGAGTTCTGTTCTCTACGGGAACTCTGCTGGTGGGGTGATCAGTTTGTTCACCGAAATTGATCAGTCGAGACGTTTAACTGTGCGTCCTGACATACAAGTCGGAAGTAACGGTTACCAACGCCAGCAACTTCGGGTTGATGGTCATAACAACAGTGGCACTGAGTTCATGGGGAGTTTTAGCCGATTTCAGAGCGATGGATGGCGTGAGCACAGTGCCGCCGAGATTCGCCAGACGAATGTTGTGGTTCGTCAAGCCCTTTCGGCTGGCACTAGACTTTCTGGCATCTTTAATTACTACGATGCTCCCTTTGCTGAAAATCCAAGCATGATGAATGAGACGTTAGCTAGGACAAACCCGCGCGGTACTCGGTGGATTGCTGTGAATCAAGATTGGGGAGAATCAACGTCTCAAGGGCAGTACGGCGCCACAGTGGAACATAGCTTTGGCACGCAGATGTTTCGTGCGACCGGATGGGGCGTTTCGCGTGATTTATTTGCCTCAAATCCAGGTCGGGTCATTGATCTGAGCCGCAAAGGTGGAGGCTTGCGTTCCGAATATCTTGGCGCGCAGGGAATTGCTGAATGGAGTTTGGGTGTTGACGTGTCGTCTCAGAGTGACACCCGAATGGAGTCCCGGAATAAAACGACGCCGGACGTGGGCCATCTTCGTGGGAGTCTCTTAGTTCAGCAACTCGAGGAAGTTTTGTCGGCAGGGCCGTTCGCGCAGCTGAGTGTGTCACCTCATAGCCGAGTTACTGTGACTGCTGGCGTTCGATACGACTACTACAACTTCTCAGCGACCGATCAGAAACTGGATGATGGGGATCAATCCGGCGAACGGACAATGAACGCTGCAAGTCCGTCGGTTGGACTGACGTTTATGGCGACTCCTACTTTGAACGTGTATACGAATTATTCCACTGCCTATCAGACGCCGACGACCGTTGAACTTTCGAATCGACCTGAAGGCGAGGGTGGATTCAACCAGATGCTTGAACCAGAGCGAATTCGAAGTTTTGAAGTGGGTTTGCGTGGACTCGTGCAACCGGCCCGTCTTCAGTATGAGATTGCCGTGTATCGGTCACGGTTACTCGATGCGTTTGTGTCTCAAGAGGGCGCGGACGAGCAGACTTATTTTTCTAATGCCGGTGAATCGTCACGTAATGGTGTCGAATTGTCACTGAACTGGCAGCCGACGTCTCGAGTTGGCGCCAGGTTGTCTTACACCCACCAAGACTTCACCTTCGTGAAATTTGGAAAGTATTCTGGAAACTTTGAACCCGGGGTTCCTCCGAACCGGTTCTTCGGCGGTGTGGATTACGTTGCGCCGTTTGGTTTGCGGTCCAGTGCGTCAGTTCGATGGTTTGACAGTATCTTTGCGAACAATGCGAACACGGCGTCAAACTGGTCATATACGGTGGTCGACTTGCGATTTGGGTTGGACCAACTATTAGGCAGCACGGACATCCGGCCCTTTGTTGGTATTGATAATGTATTTGATAAACGCTACAACTCGTCTGTGATCGTTAACGCTTGGGGTCGGCGCTACTTTGAGCCCTCGCCAGGACGTGAAATCTATGTTGGTTTCACAATTGGTTTTGGAGTTAGTTAAGTCGTTTGCTGCTAGGTCCAAGTGTTGTTGTTGAGCCCATTGTGAAGCATGAGGGTATCGGTTCTGAGTAATTCACCATCTGTTACAGTTAGTGCGCCTGTGAGACGCGTCTGAATTGCGTTCGGTCGGGCCGTAGCGATGGACGCGAAGCTGGGAGACCTGTGACATGACAGTCGAAACCAAGCCGGCAGTAGATCTTGATCGAGCCAACGAAGTTGTTCAGCGATTTCAGGCCGAGTCAACGAAATGGCTGTATGGGTTGGATGATGCCGCGAGAATTCTGTCGTGGGCGCTTTTTACGTTGTTGCCGTATACGGACAAGTTGAGTCAGGCGAAGGCGCTTCGTCAGCCGCACGTGATGTTTAAAGGGCCAACTGGAACAGGTAAAACTGACCTTGTTAGCGCGTGTGCGATGGCTATTGATGCCAAATTCGAACGGATTCAGGGACTGCCGACGTATATGCCCGAAGACATCCTTGGATACGAAACGATTATTGAGGAGGTTGACGGCGCCCGAAAGATTCATTTTAAACCTGGCAAGCTCATGGCTCACATTGTTCTCATTGACGAGGACAATCGCTTATCTGGAAAAACCAAAGCTGCTGTGCTTGAAGGTATGGAAGAGAGCTCAGCGACTCTTGCCTCTGATTATGGAAACCTCGCGGAGGGCAAGATGTTGCCCCTGTTTCCGTTGTCTGGTGATTTCAATGACATAACGGGTCCCCGATTCTTTATGGTGATTTGTACTGAGAATATTTTTGGTGAAGAGGAAGGGACATTTGCCAATCCGGTCGCCCAACTCGACCGGACGACGCTGTCCATCAATATGATGGATCCCGAGGATGAGACTGACGAGTTGAACATCAGTGCTCGAAACGTCGTCGGCAAAAAAGTTGAAAAGCTCACCAATCTCTACGAAGTGTTGGATATTGCAAACTACATCTTCGACAACGTGACGATGTCTGACTACGCGCAGCAATATAAGACGCGGCTCATTCGGAATACCCGACCGCATCGTGTGCAAGGTCGTGCGGCCCGGACTGTGAAGGAATACATCAGGGTCGGGATTTCACCCCGTGTGCACTTTCATTTGGAAGCAGTGGCTCGCACATTTGCTTTTTTTAACGGCGATCGGATCATCACACCGGACCACATTAAGGCCGTGGCAGAGCCGGTATTGGCACATCGATTGGTACTCAAGGAAGGCATGGAATTCTCTGTTGTCAAGGAAGAGCTCTTACAGAAAGTCATCCAGGACATGGAGATTCCTCCGTGGAAGTAGAGGAAGTTTTTGCCAGGTTTCGTGATATCAAGCATGGGATCAAGGCCAAGAAAAAATCGACCAGTATTCACTACGGCGAGCACAAAAGTGGATTTAAGGGGGCCGGTTACGACATTGTCGGCGTGGAACAATGGCGACCAGGCCAACCACTGAAGGACATTGCTTGGAACATCAGCCTTCGCACATACCCTGAGAAACTCTTCAAGATCGAGCGGATGGAACCAAAGGAGCTTCGCACGCTCCTGGTAGTTGATTTGTCGTATTCGACTCTCTTCCAGATTTCACAGAAGTCCAACAAAGCCCTACTGCTACTCGATTTACTTGGGAACATTGGACTCACTCGTAGTAATTTGCGCGACCCGGTGGGGTTACTGGCGTTTTCTGACCAGATTGAACTCTTTATGAAGCCAAAACTAGGGACCTCACAAGTCTTCTATATGGCACAGCAGATTTTCGAGAAATTGGCGCTGCAACGAGAATTTCCCGCGCGACGAACCGCTGATTTTTCAGTGCCTTTGCTTTTTATGGCGAGTCGTTTGAAGATGCGTCATTCGGTCATTGTTATTTCGGATGTTGTTGATATGCTGAACAACCCGGAAGCAGTCGATTTCAAGCTTCTGAGGATGCTTGCCTCGAAGCACGATATGATGTTCTTTATCCTGGACGACCCAGAGGAGTTCAAGGTCAGAAGCCCGCTGGGGTACATCCGGATCTCGGATATGGAAACCGGAAAACAGACGGTGATTTCTGCTAGAAAGGCCGGAGCGATTCGGAGAGAGATTGAAGAATCGAGAGAGGCCTTGCAGTATGCCTTGAAACATCGTTGTGGTATTGATTCTGTGGTCTTGACACCGCAGAATCACTTTGAAGAGTTACCGAAATTCTTAATCTCGCGAACAGCAAGGTGAGTGAGACCTCGGTTTACAGAGATTGGCTGATATGAAACAGAGTCGCATGAGGGTGCCGGCGTTACTGGTAACGATGCTGTTGACGGGGAGTATGTTGCAGATGCTGCCGTTGATGGCCCAGCAGGCAACTCAGGATGCAGAGGAGACGCCGCCGGATATGTCGTCCGTCTGGGTAGAGACTCTTGAGCTCGAGCCAACAGTTGTTAAGACAGGTGATGTGATCAGCCAGACGTATAGGGTGCATTTCCCTGACCTCATTAGCGAGGGACGAGAAATTATCATTCTTGAGGATCGCATGGCTCCTGAAAACCTTCCGGTGCATCCGTTTGAAGGGATTTCACTTGATGTCCAGAAGCGTCAAGTCGGGGACGAGCACATCTGGGATTTTGAATATGGACTCCGATTAATTGCGCCAGACAAGGCCTTCTACGTTTTGCCAGGATTTAGTTTTTATTACTTGACGCGAGATATTGGTGAAGATGTAGAAAATGTTGAAGTGGAACAGGTTGATGCGGATGGTGGATTTGTTCGATATGTGACGACTATCAACGATGTTCCCGTTCTAGATATTCGGGACACAATCGAACTGGGTGAGTTTCAGACGCGTGCGACAGTGTTTCGTAGCTTGGCATGGGGGTTGGCACCACTACCCCTCGTGGTGTGGTTGGTCATGCTTGTGCGGCACGCCAGACGCCCGAAGACGGTTTCTGAAGATCAGCAACGCGAAGCCGACGAATTGGAGCGACTAGAAGCAGAGATTCCGTTGCCGCCCTCTATTTGGCAGGCTCGTCGCACCCTAATGAGTGGGATCAGTGCTCTTGATGACCTTCCTCCTAGCGCCAATGGTGGTGCACTGTCCGATGTGCAACGGAATCTCGTGATTTCTGGTCGAGAATATCTTCAGGCAGAGATTCCTGAATTGCACTCTGGTGATACACCTAAGGATATTCGTTCACACATAGAAGGACTTGCTGACGGTGCCCGGAAGGACGCACTGCTGGTTTTGTCGAGCCGATTAGTCACATACCAGCGGGCTTTGGAAACGGGAGTAACTGAACCTATTGATGATCCCGCGGGTGAGGCTGAGGAACTCGCAGAATCGGTCTCTCAGCTTCGGCCACACATCCGTCTGTGGATGCGAGTGAAGGGCTTGGTTGGTGCCGGTTAGAGGAATGGCGAGCTAATGCTGCTGACTTGGACTGAGTTTCTCGAGTTTTTGACTGTTGGGATACAGGAGCTCACGGAGACAGAATACGCTCAGGTGCGCTACGGTGACGTGGCCATGGCGATTTCACTGGCATTGATAATTGGCGTCGCCTTGTTTTTTACCTTCACTCGGCTCGCGCTCTGGCGCCGAAAGTATAGCCGGCAACATTCCGGTCACGCGATTGCGGCGGCTTACCAGAAAAAGGTATGGGTGCGAGTTCTCCACACGACGCCGAAGGTTCTGATCGCCGGCGCGCTAGCGTTGATCTTGGTGGCGGCAGCCGATCCATTTCTGACCGCGACGGAAGAGGTCAGTGGCTACGTCGAGTCGAGGGTTCGCATTGATTTGGTGGATACCTCGGGTTCGATGGCGTGGGAGTTTCCAGACACCGGGAAGTCGAAAGCTGAAGTTGCGCGTGATGCCCACCTGAGGTTTTTGGATATGCGAGAGGGCAAGAACGACCGGGTGTCCTTGTGGTTGTTCTCCACATATCCGTACATGGTTGACGACTTTGTTGTCGACGACGAACTGTATTACTTCCAAGTGTGGGATGCGCCATATGTGATGACCCAGCGACTTGATAAAGCGATGGTTGTTCCGCACGATAAGGTTCGCATTATTCCGGCCGAAGGCGATACGAACATCATTCGACCGCTTGAATCAATCATTAAGTCGTTCGATCAAGACGAAGCAGCTATGGGTGGGAACGAAAACGTCAATCGGGCCGTGTTGATTATTACGGACGCGGCCGTCGACGAATTCCCAGATCAACAGTTTCAAGAGTTGAATCGCCGAAACATCACTCCCTACATTATTTACATCAACACCAGTGATATCCGAACGACCATGATCGGACGTTCTTCGACGCCGAGGCTAATTGAGATGATTCGGGAGTACGGTGGAGATTACTTTGACGTAAAAGACCAGGACAGCCTTGCCCGAGCGTACGAAGCAATTGATGAACGGGAAGCTGTTCGAGTCGAATTAAAGCATCGTGCGCTCAAAGTGCCAATTTATTCACGTTTTCTCCTTGTTGCTATGGCTATGTTGGTTGTGGGCATCCCGATGGGGTTTGTATCGGAATTGTTTTGGGGCACCGAGCCTTAGGAGGACGACATGCGACTGACTGACCTTGTCGATCGGGATCACGCTTTCAAATTCTTGATTGGATTTTTTCTGGCGGTGATTTTTTTCATTGCTGTGGCGACCCCATCGACAAGCCTTTCCGGATTCTATCTAACGCTCGACGAGTTGAGTGACAGCGTGCGTCGAAATGATTTTGAAGCGGCAGAAGCAAAACTCGCGGAAACAACCGCATTCTATGAAAGCAGTCGCGCGTGGGGATTACAGGCTGTTGCAGACAGTTATTTGTTTCGCGAGGCGTTTCTCCACCAGGCCTCATACAACTATCTGGTTGGCGATTACGACACGGTTGTCGAGGATTTGGCTGATGATGTGGATGATCCCCGTGCGTCATATCTCCTTGCCAGTGCAAAGTTTCAATTGGCGCGCATACGGTATCGTGCGATTGCCGCCGATGCTGCTGACGCGGAGGTGCAGCGGCAAGCAATCATTCAGGAAGTACTGGATGACGTGAATGCTGATTACGAGCGGGCTCTACGCGCTGATACCGAAGGACCATTTGAATACAAATGGAACTACGACCTGACCAGCGATGCAGAGGCCACGCGCCGCGCGTTGGAGGCTCCTCAGGAGTTAGAGCCACCGGAATTAGAACAGATGCAAGGTGAAGGTACCCCCGTGCGTCGCCGCCGCGGATAGATCCCGATGGCTGCTCTCCTTGCTGCCATTGAAGGCAGTCTCGAGTTTGCGAACCCTGAGTACCTGATGGTTGTGCCCGTCGCGGCCGTTCTTCTGGTATTCGGTCTTCTGGTATTTGGCTTACGTTACTTTCTTAGACCTGTTCGGACCCATGGGTCGTCCTATCCGTTAGTTGGCGCCATTAAGTTTTGGTTTCTACTGGTAATTTCCCTTGTATTGGTTTCTACAGCGGCAGCTCGTCCGTTCTGGATTTATGGAGCGTCAAGTTTTAAGCGTGGAGATGTCGATGTGGCCGTGGCGATCGACGTGTCAGCCTCGATGTGGGTCAAGGATCTCAGTGGACAATCTCGGCTTGACATCGCCATTCGAGAAATCCTGAATCTCTATACGCAGGAGATTTTGACACCTGGTGATCGAGTTGCCTTATTCGTCTTTGGAACGACAGCAGTAAGGAAGGTTCACCTGTCGTCAGACGCCGAGCGGTTCATCAATCAGGTGGGGCGTATTAGTCCGCCCCAGACGCTGTCAGGAGACGCATTTCCTTGGGATAGTGACATTGCTACGGCGTTTGAACATGTGTATTCGTCCATTGACAATCAAGATCGATTCGAATCGGGCGAGGAAGACTGGGCGCCGAGGCGCCGGTCAGACCGGATGGTTATTCTGTTGACCGACGGCGACTTTGTTGGTGATCGAGAACAGACATCCCGATTGGACCAAGCATTAGCCGAGTTTCAGCGCCGGGGTTTGACTGTGTATCCGTTGGGAATAGGGTCTCCTATCGCAACCAATTTGGATAGCGTCCTTCTCGACTATGTTCCTGGGCTCGATTATGACTTTACGCTGGCCGCGGACCTTGAGGGAATTCGGACACGACTTCAGAGTGAAGGTCTGGCGATGGTGGAACAACGAACCGGTGGCAGATCATTTACTGTCGACAGTGCCGGGATTACCGCCGCGCCGTTTCTCCGGAACGCCGTTAATTCCCACCGGGCGATTTCGTTTCAGCTGATTCCTGCAGATGATCGGCAGGAGGTCTGGCAGTGGGTTCTCGCCCTAGCAGTACTTACCTTTGTTCTCGCTATCCTTTTCTATTGACCCACAGAAGAGACTGGTTGATAGCGTCCTGACGTGGAACAATAGCTTCTTTTAGTTGGCTCGCCGCTCTGGTGATACCATTTATAAGATGACCCAAGGTATTCTTCGAACTGCGATGAGAACACTTGTTGTCGGTAGCACCATACTGTTGCTGGCTGGTTTACCGTATCCGGCACTGGCACAGGGAGACCATGTAGGACAGTACGCACAGGCGGATATTGAATACGGGCTGCGCCTATATCGAACTACCTGTGTTGCCTGCCATGCCGAGAGTGGTGCGGGCGTACCGGGTACGGACATTTCATCGGCTACGCCGCGTGCTCAAACCGATTTTGAGTTGGCGGCACTGATCCGTAATGGTGTCGAGGGTACGGCCATGCCGCCCGGCGAATACGCCGACTCGGAATTGACTGCGCTGGTTGCCTATGTCCGAACGATGGCTGAACTTGATGCGAGCAACGTTCAATTGGGTGATGCCAGTCGTGGTGAATCATTAGTCATGGGAAAAGGGGACTGCACCAGTTGTCATCGTCTGGGTGACGCGGGGGCACTCGGGATGGCCCCAGAGTTAACAGCTATTGCGGCGTCGCGGACGGCGGGAGCATTGCAAGCGGCACTGCTTGACCCGAACCAAGCGATGATTCCGATCAATCGTCCAGTGCAGGCAGTGTTATCGGATGGCACCGTGGTAAGTGGTCGCCGGCTGAATGAAGACACCTACACCGTTCAACTCATAGACGATGAGGGGCAACTGCGTTCATTGGATAAGACGACACTGCGGGAGTTCACCGTGGTCGAGGAGTCACCGATGCCGTCATATGCGGAGACGTTGACCACGCAGGAAATTGCTGATGTCATGTCGTACTTGCTGACCCTACGAGGCGTGGAGGGATTGGATTGATGGTCGAACGAACTGTTTCGCTAATAGGTTTAATGGCTCTGTGTGTGCTTCTCGTAAGTCCGGGTGCCGTGTTGGGTCAGGATGCCGGAGTCACGTTCGATCGCATTCTCAATGCTGAGAACGAACCTGAAAACTGGCTGACTTACTCCGGAGGCTATGACAGCCAGCGGCACAGCACGCTAGATCAAATCGATGCGGACAATGTGGCGGACCTCGAGTTGAAGTGGGTCTATCAAGCTGAGTCCCTTGACGTGTTCCAAACTAGTCCGCTCGTCGTTGACGGGATCATGTACCTGACTGAGGCACCAAATACGGTTGTGGCACTTGATGCGAAGTTGGGGCGTGTTTTTTGGCGTTACGAGTACACGCCGTCGAATCTGTCGCGTCCGTGCTGCGGACGCGTCAATCGCGGGCTCGGCATGTTGGGCCACACGTTGTTTATGGCGACAATCGATGCCCGCTTAATTGCGATCGATGCCAGAACAGGTCGACCACTCTGGTTTAAGCAAATCGCCAGTCCTGACGAGGGTTACGCCATGACGCTGGCACCGCTTATTATCAAGGACAAAGTGATCATTGGTGTGGCTGGCGGTGAGTATGGCGTCCGCGGATTCATCGCGGCGTACGAGGCGGATACTGGTGAGGAGGCGTGGCGGTTCTACACCATTCCCGGTCCGGGCGAACCCGGGCACGAAACTTGGGGTGGCGGCGATGCTTGGATGCACGGTGGGGCGTCTGTGTGGTTGACTGGTTCATATGATCCCGACCTGAATCTGACGTACTGGGGAATTGGGAATCCGGGTCCCGATTGGAATCCAGAGCAACGTCCTGGTGACAATCTGTATTCCGATTGTGTAGTGGCTCTCAATGCGGACACTGGCGAGCTTGAGTGGTATTTCCAATTTACGCCTAACGACGATTACGACTACGACTCCGTCCAGATTCCGGTTTTGGTTGACTACCCGGCGCAAGATGGTAGCACGCTCAAGCTCATGCTGTGGGGCAACCGTAATGGGTTCTTTTATGTGCTTGACCGGCAGAACGGCCAGTTTATTTCTGGTGATCCGTATGTCTTCGTGAACTGGGCTGAGAGTCTGGATGACAATGGACGACCAGTAGAAACTCCGCAGGCAGAGGGAGAACCAACGTTTCCTGGTGTTCAGGGTGGAACCAATTGGTACTCCCCGTCATACAGCCCGAGCACCGAACTGTTTTACCTGTCGGCCTGGGAGGGGTACGGGTCTATTTTCGAGGCTGAACCAGCTGAATATGAACCAGGGCGGCTCTTCTTGGGCGGCCGGCCCGGCAATGCGTTACCAGGGGCGCCTGTTATTCCTGGCATTCGTCGAGGCGCGATCAACAACTGGACCGAAGCACAAGGCACGGGTGCGCTTATAGCCATTGACCCGGGGACCGGCGGCGAACGCTGGCGATTCGACATGACGGACGTTACCAGTAGTGGGGTTCTCACGACGTCGGCTGACCTGTTGTTTACCGGCAATCGTGAAGGCTACTTTCATGCGCTCGACGCTCGCACTGGTGACCTTCTCTGGCGAAGAACCCTTGGGGGGATGATTGCCAATGGACCGATGTCATTCGGTGTTGACGGGGATCAATTCGTTGTCGCTGCCGCAGGACATAGTCTTTTTGTGTTCGGTTTGCCAGAGTGAAAAAAAGTATCGTTCTGTCGGTAGCTGTCTAACTAATGGGGTCAGTTTAATGGGACTATTGAGTTTGGCCGATCGGACGGTCAGAGCGATCGCCGGTGTACTGATATGCCTTGTTCTTTTCCCGATTACCGTATCCGCGCAGACATCCGAAACTGCTGAAGAGATCATCAACCGGGTCGACCGTCTTCTGCGTGGGGATTCGAGTCATGGTGTTGCACGGATGGAGGTTGTGACCGAGAACTGGGAACGTGGATTGACGATGGAAATCTGGTCGTTGGGGGTCGACTACTCACTGGTACGGGTCCAGGCACCGGCTCGAGAAGCCGGAACAGCCACCCTCAAGGCTACTGAGGATATCTGGAATTACCTCCCCAAGGTTGATCGGGCGATCAAGATTCCGGCTTCGATGATGGCGGGTGCGTGGATGGGGTCGCATTTTACCAATGATGACCTCGTGAGAGAGAGTCAGTTAATCGAGGATTACTTCATTGAATTCACTTACGACGGTGACCGGGATGGTGTGAAAGTATGGGAATTTCGCTTAACTCCGAAACCCGAGGCGGCTGTCGTGTGGGGACATGTTGATTATCAAGTGCGCCAAGCTGACTATATGCCGCTTTGGACCCGGTTCTACGCTGAGGATGGTGAGTTGGCTCGAACCATGCGGTACAGCGAATTTACGAATCTTGGTGGACGGACAGTGCCCGCAGTCATGGAGATGGTGCCCGCCGACAAGCCCAGTGAAACGACAAAGATTATTTACGAACAGCTGGTCTTTGACATCGATATTGATCAATCTTTTTTCTCTCTCAGAAATCTACAACGCGGTCAGTAACTTAAGTGCCAAACAATCAATCGCCGTGGTTGCGCATCGGCTGGCGCAACCTGGGCCGGAATCGCAAACGCACAACGCTCACAGCGCTAGGCTTGGCCGTGGGATTTACCGCTTGCATTTTTGTAGTCGGTTGGTCCGACGGCTTCATGGTGCAGATGGTCGAGAGTGCCACTTCGTTGGTCAACGGACAGGTTGAAATTCACGACGCGGACTTCCGGCCCGACCGAGGGTTATACGACACGATCGGTGGCCGTGACGGGGTGGATGTCGAGGCGTGGTTGCAGGCGATCGATGCCGACCAGTCGGTGGTGGCTGCCGCCCCACGTGTGTATACGGGAGGGATGGTGAGTTCAGGTGAGGCGACCAGTGCCGGATTATTCATGGGTATCGATCCGGTGCGGGAACTGGCCTTGACGCGGTTTTTGGAGAATCTTGCTGAAGGACGATTACCAATTGCGGGCGAGAATGAACTGCTGGTCGGCGTGGAAATGGCTCGGCAGTTGTCTGCGAGTCTTGGTGATGAACTCGTGGTCGTGACCTCTGGTGCGGATGGGTCGATGGCAAACGACCTGTATACTCTCGTCGGCATTTTTAATTCCGGGTTACCGGAGATTGATGTCACCTATGTCGTAATGCCAATTCACGATCTCCAAACGCTTGTGGTGTTGCCGCCGGGGCGGATTCATGAGATTGCAGTGGCGACCGCGAACCCGAATCTCGCGGAGCCGACCGCGGCCCGGTTGTTTGACGCGTTACCGCCGGTAACTGCCCCGATTGAAGTGGTGCCGTGGACCGTTCTCAATCCGGCCATGGTGGAGTATGTGGCACTGGCAAGCGGACTTTATTTTGTCATCGTTCTGCTGGTCTTCGGTGTGGCTATGTTCGGCGTGGCGAATTCAATGTTGATGGCCACGTATGAACGGCGGCGAGAATTTGCCGTCATGCTGGCCCTTGGGGCGACTCCGCGCTCGGTGTGGGCGGTGGTGTTATCGGAAGGACTCGCAATCGGTGTGGTTAGTCTTACTTTGAGTGTCATGCTGGCCCTGCCAATGACATTTTGGTTGGCCAACTGGCCACCAGACCTGAGTGGACTTCTGGGGACCGACGTGACGGTACTGGGAGCGTTGTTGACACCAAGTTTACAAGTGACGTTTCATCCGCAGTCGTGGGTGCTGAGTGCCGGTGCGTTACTCGTCACGGCACTGGCTTCGGCACTCTATCCCGCGTTCCGCGCCGGTCGTGTGCCTCCGGCTGATACCCTGTCAGGGATTTAAGTGGACGGTACGCCTATTTCATCCCGGTCACAACCACTCCGCGTTGGCGTCATTCTGAAATTGGCCTTTCGGAACCTGCGTCGCCAATTACGGCGTAGTCTCCTGACTGCGTCGGCGATGGTGGTCGGTGGTGGACTGTGCGTGTTTAGCTACAGCCTCGGGGATGCGACCCACGAACAATGGATCGACTCCGGTGTGCGGATGGGTAGCGGGCATGTCACGGTCGAACGGCCGGAGTTTCGGTTGAGTCGGAAGGTTGACGACCGACTTCCTTCACAGGTGCGGCAGGTGACGGAACAGGCGTTGCAGTCACCAGAGCTTGCCGCACAGG
>CAYFER010000041.1:0-17195 GCA_964342185.1 uncultured Vicinamibacteraceae bacterium | reverse complement strand
CCGAGGGCGGGGATCGAACCCGCACGGGGCGTTAACCCCACAGGATTTTAAGTCCTGTGCGTCTGCCAGTTTCGCCACCTCGGCTTGATTCTCTATTTACTTTTGTCCAGTTTGCCCAGTTTTCAATCTAAATTAGAAAAAAACAACCGCACATCTTCGACAAAAAGTTCTGGTTCTTCAAGCGCAGCAAAATGTCCACCACGAGGCATCTCGGTCCAGTGAACTATGTTGTAGCGGGCTTCTGCCCAGGCCCGTGGAGGTAACGTAATCTCTGCTGGAAACAATGCCGCTCCGACGGGAACCTCAATATACGGGTCGGGTTGACCTGTCGCCATGACCCTTGATTCATAATAGAGCCGCGCGGACGATGTAGCGGTCCCGGTCACCCAATAAAGGGTGATATCAGTGAGTATTTCATCACGAGTAATCGTCTGACACACCGGATCGTCACCCCGGTCACAAAGCCACCGCACCTTATCGACAATCCATGCGGCCTGCCCGACGGGCGAATCGTTCAGCGCCGTTCCAATGGTCTGTGGCTTCGTCCGTTGAATCGCACTGTATCCCCGTTCGTTCGCTGAATATTCTTGACGTTCTCGTACCCGATCCAATTCTTCTTGAGAAACCTCAGTTTGCGCTTCGTAACCATCAGGTGGTGGACCAGCCGACACAAAGTTCAGATGAAGGCCAATCACGCGGTCGGGATGCTGGATAGTCAATTGGCGCATGATTCCACTCCCAAAATCCCCCCCTTGCGCACCGTACCGGTCATACCCAAGACGCTCCATGAGTTTTGCAAAATAGACGGCCATCCGCGCGGAATTGTGACCAGGTTCCGTCGGTTTGTCAGAAAACCCAAACCCAGGAATCGAAGGTGCCACGACATGAAACGCGTCAGCTGGATCTCCACCATAGGCCTCCGGGTCCGTCAGTGGCCCAATCACCTTGATGAACTCAACGACGGAGCCAGGCCAGCCATGGGTGATGATCAACGGTCTCGCGTTAGGGACCTCAGAACGCTGGTGGATGAAATGGATATCTAATCCGTCGATATTGGTAACGTAGTGATCAAATTCATTTAATCGTCGTTCCTGTTCTCGCCAATCAAATTCATCTCGCCAATAGTCGACAAACTCTTTCATGTATTCAAGATTCGCTCCGTAGTCCCATCCAGCACCGTCAATCTCATCTGGGAAGCGAGTCCTCGCCAGTCGCACCTTCAGGTCATCCAACACTTCCTGTGGCACATTAACTTCAAATGGGCGAATAGCGTCAGGGTCTGCCGAGACCGCCGTGTCGTTAGCTGCAGACGGTTCAGTCGAAGCAGTATCCGTGGGCATCCCGCCACCTCCACACGCAGTCCCGAGCACAGTCAGTCCAAGTGTCCATCCAAGTGTCACTTGATGACATCGCATTATTCGTTCTCCTTCTTCCCGTCACCATCACACAACAACATATCCATCCACCTGCCCTCACAATTCCGGTGCAACTACCCCTCGGCCGAGTCCAGCTTCGATAAGTTTTGTGCGAGAGTAGTCTGCCTGAGTTAACGAGACGTAAAACACTGCACCATTCCGTGGTCGAAACGCCGAAAATAATCCAGAGACAAACGGCTCCACGTTTACCACATAGTCCACACCTTCCAACGTCAACACTTCCTCGACTCGCTGTGCTTCTTTTAGTCGCGCCGCGATAAACACTCGCTCCAGTTCGTGATGCTCGAGTGCGTCTGCATCTACTCTAGTCATCGTTCTCTGTATTACGTCGTCATCTCACCGTCAATGCACTGTCTCCACATCCTGTCTCGACTTCGCCATTACACGGTCAATAGCCGCGGTCAACGGGTCAACATCAGCCAAGAACGGTCCGGCGACAACCGCACCACTGGGAATCTCAATCGCAATCGCCACCCCTTTATCAACCGGTGTGACAATCCAACTCAAGCCACGCAGCGCCACCTCTCGCACCTCGGCGTCAGGATTCTGGACTCGATCAAAACTCGCCAGTGTCAACCGAAGAATCTCGTGCACATGGTCGTCGGTCCACTCATGCGGCTCGGGAGCATCCAGTTCGATCACTTCATCAACAACAACATCATGGCCCTTCAATAACACCTCTACAGTAAATTTCATCGCATCTCTTTTTGCAGCGCTCGAAGCTGCTCGCCAAAGTCTTCAGGATTCGTCGTCGGTTCCTGACAGGAGAAACCGCTGCACAGATACGCCGTTGCCTTCCCATCAAGCATCGTCATCGTACCAGTGAACGGTAGGTGCTGAGCAAGTCTGGTCTGTTGTGGACCGGGCTGCAGGTGGACCACGACAGAAAACGGTAAATAGATGGACCGCAGCACCTGGGTCAGTTCCTCCGTATCGGTTCGCCCAGGCGGGCCAACTATTACGACCTGCGTCAAACCGGTATGGTACTGCGCCAGTGCCGCCGTCATCAGCGGAACCACTCGAGCGGCCTGCCCTAATTCCAGCCCGAATCTCGCTAATGCCTTCTCGACTTTCCGGACAGTATCCGCATCGGTATCAAGATGGGAAAACGTTAACAAATTCAACGCGGACACCGACCCGGCCGACGGTTCAGCGCCATCATAGTCATCTTTGACCCGCAGCAGGACCGATGAATCCTCACCTGTCGTGCTATACCATCCACCCTCGACGTCATCCCAAAACAATTGATTCTGCTTGGCTTGAAGTTGTTTTGCAAACACGAGCCATTCCGGCTTCCCGGTAGATTGGAATAATTCGAGTAATCCCCAAATCACGAAGGCATAGTCCTCACAGTAGCCATCAATCGAGGCCTGCCCGTCACGATAACAACGGCGCAACACGCCAGATGTCGAATCCCACAGTGCATCTTTCACAAACTCAGCCGCTCGCTCAGCCATCTGCGTGGCTTGAGGAGCGCCTCCTGGAACGACGCGGGCAGCACGCGCCGCAGCCGCAATCATCAGACCATTCCACGCAGCTAACACTTTGTCATCCAAATGCGGGTGCGGTCTCTTCGCACGATGCTCTCGAAGTGTGTTTCGAGCCTCGACGAGTCGTGCTTTGATTGCAGGTACGTCCATCCCGATATCATGCGAAACATCATCCATGCTCTTAGCGATGAAAAATTGATTTTTTCCCAGAAACTCTCCCGTCGGATCATGCGGCGCGTTACCAGAAGGTGCTACTCCAAACCGATGAATAACGATGTCCGCATCGTGACCTAGAAGGTCTACGAGTTCCTCCTGCGTCCACAGATAAAATGCGCCTTCAATCGACGGTGCTTTGGGCTCTCCCGCATGTTCCGGGGCAACGCTGTCAGCATCTTGCGCGGACAAGAACCCTCCTTCGTCGCTGGTTAGCTCCCGTGCTACATAATCCAGCGTGTCTAACGCAACCTCATAAAAATTGTCTTCTCCAGCCAACTGACCGGCTTCAAGACATGCCACCACTAGTTGTGCTTGGTCATACAACATCTTCTCAAAGTGCGGGATCCTCCACTCACCATCGACAGAGTACCGATGAAATCCACCACCCACATGGTCGCGTATTCCCCCCTTGACCATGGCACGAAGCGTTTCCAATGCCATCTCCCGGAGTCTCGGATTGCCACCCCGGTAATGCTCGCGCATCAGTAGCAAGAGTTCGGACGGTCGCGGAAACTTTGGCGGTCCGCCAAAGCCACCATGCGTCGTATCGAAAACACTTTCAAATTGTCCACAACCCAGACTTATGGCCTCAACAGAGGCAATCCCAGAAGATTGAGTAACCGGACTGCTCGACCTATTAACGTGAGCCTGATGCAACCGCTCCATCACCTGGTCTGCCGACGCCACCAATTTACCGCGCTCCGTCGACCACATCTCAGCCATTCGTCTCAGCACCTCAATGAAGGCTGGTCGTCCATAACGTGAGGTCGGGGGAAAATAAGTTCCGCCAAAAAAGGGACGCAGGTCAGGTGTCAGCCAGACGCTCATCGGCCAACCGCCAGACCCCGTCGTCGCTTGGACAAACGCCATATATACCCGGTCAACATCAGGGCGCTCTTCTCTGTCCACTTTGACCGGCACAAACTGTTCATTGAGGAATGACGCGACGTCCTCGTTCTCAAATGATTCGTGTGCCATCACATGGCACCAGTGGCAGGTCGAATAGCCAATCGAAAGAAAAATTGGTTTTGCCTCAGCTCTCGATCGCTCGAATGCCTCGTCGCCCCAGGCATACCAATCAACTGGATTATCCGCGTGCTGAAGTAGATAGGGACTTAACTCGTCAGCCAAGCGATTTGCCATACCATCATTCTCATCCGAAACACCCATCACACCGTGTACTCAATGAAAACCAGCCGACCGCAGTGGATAATTGTCACTATCCACAAGGTCTCACCATGCCCTGATAACCGCTGATTCTGATCAAGTGTCGGTCACCACACGCGGCGACCACGCTCGCGCCCCAGGACTGCTCAGGCGAGCCGAGCGCAGCCGTGGCCAAGATCTACGCGTCTTTCCACGAAGGATATGACCCGAGTGTTTTAAGCGAGGGTGCAAACTCGGCCAAATGCATCAGTGCGCGGGCGCAACGAAGGTCTTCGCGATTCGCATTGAGATCAGCGTAAAACAGATACTCAAAAGGTCGATCCGGAATCGGACGACTCTCCAGTTTCGTTAAGTCGATATCTCTCAACGCAAAGACACTCAAAGCCTTGAACAACGCGCCGGCCTCGTTCGACACGGTAAAAACAATAGTTGTCTTATCGGGTGGCCCTAGTGGAGTCGCGTCCTTGCTCACGAACAAAAATCGCGTCATATTGTCCGCGTAATCCTGGATCCCTGATTGCAATATCTCTAACCCAAAATGACGTGCCGCTCGTTCGGATGCGATGGCCGCACTGTCAGTCAGCGACTCTTCCTTGATCATCTTCGCACTGCCGGCCGTATCGTAGGTCGCAACAATTTCAACACCGGCGAGTCGGCGCAAAAAGCCTTCGCATTGCGCTAATCCTTGCGGATGCGAATAGACGCGCTGAACCTGTTCCAGGCTCGTCCCTTCGTTGACAATCAGATGATGGACAATCGGCAACTTGATCTCAGCGACGATTGGCAATCCGTACTCTAACAGCAAGTCGTAATTGCGGTGGATCGTCCCGCCGATCGTATTCTCAATCGGTAAGATACCGTGAGTCGCTTTCCCGTCGTCGACAGCTTTAAAGACATCTTCAAATGCTGGACATGGCATTAAATCGGCTGAATCGTTAAACCGAAGCGCAGCAGCTTCGCTGTATGCCCCAATTACCCCTTGGTACGCAATGCGCATCGTCTAAGAATACAGTGAGCTGGTCAACAAACCATACCGACCGACATTACCCGGAGGTGAATAGACAACGACGCAGCATCCTGGATGCCTAAATTATTCAGGGAAATATCGGCTCTGAATGAAGGCCGTGGCCTACACCATCATTCCCACTTATTCGGCCTAATCTGCGGTTGCGCGAAGAACCCCATCCAAAGCGCGCTTGCCCTCGACAACAGCTATCCGCGCCTTGTCGACAGTGTGCTGGGCCTGGTGAATCTCATCTACAACACTGTCAAAAAACGGTGCTAGGTCTGATTTCACCTCACGCCCGCGTTCGGTCAAGTACAGCCAGCCACACACTCCACCAACCACAGCACCTAAAGCACTCGCCCAAAATACCTGTGTGCGTTCATCCACTCGCGATTTCCTCCACTGTCATCATACCTTCCTACCCCAAACCCTAGAAGCGCAACACGAGACCGGCCGTAAAACGAGCATATTTAAAACTCTCAAGTTTTACATCCAATACTTTGTTGCCCACGGCGATGGCCCGGTTGTAACGCAGGTCAACGCGCGCGCCGAACTGATTCGACAGAAACCCCATAACTCCCACACCCATCGCGGTACCAAGACCGTCATGCCTAACGGTCTGTAGCTGGCTGGCATTATCCATCCGAAACCAGCCCAAGCCTCCCACAACATAGGGCCTGACAGCCCCTATCGGGATACCAAGAATCACGTTGCCATTAACGGCAGTAACTTTTGTCTGAGTATCAAAGAGCGAATCCGTTTCAGACCGAGCAGTTTGAGAACCATCGACTTCGAATCCAAAGATCCCTCCGGCCATGTTCGCCAGAGAGACACCGTATGTTGCCACCCGTTCCGACAGCTTCCCTTCAAACGATCGTCCGGCGAACAGCGTCACGATCCCATCGGCTGACACCGTCACAGGCGTAGCAACAAACAGGATGCTGGCAATAATCACACCTTTTACAGACGGTAATGCCACCACACCGGTCCGAGTTACACGATTCAAGAGATTGTCTCGACTACCTAGAAAGAGCATCACTAATCTCATAATTGGAAAAATTTCGACTACATTACAACCGTGACTGACCACGGTTATGTGCCAGTCTATAATTTACAGAACCATGGCCGAACCTGAGAAGCGACCACCCGCACCTCAATCTAATGCAAAGAAACTATCCGAATCAGCTGTAGTCTGCGAACGTTGCGGTGCTGAAATGTTCAGAATGCACGCCGTCTGGCGCTGTCCGACTTGTGGTTTCAAGACGGATTGCTGCGGTTGGTAGAGACCTAAATCTGCCTCTAACAGCCGTCTACTATATAATTGACAAGCTATGTGGACTAAGTTGATGAATAACCCTCGCAAGAGGGCGCCGAAACGGATTGCTGTGATTGATCCAGAAAGTTGTTTCGGAGCGTTCGCTTGTTCAATTTGCCAAGCAGCCTGCCCGGTAGAAGACTGCATCGTCGAAGAAAAAGACGCTAACGACCGCTGGGTGTGTGCGGTTCGCGTTGATAAATGCATCGGTTGTGGACTGTGCGTGACGTTAGGCAATACAACCGCACCCCAACCCAGAGACTTCGGGTGCCCCGCAGACTACGACGCCATCAACATGCATGACTGGGATGACGTCGTTGGCATCCTGGAAGCTGCTTCTGAGGACCAGTCAGAAGCAGACGCAGTAACGGTTTCTGAAACCGGAACCTAAGCCGTTCACTGCTCCGGTGCCCGCGTCAGGCCGACATACCTCGAGCTGCGATCGGCCACACCGCTTCGACCACATCCCCGCGAACAGCATACATATGGTTATACAGGTTCACTACGGGGTCACAATGGGAGACGATCAACTCTAATTTATCGCCGACATCGTAGATTCGGCTCGAATCTTCATATCGAATCGAACCAAACTCATCAGAACCCGACCGATAAATCATGCCAGTCTCTCCCTTGACGATCGGCCAAGGTTGATTAATTGTGCATGCTTTGGCTCCGGCATCGGTCGTGGCCCGTCCCTCATACTGCGCATTTAAGACCGTCGCGAGAATGGTGAGAGACGGCTCAAAATCCGCATACACCTCGTCATTTGATGCACCACCGATACCTAGATATTGAGCATCCATGAATACATAACTTCCCACTTGTACATCCGTGAGCCCGACAGTTTCGTGATCAATGTTGTAAGTCCCCGTGCCACCTCCACTGAATATTGCAGTATTGAGACCCGACCGGTCCATCAGAAGCTTGGTTTCCGTTGCCGGACTCAAACGCTCCAATGTTCGGGCTCTGCGAGCTGCGAATCCCTTCACATGCTGCGATCCTCCGTCGTAACAGAGCAATCCACGCAGCCGAAGTCCCGGCAGCTGGTCTATTAGCTGTGCTAACGCAAGCGCTGGCTGTCCAGGCGTAATCCCCGTTCGGTGCCCACCTGAGTCGACATCAACAACCACGTCCGCGACAACTCCGGCCGCCTGCGCCGCCTCAGATAACAGTCGTGCATTTTCAGGAGTATCGGTGGCTTGAATAAAACCAGCGCACGACTTACGCAAACTCATGGCCCGTTCAATTTTGAACGGTGTCACATTCGTTGTCGTCATCAGAAGCTGTTCAATCCCGTGATCAAACATCGCCACCGCTTCACTGATCTTTGCCGTGCAAATCCCAACCGCCCCGGCTTCCAATTGGAGCTTGGCAATAGCCGGACACTTATGCGTCTTGGCATGTGGCCGACTGGCAATACCGTTGCGTGACACAGTCCGTTCCATCGTAGCCAGATTTGCTTCTAGCGCATCAAGGTCTACGCACAGCGACGGCGTATCGAGCTCCCATTTAGACATCCCAACCTGCGGCGCCTCCTGGCTCTCCGTGGGCGCCATTTCAACCCCGGAATATCCCTTCACTGAAGTGGGCACCAATACGCTGGCGGCACCCGCAGTTTGTATAAAGCGACGGCGCGAAACAGTCAAACTCGTCATTTGATATCTCCATGTCCGGTAAACGACATACTCAAAATAGTAGCGTCAAATCTATTCATGAGGCATTGGCAAGTGAACCAACACGGCCGTCAACGTAAGAACCATCACGGCGATAACAAGTTCTAGACTTGCCAACCTACTCAAAACCCTTGCCCCGTCAGCAGTGTCCAGGCGAGGCCGCATGATCTTCCAGTTATACGCCCCAACGGCCCCAGTCACAAGCACCAATAACACTTTGCCTAAAAGCACCAACCCATAGGTCGTCTCCCACAATTGATTCCAGTGCTCAACGTAGAACATTCCTGTCGTAAAGCCCGTCACCAGCACCACACTAACGGCCCCCACCGCGACCGGAGAAAAACTCTTCACTAATGCCGCAGAGAGTTGGGGCGAATCCACCGTCGCACTTGGCTGCACGCTACGTAATGCAACGACCACTGCCAACAACGTGCCAAGCCACAATGCTGCAGCCACTCCATGGCCGACTTGCAGCAACCAAGGAAGGGCACTGTCCTCCCAATAGGACATCGCGTGCCCAGTCAGTGGCAAAGTTATTGCCAAAACAACCACGCCACTCACGGTTAACCACCAACCGACCTTTGATCTTGCGAGCAGCAGCACCGCGCCCACCGCGACGATTCCTGTCGCGTACACTTGAGGCATCCATCGGCTTCCCCACCGCGTCTCAAACGCAACTACTCGGAGTAATTCCAATGTCACGGATTCATCCAGACCGAACACCGAGTACGTCTGCGCGTAAAGGCGAACTAACAACGCACAGACCAATAGGGCGGCCGAGCCAACGGCGACGAACTGCATCCGATGGCCAATTGTTTTCGGTAGCTGCTGAAGATGTGTAGCGTTACGCTGACAGAGCGGTACGATAATGAGTTGGACAGCGAGACCACCAACTAAACCAAAGAAAGCACAGTAAGTGATTAGCTTGGCCGCAGACAAGAACACCAGGGCCAAAGTTTCACAGTCCACCAAAACGATGTCTCTGTATGTGGGCTACTCGTTAGCTTCGCGCACGGTAAACGCAAACTCGCCGCGTCGGACGTGACCATCATCACCAGCCGACCGCCAATGGGCAACGTAGCTCCCCGGACGGAGTGAATCCGGGACCGTCGCCATTAGGGACTTTTCAGACGCAACCGTTGTCTTCCCCAGTTCAACACTACCGGTCGGACCGTCTAACGAGAGCTGACTGACCGCAGGATCCGGGTCCTGGGTGAACCACACTTGGATATGATTAGGCGATTCCGTGACCACGGCGTCAGCATCAGGCATGGTCTTAGTGGGCGCGAGATGCGCCATTACGGTAACCACAGCGACTACAACCAAAACAACGGGCAACACCAGCATGCGCACGCTATGAGACATGTCTTCTCCTCGATCTATTTTACCCTCACCAGGCCCTAGTCGACACCACTATTACAAATTCGACGATTCGCGTGACGTCATGACGCTAGCGAAGTACCTCACTCATGGGACGCCCGGAATAACCTGTCATTTCGAGAAACCCTCGACCGGTTATCGGTTGTCCGGCCCGTGTCCCCTCTGCCAACACAGCACCTTCCCAATATGTCACGCCCGTTGACTGTTCTGTATGAAGCTCTTGACTGTCCACTGCCGCCAACACCTCGAGATGCAGGTCCTGGTCGGGAACCTGAATTGTCCACTCAACCGGATACCGAGCACCACTACTGGAGGACTCCCACGTGCGACCCGGAGACAGAACAACGTCCGTCGGACCAAGAATCACCGGTTGCGCATCTGGAAGAATCAACGTGCCACTTGAGTGCGAATCGGATGCGCCATCTTGTTGTCTCAACATATACACCATAAAGTCAGTTCCATCCTCTAATTGCAAGGAGAACCAGTCCCACCCCTGCTGAGAGGGCTCAAGAAATGTCGTTCCAAATTCGTGGTCCATCCAACTTAATCCAGACACAGTGAACGAATCACGACCCAGTTGTATTTCACCCGTCGTCTCCATCCGCGTTAGCGAATAATAATGGGACGCATTGCCAGCCTGCAGCCCTTTCTGGCTAAAACCGTCGCGGCCATGCAGCACCGGCCGCTGGGTCGCATCGAGCACCAAGTCCACACTGAATGCTCCATCGCCGCTGACTGCTCGAAGAACGTGAGTTCCGTCTTTTCCCTCAAGGCGCCAGTCCTCGTTCCAGACCTCGAGTCGGTCAGTTCGCGCACCTGCCCATGAGACACCTGCCCTATTCAGTCGCTCACTCATTAAATGCCGCCCACCGTCTATATCGGTCACGGCCAGATGTGCCATATACAGGTCCCGAACAGACCATACGGATGGATTGGTGGGCACGCGATCAATGCCCACTCTGAAAAACGTTAGCTGATATCCGAATCGCTGACCACGTTCTCCTTCCAAGTTTCCCGTGTAATACCACCATTCAATCCGATAGTCGGGATGACTCCAATGGTCACGTGGGAACTCAAGGGCTCGATCGGGTTGCACCTGCATCCAGCCATCACGTGAGACTTGACTCGCGACAGGCGCGAGCACACACATCGCCAGCAAAACTCCACACGCCAGGCGCCTCCCAGAGGCAGCCACGACTCGCAACATCGAACTTTCAGCCAAACAGTACTCTCTCAGTCCTCTCTCAGGTCTGCGAACGTAAACCTTGCCGCCAGACGTGCGGGATAGAGACCTGACACCGCAGTGGCCATCAAAATGAACAGCGATGATTGGACTAAGAACAGTACGGGAAAGTGAAACTGTATTGTCCAACCGAAACTTTGAACATTAATCACAAAAATCAAAATGAGCGATAAGACCATACCCACAATCAATCCAAGGCCAAGACTGACCCCACCCAATAAGCCGGCTTCTGCCATAATCATCCATCGTAATTGGCTGCGTTCCGCTCCGGCCAATCGCAACATCACAATCTCTCTGCGTCGCTCAAGAGTCAGTGTCAGCAATGTCGTTGCAACCCCAAACATCGAAACAAATATCGCGATAACTTCAAGCGCGTACGTGATGGCAAAGGTACTATCAAACACCTCGAGAACGCCCTGACGAAGCGACGCATTCGTATTGATAAACACTGGGGAATCCTGCGCTAGTGAGGACAACAGACCCTCGCGCACCGACACTGCGTCGCTGCCATCCCTCAAATAGACCGTCAAACCGGACGGTCGGCGATCGTCGTAATAACGATCGAATAACGGTTCATCCATCACAACCAATCCACGGTCACTCGAGTAATCGAAATAAACTGCAGCCACGGAAACCAACTTTGACCCATTCGGTGTCGGCAGTGAAATCTGGTCGCCCACTTGCACGCCGTACCGGAGAGAGAAACTCTCCGAGACCACAACGGCTGACTCTCCTATCGCAGCCGCCATCGCCTCGCGGCCATTACGTGGTGCCTTAAACAAAAGATTCCCATGTTCCAGTAAAACATTAAACCGGCCAGAACCAACGATAATCGTCGACTCGCCGTAGCTCACATTGACCGCACGAAATCCATCGACCGCCACTACTTCAGGGAAATTAACCACCACTTGCTCGAGATCACGAGAAATCTCGTCACGACTTCCAACTGGTGACTGTCGTGCACCTGAAATGAAGAGATCTGCTTGAAGCGTTTGTTCCACCCAATAAACGACCGTCTCACGAAAACTCCCAATCATGATTGCAATCGCAACCATCATCGCCAAACTCACGACGAGGGCGGCAACCGAAATGGACAGTCGCCGAATCGACGCACCTAAATTAGCCCTTGCAATCACGATCTCAACCCCTTGCATCCAGGGCATCCAGCGCTGCAGTTGTTGCAGTTGAGATAAAACGACAGGAACGAGCAGTGCGGCTCCAAAAACAACGGCAAGGGCGGCGCCCAACCCAAATATTGGCAACCCTGATACGGGCGGCTGCCTTGACAACACTCCTGCGACAACAAACAGCGTCAGTGGCGCGATGACATACCACCGTGACACACGCTGACGAATAGAGAGGTCCGGTTCTCCGCGCACCGCTGCCAGTGGGGTCAATTTCGCTGCTTCGTAAGCTGGCGCCAAGGCGCCCGCAAGTGCAAGTGGCACACCAATCAGAAGCGACCAGCCTACGTCTGTCAGGCTTAGTTCCGGAACCGTGGCCGCAGCGGCCACCCAGAACGTATTAACCGTAGAGGCTGTCAAATTCACGGCAAGCCGAGCCAACACTTGCCCAAAGGGCACACCAAGGGTGCACCCAACAAAGACCATTATTAACGCCTCGCCGAGAAACAGAGAAAGGATTCGTCCTCGTGATGTGCCAATCGCCCGAAGCATCCCTATTTCAGCGCGGCGAGTAATTACCGAAACCGTAACGGCGTTGTACACCAGGAACAGACCAACCAATAAAGCGATATACGACAATGCCGACAAATTAAAATGAAATGCCGCCAGCATGGTTTCCACCTGCGCGCTCCGACGCTCGGGACGCTGCACTGATAAACCAGCTGGCAAACGAGCGCTAATTGCGGCTTCGGCCTCGTCGATTACCCAATCACTATCAAGTTGAATGTCAATCCGATCAATGGCTCCAAACCGATTCAGTGCAAGCTGGGCAGCCGCAATGTCCATTAACGCAAAATTGCCACTCGACATCTGGCCGGGACCATCCTGCCCCAGCAATCCTCGCACCACCAGAGGAACACGACGGTCTCCTACGAGCATTTCAACATCACTACCGACATCAAGACCGTGGCGCCCAGCAAAAGCCCGAGTCACAACAATTGAGTCAGAGGCCGTCAGTAGCGTCAAAAATGTTTGGGTGGTTACGCGTGGAGGACTCTCGAAAGGACTACTACCTTGATCGACCAGTCGATAGTCACGAAATGGTCGATCGCGAAGAATATCAACGCCCAGCACCCGCACGAGCTCTGCAGTATCGTTACCTTCAGCGGCACGAACCATTACATCGCCATCAATGATTGGACTTACTGCACCGAACTCACTTAGCCACTGCAAGTCACTCAGGCGATCCTCCTGAACACCGGTTCCAGGGCTAAACACCTCAAGTGACACCTGTCCGGAAATCGATTCCAGCGCTGCTTCAAAACCTCGAACCGATGAGGCATTCGACAGGCGAATTGCCAACACAACCGCGATCCCTATTGCCACTCCGCTGACCGTGACAATGGTCCGAAGAAGCTCGCGTCGCAAATGCCGAACGATAAACCAACGAAAAAGATTCACGAGGCGGTATTAAGAGCCTGTCCATCCCGCAAACTGACGATCCTATCGAGTTGGTGGGCGACGCTCTCATCGTGGGTTGCCAAAATGATGGCGGTTCGCGATTGTTCGTTTAGTTGAAGAAGTAATTCGAGAATTCGCCGCCCATTATCCGAATCAAGATTACCGGTCGGCTCATCCGCAATGAGTACAGTCGGCTCGTGAATAACCGCTCGGGCGATAGCTACCCGCTGAACTTCTCCACCCGACAGTTGTTGCGGCAAGTGATCCAGACGAGGTGTTAAGCCAACGCGTTCGGCCAACTCTTCCGCAGCGGTCCTGGCCTCACCCTCACCCGAACCCGACAGCAACAACGGAAGTCCGATGTTTTGAGCAACCGTTAATGTCGGCATCAGATTAAATGACTGAAACACAAAACCAACTTGCCTTCGGCGCAACCGCGTTAATTGATCGTCATCCAGAGAACACAGTCTCTGTCCTTCCAAGCGAACTTCTCCTTTACTAGGACGATCCATAGCTCCACATAAATGCAACAGCGTCGACTTTCCACAGCCAGACGGTCCCATGACAGCCACACGCTCACCGGCTGAAATCGTTAAAGTTACCCCGTTTAGCGCAGTGACCACATGGTCTCCTCGACGGTAACTCTTGTAGACGTTGGTCGCCTCCAGTACTGGACGGTCTTCACGCAATTGCTCGGGCTCTCTGATCACCAACAGACCTCGACTGTTACAAACAGAACTCGCATCCGTGATTGGGTTAAGTGCAGTCTGTCAACTGGATGTTACGGATTCAGATGAAGGCAAGACAGTCACCACCGACCTATAGTCGTTGACGATTCAATAAATAGAATCACTGCTCCAGGCCACTGCAAACGACACCTGAATACAGCGTGCCATTGAACGTGACCGAATCGCAAGGAAAAATCCCGATCGGCGAAACACTGCAATCTATCAATAACCAATTCGTAGCATCGTTTACCCTGCCTAGATCACACCATATATGATTCCTTCTGCAGGCCGCTCTCATTGCTCGATGACATCACGCGCAGAGACTGACACAACATGCACTTTGACGGACCGCCCCCATGTCCCTAACATGGGCGAAGCACTTTCTTTGCTCTTGGAGTCGCCATGCGAAACATTTGGTTCTTTCAGACCGGCCTACTCTGCATCACTGCTACTCTGATCGGCTGTAGCAACGACGTGTCTGAACTGCCTGTATCAGACGAGTCAGATACCGCGACCCTCTCGCGGACGGCACCGCCACCCTATTGGGTCTATGTCACCAACGAAGGTTCCGGCGATGTGACGTTTATTACGGGTGATACTCATGAAGTCACAACGACTCTCCCGCTGGGGAAACGTCCCCGTGGGATCAAGTCAAGTCCTGATGGACAGCAACTCTTCGTCGCTCTGAGTGGCTCCCCACCGGCACCGCCAGGAATTGACGAGAGTACACTTCCACCACCGGACAGAGCAGCGGACGGAATTGGGGTCGTGGATCTTCCCACTCGACAGGTGATCCGAATTATCCAAGGTGGCACGGACCCTGAGCAGGTCGCTTTAAATCGTGACGGATCGCGTCTCTACGTTGCCAACGAGGACATGGGAACCGCTAGCGTTGTTGATATCGAAACCGGGAACATCCTGGCGGTACTCGAAGTCGGCGATGAACCTGAGGGCGTCACTACCAGCCCTGATGGCAGTGTCGTTTATGTCACCTCCGAAGAGCATAATCAGGTCTCCGTTATCGACGTCGAGAGCAGTCAAGTGATCAAACAGTTTGGGGTGGGACCTCGACCACGCACATCAGCATTCTCTCCTGACGGAACCCGGGCTTACGTCACCGCGGAGAATGGCGGCTCGGTGTCTGTTGTCGACACTTCAAACCATGAAGTAGTTACTACTATGGACGTCCCCGGAGATCCTTCGAGACCAATGGGCGTTGCAGTCTCTCCCGACGGAGCCTTGGTGTACGTAGCAACAGGAAGAGGAGGAACGGTCGTAGCTCTCGATTCGACTACTGGCTCTACGGTCAGCTCTGTCACTGTCGGGACACGCCCGTGGGGAATCGCTTTGAGCCCAGATGGTTCACGTTTGTACACTGCCAATGGACCTTCGAACGATGTTTCTGTCGTCGACACAGACACCATGGAAGTGCTCGAAACCATAGCCGTGGGCGAACGACCGTGGGGCGTTGTGGTGGTCGAACACAGATAGCAATTGCGAGACCTGTTTAGAGAGGTCCGACTGGCTCACTCACCGGTCACAGTCTGAATTACTCATCAGGCAATGCGAAAACAAAAATGCCGTTCGCACCAACCGGCCGGCGTTTTTCAGGTGTTAACTGAATCGGGATTGAAGAAGTCCAACTGCCACCGCCACCGCCGACGGGCACAGCAAGATACTGCTTTCCTTCGACCGCATAGGTAATTGGATAGCCCTGGACAGAGGTTGGTAAACGTGTCTGCCACAGGATCTCTCCATTGAAAGCATCGTAGACGTATAAGTGGCGGTCCCAGTCACCCGCAACTGCCAATCCTCCGCCGGTGGTCAGGGCAGCCGTGTTGATCGGCGTTCGCACTCGATGGCGCCAGAGCACTTCACCCGTTCGTACACTCATGGCTAAAAATTCACCGAGATGTTCCGGACTGTCCGGGTGCACGTGATTCGTTCTACGTACCGGTCCCGTTCCCCCACCGCCAGGCCGTTTCTCGACCGGACCAAATACCGCTGTCTCGCAATTCAATGTAACAGGGATATAAAACGCTTCCGTTTCAGGGTGGTACGACATCGCGCGCCAACTCTTAAAACCAGACGTGCTGGGACACCAAAATATCTCTTCGCCAATTTTCGGAATCATGTCCTCGCGATAGGTCACTCGGCCAGTCGATGGTTCAATGTCCACAAGTGTTTGATAGCCAAGATCGTGTGCGGCCTTGAAACGTCCGGTCTCGGCATCCAAGTCCCATAATACGGCGATTTTCCCCATGCTAAACACCGACCTCTCTCCATCGATGTCGACGAGAATGCGCTCAAAGACTTCGTCCATATCATGGGTTTCACCAGGAAGATGCTGGTAATACCACTTCAATGCCCCCGTGTCCGGGTCAAGAGCCAGTGTCGAATTCGTATAAAGCGCGTCTCCATCTGTTCCCCGTACGGCGCGCGCCCACGGTTTTGCCTGGGCAGTTCCAAAAAAGATCGTCCGGGTTCGATTGTCATAACTTCCTGGAATCCAGGCATCACTTCCAGCACGAAACATCACCGGGAGGTCGCCCCAACTATCGCCACCGGCTTCTCCTGGACGCGCAATCGTCGACGTGCGCCATACCTCGCGACCCGACTCAGCATCCAAGGCCACGATATAACAGGTGTCGTCACGGTATTGGCCACAACCGGTTAGGCCAGACACAATGCGACCATCTGCCACAATGGACCCACTCGAGTACTGGTATCCCGCGCCACCACCAACATCAGTTGACCATATCTCTTCGCCCGAACGTGCATCAATAGCCACGATATGAGCATCACTGGTGTTCAGATATATCTTGTCCTGATAGATCGCAATATTTCGATGCATCCGTCCTGGACCTGGACCACCCACACTTCGATGCTCAGACTGCTCTCCACGGCGATACTCCCAGATCAGGTCTCCCGTGGCAGCGTCAAGGGCCTGCACGAT
>CAYFER010000040.1:0-17506 GCA_964342185.1 uncultured Vicinamibacteraceae bacterium | reverse complement strand
TGAAATGCTTGTAACCAGCTTTTTCGGCCATGACGGGGTCCCATTGAATTCTTTCGGTTGCCTTTGACACGCTTCGTCCGGCAAAGTCCGTAAATTCGACGTGGGACCGTGTGATAACTGCCATCTCTTCATCGCCGAGAAACACAACATCCCGGGTGTGGCTCAGCACTGCTGGAATATCCGATGCGACCAAGAACTCACCGTCGCCCATTCCGAGAATAATCGGGGGACCATTCCGAACGGCAACAATTTTCTCCGGATCGTCAGCTGCGACGAGAGCGAGGCCAAATAGGCCGCGCAAGTGGCCCAGAGCACGACGCACAGCGTTTTCCAGACCATCCTCGCGCATTTCGCGTTCGACGAGGTGGGCTACGACTTCGGTGTCAGTTTCTGTTTCAAAGTGGTGCCCTTCGGTTTCGAGTTGGTGTTTTAGCTCAAGATAATTCTCGATGATCCCGTTGTGGACGACTACAATTTGGCCGGTGCAATCACGATGAGGATGTGCGTTTTCTTCTGTTGGTCGTCCGTGCGTGGCCCATCGAGTATGTCCCACGCCGTAATCACCTTGGACCGGCTGTGAGCGGATGGCTTTTTCAAGTTGGGACAGCTTTCCAGCACTACGCCTGACCTCGACAGTGCCAGCCTTAATGAGAGCAATCCCTGCGGAATCATAACCTCGATATTCCAGCCGCCGAAGACCTTCGACTAAAACCGGGACCGCGTCTTTAGAACCGATGTAACCGATGATGCCGCACATGACGAGTAAGCCTCAGTGGATGAAATCTCAGTCTCGAGTTGGGACTGTAAGGATTACGGATTTGTCTATCTTGTGCAACGACAGCAAGGTCATTCGTTGGACAACTACTCAGACTTGCGCTTCTTTTCCACCCAATTTTCTTTGTTCTGTTGATGCGACCGGGCAATGCCGAGTGCGTCAGATGGTACATCATCCGTAATGCACGAGCCGGCAGCAACGTAGCTGTTTTGTCCTAGTTTCACAGGTGCAACCAGTTGGGTGCCACTGCCGATGAAGACGCCATCGGCAATGATCGTTTGGTTCTTAGCGACACCATCGTAGTTGCAAGTGATTGTGCCGGCTCCAACATTGACGCGGTCTCCAATGGTTGCGTCACCGAGGTAGCTTAAATGGCTGGCCTTTGAGTTTTGGCCAAGACGAGTGCGTTTCGTTTCGACAAAATTGCCAACCCGCGCCTCTTTTTCTAGCGTCGAGCCGGGCCGCAAGTGTGCAAATGGCCCAGCGGAACTTCCAGAAGCTAGATGTGATTCGGTAATGACACAACAGTTCCGAATTTTGCAATCATCCTCGATAGTGGAATCTACTACGCGCACCCATGACTCAAGCTCACATCTCTGTCCCACTTTCGTCCGCCCCTCAAGGCGCACCCCTGGGCGAATAATCGTGTCGGAACCAACCGTAACCTCGTCATCAATGTAAGTTGTTAACGGGTCTTCGATAGTAACACCCGCCGCCATCAATTCTTCGTTCTTGGTTTTTCTCACGATGGAGCTCACCTCCGCCAGTTCGGTCTGGCTGTTGATGCCTCGGATTTCGTCAGGCGTTTTGGCATTGACAGTAGAAACTCGGAATCCCTGTTGTAGGTACAGAGGAACAAGAGTTGGAAGATAACGTTCGTGTTTGGGTCCAGCTTCTGGGATTTGTTCGAGCGCTTTGAATAGGGGTGGGATATCAAAGACGTAAATACCACTGTTAACCTCATGAATGTTTCGTTGAGTTTCAGTGGCGTCAGTTTCTTCGACGATGCGAACGATTGTGCCGTTCGAGCGTACAACTCGTCCATACGCGAATGGATCAGAAAGAGTAGCGGTTAAGATTGTTGCAGCGGCACCGGTGGCCTCGTGTTTCTCAACGAGCGCAGTGAGTGTCGAGCGTCTGATCCGAGGAACATCTCCTGACAGAACAACGAGACTGCCTCGAATGTCCTCGAAAAAGGCTTGTGCTTGTTGGAGCGCATGGGCTGTACCAAGTTGCGCGGTCTGCTTAACGAAACGGAGGTTGCTGTACCGACCGAGAGCGTTCTGGATACGTTCTGACTCGTGGCCAACCACAACGGTGGTTGTAAGCGGGTTAACCGCAATAGAAGTTTCTAGGACCCGTTCAATTAGAGACCGACCGGCAAGATTATGAAGTGCCTTTGGCCGCTGACAGCCCATCCTCGTACCCTGCCCGGCTGCGAGGATGATAACGTGTCGGTCTCGCCTCATAATGCAAGCAAGTTTATAACGGTCGCGGCAGCACTTTGGAACGTCCGGTTTCAGTCTGCGTGATCTTCGTTCGGTTCATCGGATGGAGAAGCCAACATTTGTTGGACAACCTCGTCCTCCTGCAATGCGTCGAAACTCGCTTCGTGCCGAGCTAAAAAACGGTTGTCCGGATTGAGTTCGATGGCCTGTCGAAGATAGTTGACCGCTGCTTCTTTGTTTCCAGATGTCGCATGTACAACGGCTAGCATGTATTGAATTTCCTCGCGGTTGCCGGCGTTTGCTTCGGCAGTCTCTAATTGCTCTAGCGCCCCTTGTTCGTTTCCAGCATTGAGCGCCAAAGTAGCTGCGTAGATCCTTTCCTCCACAGTTTTTGGCCCGACAACCTCGCGTTGATGTCGTTCGCAGACCTGCAAATAACGCTGACTTCTTTCGTTCAAATCTACTTCTTCAGGGAAGTCATTGACGAGCTTTTCAAATTGCGCAGCGGCGCGGCTGAAATTTCGACGCTGCAGAGAGCCTAAAGCCTTTTCATAGAGGCCAATAGCCTTCAAGTGTTTCTCCTCGCGCGCCTTAGCGGCTTTCAAGGCTCTGTCATTTATCGAATTGCGCCGCGCCGGAGCTTCTGCCCGCTTGCGTGTTGTCTTTGCAGTCGAAACTTTGCTCACCTTTTTCTTGGGTTTAGATTTCTTAGCCATAGTAGATTTGAGGGCACGCACCATAGCAGAATGAGGCAGGGCTGATCAAGCGAATGATAAGAACGACTAATAATATGTTACATGACCTATTCAAGGTTTGTTTTCCTCGAGGATTTTATAAATGGCTCCTGGCTTGAGCCCATACTTTTTTGCGACTTCCTTTATTGCCTCACGTTTTGACGAATGAGAATAGGCTATTTGACCAAAATAGTCTAAAACATTCTTGTTTTTTACAGCCGGCATTGGTTCGTTGCTCGGAGCAACCACAATGGTAAACTCACCTCTCGGCCGGTGAAGCTGTGTGAGAACGTACAATATAGGTCCATTGACCAATTCTTGGTGCACTTTGGTCATTTCTCGGCATACTGTAACCTGTCGATTGCCGAGCACCTCAGCCATATCCCGCAGTGAACCTAGTAGCCTGTGCGGTGCTTCGAAGATAATTAGAGGGCGAGTCTCTGAGGTAAGAGTTCCGAGCCACTTCTTTCTAGCGGAAGACCGATTTGGTGGAAAGCCAAGGAATGTAAACTCGTTCTTAACAAGTCCAGAAACCGCAAGAGCTGCGAGGATTGCGCTGGCTCCAGGAACCGGGTCGATTGGGACACCTCGATCGACGGCAGTTCGCACAAGGTGCAGACCGGGGTCTGACAGCAAGGGGGTTCCGGCGTCTGTGACGAGGGCGATCGATTGGCCAGCTTCGAGGCGTTTTATTAAGCTTGGCGTTCGTTGCTTCTCGTTGTGCTCATGCAGGCTGATCGTAGGGGTGACGATTTTGTAACGATTGAGCAGCTTAGAGGTCCGCCGAGTGTCTTCAGCAGCGATGAGAGAGACGCTCCCAAGCAGTCGAATAGCGCGGAAGGTGACGTCCTCTAGGTTGCCGATAGGTGTGGCAATGAGATAAAGAATTCCTTTTGACATCGTCGACCCTACGCGTGAGTCGGATTCTGTTTGCCTTGCGCACGGGCAAGACCGATCGTGAGGAATGAGGTGTCTATAATTGTACCATTCACAAGGTAGTGAACTGGTGGAGTTTAACGAAGGAGGAGTTGGCAACATTTGGCGTCTGAACGGTCCAATACAGCTATGAAACCATCTCGGTCTGGATATTCCACGGAACCTCTCTCGCACTTCGTAGATGACTATCTTGGTTATCTACACGAAAGCCATCCTACGGAGGCGGCTTTTGACGGCATTCATCTTTACGATGACCTGCTTGAAGACTATTCACGCGAGTCAATTGACAGACAGGCTCGAGAACTGGGCGGATGGGCTCGCAGGCTGGAGGGTATCGACACATCGACGTTGACAGGTGAAGAACAAGTCGAACGTCGAATGTTGACCGACAGTATTCGCGCGAGACTGTTCGGACTAGAAGAGCTTCGTCCTTGGCAGCGCAATCCGTTGCACTACGCCACGACACTGGCGAATAGTGTGGCGGGTCAGATTTTGTTTGCGTATGGTCCGTTGACTGACCGGGCGCGTCGCGTTGTGTCTAAGTTGAGACAGACGCCGCGGTTTTTGGAGGCGGCTCACAAGAACGTATCCGACCCTCCCGGTTTATTCGCCAAGGTGGGTATCGAAACTTTTGAGGGCGTGCGGGACTTCTTCGAGCGTGATTTGCCCTTAGCATTCCGAGACCTTGATGACATGCATCTACTCGGCGATCTTGCCGATGCCTCGTCACTCGCACTTGCCGCGCTTAATGAGCACATCGGACATTTACGCGAGTCGGTCGCACCAAGAAGTCGCGCATCATTCCGTCTTGGCGAAGACCGATTTGGGCAACTACTTCGCTTGACGGAGGGAATTGACATTCCCGCCCAGCGCCTTCTCGAAATAGCCCTCACGGATCTTGAGGCGACTCAGGAAGAATTCAGGCGAGTTGCAAGCCAATTAGGAGACGACCCGCTAGAGGTGTGGAACGAGGTCAAAACACGGCATCCAAGCGCAGATGAATTGATTGGTGTGGTCAATCAGCAACTTGAGGAACTCATTACATTTGTCCGGAGGAAGGGTCTCGTGACGGTTCCGGATCACGAATCGATCAAAGTGGCGCCAACCCCACAGTTTTATCGATGGACCTTTGCGAGCATGTGGTCGCCAGGGGCCTTCGAATCAAAAATGCTCCCCGCGCATTACTACATCACGAATGTCGATCCTAATTGGTCCGAGGAACGCCAAGAGGAACACTTACGGGATTTTAACTATGCGACACTTCCCTCGATATCAATCCACGAAGTGTTTCCGGGGCATTTTCTTCATTTTGAACACCTGCGCCGCTTGCAAGCGCCTCTCCGCAAGTCCGCATTGCTAATGCCGGTTTCATTAGTAGAAGGATGGGCGCACTATACCGAACAGTTGATGTTTGATGAAGGCTACGAAAAGGGAAATGCAGAGATCAAGCTCGGCCAACTGGCTGAAGCACTTGTCCGCTTGGCTCGAACGATTGTAGGAATTCGACTGCACACAGAGGACCTTTCAGTTGAACAGGGTGTCCGATTCTTTAAAGAGCAAGCGTTTCTCGAAGAGAGCACGGCGAGAAGCGAGGCTGAACGTGGGACTTTTGATCCTCAGTATGTGTTGTACGCGGTCGGCAAGGCAATTCTGCTCAAATTCAGAGCCGATTACGAGGCAAAGGTCGCGGACAGGTTCTCATTGCTGGAGTTTCATGACCAATTGTTAGGCCAAGGCGCGCTGCCTTTTTGGGCACATCGTGAGTTAATGCTGGGGGAGTCTGGAGCGCTACTCGATTAAAGGTGCGGGATCCCGTAAATTGAAAGACTGTTAGCCTGTACTAGAATCTTGAGAGACCATGCCTCTTTATGAGTACCAATGCGACAAGTGTGAGCATCGGTTTGAGTTAATTCAAAAATTTTCTGATGCGCCTGTGTCGAATTGTCCAAAGTGTGATGGTGCGGTAACGAAATTGTTGTCGTCACCAGCCATCCAGTTTAAGGGCACGGGCTGGTACATAACCGATTACGCGCGTAAACCGAGTGGTGGCGAGGCGTCTGGTTCTAAGAAATCGGATGATTCCTCGAAGAAAGACAGTTCGGAGAAGAAAAAAACCACTGATTCGAAAGCGCCAAAACCTTCCAAAGATAAGTGATTGGACTTGAGCAGGATGGAGTTGTCGCGCGGAAGTGCTACCGTAACGATTCTAAATAGTCTCTCAAGTCCGGTTCTAAGTCAGGCTGGGCTAACGCGAAGTAGATAAGGGCTTTGATGTATCCGAGTTTGGTGCCGACGTCGTGTCGGACACCAGAAAGTTCACAGGCATAAAGCGGTCGTCGTTGAAGCAGAAGCCGAAGGCTGTCCGTAAGCTGCAACTCGCCACCAGCATCTTGGTTGGTTTGCTCGAGTGCCTCAAACACTTCCTGGGTCAGTATGTAACGACCAATGATGGCGAGGTTCGACGGAGCGCGGCTCGGGTGCGGCTTTTCTACTAAGTCTTTTACTTCGAATACACCGTTTCCGAGAGGAGCGGCATCGATTATTCCGTAGCGGCCGATCGCTTCATGGGGTACGCGTTCGACTAGAATGATTGGATTTTTGACCTCATTAAAGACCTGAATCATCTGGCGAAGTGCTGGTGGATTGGCATCGATAACATCATCGGGCAGGGCCACGGCAAACGCCCCATTGCCCACCGCAGTCTTAGCCATCAGCACAGCATGTCCAAGCCCTGCAGGTTCCGCTTGGTGGACGGTTGTTATGTCGGCCATTGAGGCCAGTGCGCGCACCTTTTTGAGGTCGAGTTCTTTTCCGCGTTTGGCCAGCAGTGCTTCAAGGCGTTCATTTGGTTCGAAATAGGCTGGTGTCATCGTGTTATCTGGATTGGTGACCAGCACGATTTGGTTAATCCCGGAGTTGACTGCTTCCTCAACACCACACTGAATCACTGGACGGTCCACTATTGGAAGCAATTCTTTCGGAAAGGCTTTTGTGGCGGGAAGAATACGCGTGCCAAGGCCGGCGATTGGGAAAACGACGGTTTTAACTGAAGAGTCCATGTTTCTGTGATCGTATCCTACGTGTTAGTAGTTCTAGAGCGATAGAGAATCTGAGACTGGTCTAGAATGATTCCCACGCTATCTAAGGATTTATTGACCAATGCTTGACCCTATATTGTTTCGAGAAGAAATTAAACGAGTCCGTACAGGTATGGACCAGCGAGGGGCCAAACTCCACGACGAGATTAATTCTCTTGTAGAGCTGGACACAGAACGCCGCAAAGTACTGCCGCTTCTCGAAAATGCGCGGAGCGAGCGCAAGGATGTTGGTGGTCAGATCGCTCAAGCCAAAAAAGAGGGACGCTCCGTTGACGACCTTCTCAAAGTTGGCCAGGCTCAAGGTGAACAAATCGCCTCTCTTGAAGAAAAACTTGGACGAATAGAGAGTGACCGTCATCGATTATCGCTCACATTACCCAATCTGCCCCACCAGACGGTTCCGGTTGGGAAAACAGCTGCTGAGAACGTTGAAATCCGCCGACATGGAACAGCCGAAAAACTTGATTTTACTCCCCAACCACACTGGGATTTAGGCGTTGGCCTCGGCATTATTGACTTGGAGCGTGCCACAAAGATTGCGCGCTCGCGGTTTTCCGTTCTGGTTGGTGCAGGGGCCAGACTAGAACGCGCCTTGATCGACTTCATGCTTGACCTTCATACATCGGAGCATGGCTATACCGAAGTTTCACCACCGTTTCTTGCGAACACAAATGCGTTGCTGGGTACGGGGAACCTTCCAAAATTTGAGGAAGATCTATTTAAGGTTGCGGGAGACTGGAATCTTTATTTGATTCCTACCGCTGAAGTACCCCTCTGCAACATGCATAGGGACGAAATTCTTGATGGGAAGAAACTCCCGATTCGGTACGTAGCTTACACACCGTGTTTCCGTAGCGAGGCAGGGTCTTACGGAACGGATGTTCGTGGGCTCATCCGCCAGCATCAATTCGACAAAGTCGAACTTGTAGCTTATTCCATCCCGGAGCAGTCATACGATATTCATGAGGAACTAACCAAACACGCGGAGGAAGTGCTTAAACGTCTCGAGCTTCCCTTTCGAACCGTTGCTTTGTGTACCGGCGATATGGGTTTCGCTTCTGCCAAGACTTATGACATTGAGGTTTGGCTACCGAGTCATAACACCTATCGTGAAATATCCTCTTGCAGCAACACGGAAGCTTTTCAAGCCCGGCGGGCCAATATCAGGTTTAAGCGGGAAGGGCGGAAGTCCAAATCGGATTTTGTCCACACGCTCAATGGTTCGGGCGTTGCGGTTGGCAGAGCGCTGGTGGCAATACTTGAAAATTATCAACAGGGCGATGGGTCAGTCATTATTCCGGAGGTCTTGCGTCCGTATATGCGAGGCCAGGAAGTGATCGAACCAAGACCGTAGGTTCACAGGTGTGGGTGAAGACGTGTTTGTCTTCATGGTGAGGAGGGATGGCCGAGTGGTTGAAGGCGGCGGTCTTGAAAACCGTTGGCGGGGAAACTCGCTCCTGGGTTCGAATCCCAGTCCCTCCGCCATTTTCTCCTGGCACGCTTCAGGGCTCTCTTTATTGGTTTGGTTCGCCAGATGGTAGGAAGATCTATACTCTCGGTCCTTATTTGAGGCAAAATTAAGAAGAAGTTGTGGGTATTCTGCTGCCCAGAACTTTCAACTAGAAGCCAAAGGCTGGTCGGGTGTATAAGAGACGTAGTCCCACACGACTACAGGAGGAAATGAGCATGACAACCCAATTTCAACGTCTGGCGGCTGTCGTGGTTGTCTGTCTGTCTCTTCCCAACGTTGGTTCTGTCGTTTCCGCGAACAACAGCGACGAATGGTCGCCGGGGCCGACTTCGTGGATCGGCGACCTAGAACCGATTTCTGAAGCCGAATGGAACTACGACCGGGCCGCACATCTACTCGAGCGCGCGGGGTTTAGCGGCACTCCTACAGAAATTAGGAAGCTTGCCAGTCTGACCCCAGAGGCGGCGGTTCGGTCACTTGTGAATTACGACACGATTAACAATGACCACCTGATGCCGTTTGAACACTCTGGATTGTGGGACGAAACATTGCTTGATTTTCCGCCAAGTCGCCCTGCCGCCACAGACCTAGCCAGAGCGAAGGGTGAAGGAATGGGCGTCTTGGTCAAGCCCGACACGGTTAATCGTCATATGCAACCTGTGTCCGACCGATTCTTCTACTGGATCCGAGCAACGCGGCTTGAAACACGCCGAGTGGGATACTGGTGGGCTGAACGCATGCTGGACACGAAACGGCCCCTGCAAGAGAAGATGGCGTTGTTCTGGCATGGCCATTTTGCGACTGCTGAATCCAAAGTGCGAGATTATCGCAAGATGCTCGTGCAGATAGATACGTTCGAACGTTACGCTACCGGCAACTTTGGGGACTTGCTAGTGGCCGTCGCGAAGGATCCGGCAATGCTCTATTACTTGGACGCAGGCGTGAATGTAAAGGGTGCGTCCAACGAGAATTTTGCTCGTGAGGTGATGGAGCTTTTTACGATGGGTGTTGGTAATTACACAGAGAAAGACGTGCGCGAAGCCGCAAGGGCTTTTACTGGCTGGAACTTCAACAACCTCGACTTTACGGTTGATCCGGCGTTGCATGACGATGAGACTAAGGACTTTCTTGGTCATACGGGAAATTTTGACGGTGTTGACGTTCTCGACATCATTCTCGATCAGCCGGTAACGGCGGAGTTTATTGCGACGAAAATATTTAGATTCTTTGTTCGTGACGATGTTTCCCGTGAACTGACTACGCGGCTCGGTTCCATTTTGCGTGACAACGACTACGAACTACGGCCGTTATTGGAGACGATCTTTTTATCAAGAGATTTTTATAGCGAAGCAACTTATGGTGCCCACATAAAGGGACCTGTGGAACACGTCATCACATTGCTGAAGCATTTGGGTGCGGAGGACGTTCCAGGAGTGCCAGATTTCAATGTCGCAACAATTGCGTTGGGGCAACATCTCTTGAATCCGCCATCGGTAGCTGGGTGGGCTCAAGGTAGGGCTTGGATTACGCCGGCATTGATTCAAGAGCGTGGCAACGTTGCATTCGATTATTTGTTCCCGAACGTTACTCGATTTCGGGAACCAAACCTTCTCTATGGGAGCGCTGGTGAGGCTGGTCAACGGCTGCGCCGAGGTTACGACTTCATGTCGGCCACTGCCCTTGACGACCCGGGTGCAATGTCGATGTTTGACCTTGCGGCGAAGGAGCGCGACGAATTATTTAACACCCGTGTTTCGAGTTTCCGAGGATACGAACGAGCAATGAGAAAGTTGATTCCCACGCCCCGGCGTGCGGCGCAGATTGACTTGACTCAGATGATTCTCAAGTCGGGTGCAACTACAACCAGTGAGGCGGTGGATTATTTGCTGGCGCGATTTGTGCGTGTGCCCGTCTCGACGGACACACGTGAAGCGTTAGTTGCGCTTTTGGATGAAGAACTTGGCACAACGAACATCGAACGGGCCTCGAGCTACATGGAAGATCCGCTGCGCATGGTGAGCCATCTCATCATGAGCACGCCGGAGTATCAGATCAATTAAGTCAGACTCCTTCCGGAAGGGGTAGTAAAACCATGACTAGAAGAAGCGACAAATTATGCGATGACAGTGGGGTGTCGCGTCGACAAGCACTCAAGATTGGTGGCCGCGGTCTCGCACTAGGCCTGATGGGAGGAGGAGTTAGCGCATTGCCTCCTTTGTTTGGGGCAGCATCTGAGGCAGTGGCAGCCACGCCAGGCAAGATTTTGGTCGTGTTTGAGTGGTTCGGCGGCTACGACGGATTAAGCACCTTTGTGCCATATGGAGACGATGCATTGTACCGGCAGCGCCCGACCATAGGCGTCCGCGAGGAAAACGTTATTAAGGTCGATGAGCATTTTGGTTTCCAGAAGTCGATGCTGGGGATGCACCGCTTGTGGGATGAAGGCAACGTCGCCGTGATTCACGGCGCTGGGTATGACCAGCCTTCGTTTTCCCACTTTACGTCGAGTTCCTATTGGCATACTGGAGCACCTAATAGCGGAGAGCCGTACGGTTGGTATGGTCGCACTGCTGATGCTCTTGATCCTCACGGAACACCAAATTACCTTGTAAACATCTCATCTACTCAAACGTTGGCTGTTCGCGCCCGGGAACATGTTCCTGTAGTTTTCGACGATCCGACCTCATTTACAAGGGCAGTATTTCACCCCGAGCGCCCGCATGTAGAAAATCTGGATAGAGGTCAAGTAGCTCGGAACGACGTCCACCAGTTCATGCTCGATGTTAATCGCAGTGCTCGTGATGCGTCAGCTCTTGTGAGTCAAGCCTGGGAATCGTACAACCTGACGCGAAATCCGGACCTTCGCCTTCTAGATCTGGACAAGGTCGTCGCGCTGATCGAGAACGACTTTCCTGCACGTCTCTACTACGTGCGGCTACAGGGAAGTTTGTTCGACACTCACGTCAATCAGGAAAGTCCTCACAACCGCCAAGTGCAATATTGCTCTGATGCCGTTTGGGGATTTTTTGAGGAAATGAAACGGATTGGCAAGCAAGATGAGGTTGCGATCTTTGTGCACAGCGAATTTGGTCGCCGTGTTCCTGAGAACACAAATCTAGGCACGGATCATGGTACCGCGAATGTCGCGTTTGTCTTGGGTGGAGGCGTTAAGGGTGGTCAGTACAGCACGCCGGTCAGTCTGACTGACTTGGTGCTTGGGGAGAATCTGCGCCACACCACAGATTTCAGAAACGTATATGCAACGCTCATCGAAGAGTTTTTGGGCCACAGAAAGTCAGAGGACATACTGGGCGAGAAGTTTAAAACACTCGGGATGTTTACGTAGTCATAGCCCTATGCGGCTTGGGGGATATCCTTCATCTGATTAGACCAAGGTCAGTTGCGTGTGGAGCTTATGTGTTGTCCGACCGGCGGTGCCAAATTAGCTACCTTCCTCTCCGGGCTTGAACGACCCCTTTTAATGTTTTCGCTGGGGGTCACAGAGTGAGGCGATTGGTGTGTCTGTTGGTCATTGTAGTAGTTGGCGTGGTGACACTCGGCTGTGTCCAGGTCGAGGCAGATGAACAGAGCCTCCGTCAGTCATTCGCCGATCGAATCGCCACAAGTAGTTTTGTCAGCGATTTTTCGCGAAATGACGGCGAGTTCACATTCTTAGGCCCAGACGGCCAAGGTGGCACCGCATCTTGGCAGGTGCGTATCGAGTCATCATTGGTTGAACCGACCGACGTTGACCAGAGCATGCCCTACCAGGGACGGATTACCTCAGAATGGCGGGCTGACGGAAAGGTCGTAGAGTACTTGGGCAACATGACAGCCTTGCCTCAGGAGTTTCTTGATAGAGGCCTAGCCCAAGAGTGCTGGGCGTATTGGATTGCATCCTCCGCACGGTGGGACTGGTAGGCTCTCCTAACAAGCTCAAACTTCTTCGGAACGCCCTAATTCTTCAATAGGTTTGGTCTCTAGCCGGAGAGGTCTTGGTGTGATATTCCCTCGTGGCTGGTCGAGCATGAAGAGAAGTTTTCGGACGCCGGAGACCGTCGAAACGAAATCATCTCGACAAAAATGTAACCTCCTTAGATCGAGCGACAATTTTGTCTTTTAATGACAAAAACGGAACAGAATAGGCCGTAATGGCACTTTGAGAGGTCGTATGCTCAGATAGGGGCTTGGCCAAACAATAACAAAAATGTAGTCAATTTCGTCCTTTGCGACATTCGTGTTGTTTTTGAGGCGATGTTGAATTTTCTGGAGATGTCGAGAAAGTCCAATGTTTATAGGTAGTTACCACCAAGGCCGACGTGGCAACAAAGTTGGCCCGATTCTTGCTTGTATCTAGAGCTAGTAACAAACCATCGTCGGAGGACGAGTTATGAAACTGATCGAAGCAATTATTAAGCCTCAAATGCTGGACGGCGTTCGTGATGCACTGTCGAAGGCTGGGATTCAGGGCCTTACTGTTACGGAGGTCAAAGGATTCGGCAGGCAGAAAGGCCACCAGGAGGTCTATAGGGGCGCGGAGTACTCCGTCGACTTTGTGCCAAAGGTGAAGATTGAGGTCGTAGCGGACGATCCGCAAATTGATGCGGTCATTGCCGCGATCACTGAATCAGCACGAACTGGCGAGATCGGTGACGGAAAGATTTTTGTTAGCGAAATAGAAAACGCCATTCGCATAAGAACCGGTGAAGCAGGAGTATCGGCATTGTAGCGGTGGAGGTTTCTTGCGGACAGATTGTGTGGCGTAATGCCTCGGGAAGAAATAGAGCAACACGGGAGGAAAAGATGAAGAGTAGTCTCTGGAAGTCGGCCGTCGGATATCCACTGTTCGTGCTCTTGTTTATGGGTTTCGCGCCCCTTGTTGGGTACGCACAGGAAAGCGGCGTGTCCGATGCGATGTTTACCGTGAACAATACGTGGATGTTGGTCGCGGCATTCTTGGTATTCATTATGCACTTGGGATTCGCTTGTCTTGAAAGCGGTCTCACTCAGTCAAAGAACACCGTCAATATCTTGTGCAAGAACACCGCGATCGTTGCTATTGGTTTGGTGACCTATGCGTTTGTTGGTTTTAATTTGATGTATCCAGGTGACTTCAACGGGTATTTTGGGTTTGCTGGATTTGGTTTGGATCCGGGAGCCGACGGCAATACCGTCGCTTACGCTGACGGCGCCTATACCTACTGGACCGATTTTATTTTCCAGGCCATGTTTGCCGCCACGGGTGCAACGATTGTTTCAGGAGCGGTCGCAGAACGAATTAAACTCAGTTCTTTTCTCGTGTTCACGACCATTTTTGTGGCTTTGGTTTATACGGTTGCTGGCTCATGGAAATGGGGCGGGGGCTGGCTTGACGCCATGGGGTTTTATGATTTTGCCGGTTCAACACTGGTTCATTCAGTTGGCGGGTGGGGTGCACTTGCTGGGGTGATCGCGCTCGGACCGCGGTTGGGGAAATATGTTGACGGTCAAATCCGAGGCATCGCTGGACACAGTATGCCCTTGGCCGCCATCGGTGTCTTTTTGTTGTGGTTGGGGTGGTTTGGATTTAATGGTGGCTCGGTGCTTAGTGCAGACCCTGAACTCGTCTCCCTTGTTTTTGTGACGACCTGCCTTGCCGCGTCAACGGGCATCCTTGGTGCGTTGGCGACTTCCTGGCTGGTGCAGTCCAAGCCTGACCTCAGCATGGTTCTCAACGGCATGCTTGCCGGTCTCGTGGGTATAACCGCCGGTGCTGACGTCGTGAGTGTTAATAGCGCCATGGTCATCGGCCTTATTGCCGGAGGCATTGTTGTCGGTTCGGTTCTCGCGATTGATCGTGCCAAACTTGACGACCCGGTGGGAGCTATTTCTGTTCACCTTGTGTGCGGGATTTGGGGGACGCTGGCCGTTGGCATCTTCAGCGCTGACCACTCTTTCGGCACCCAATTAATAGGAGTCTTGGCGTATGGAGCGTTTACGTTTCCCTTAGCGTTGGCGATGTTCTATGTCGTGAAGGCAACGATCGGATTACGGGTAAGTGAAGAACATGAACGTCAGGGGCTCGACGTTAGTGAGCATGGGATGCAAGCGTACGGCGGAGTGTAAGGCGCGTCCAGTTCGTTTTATTTTCACAACTTTGATAGTTCTCCGGGTTGGCTCGATCAATCCGGAGATAGCTAGTTCAAAAAAGGAAAGAGTAAATCTATGACTAGATTGGCATATCGATTCGTAGCTGTTGCGTTTGCTCTGTTTGCTGCAACTGGTCTTATGACTGGTACGGCTGCGGCGCAAAATGATGGAAATGTAAGCGTGAGCGCGGGTATTGATTTCGTTAGTGATTATTACTTCCGCGGCATTGTTCAGGAAACAGGCGGCGTTGTTGCTCAGCCATGGCTCGAGGCGGGGATTGCGGTGAACGAGAACTTTTCGTTCACGGCCGGAACGTGGAATAGCCTCCACTCTGTACAAGCTGATGGAGCAACGGTTCCCAGTTGGTATGAAAGCGATTTCTACGCCGGATTGTCCGGTGCCACGGGCAGTACGTCGGTCGATGTGACATATACCAAATATATGAGCCCACGGGGTTCTTGGGGCAGTGTTAAAGAACTAGCCATTGGCGTTGGCTATGACCACTTTGTGGCACCTTATGCGACTGTTGCTATCGAAATGGATAGCGGTGGCGGTGCTGACGGAGGATCGAATGACGGCACCTATTTTGAGCTTGGCGTCGAACCAGGGCTTCCGCTTGATACTGATACATATTCCGTCTCTATTCCGATAGCGCTGGGTCTTAGCCTTAGCGATTATTACGAAGGTGGCACCTCCAACAACAGTTTTGGATTTTTTAGCTTAGGTGCATCACTCGCTGTCCCATTGAATGGTGTTCCAGCTGAATTCGGCTCATGGGAATTTGCTGGTAGTTTGAGTTTGCTGGTCTTTGGCGACGGACTCAAGGCTATCAATGGCTCGGACGATGGAGCCAAGGTGATTGCGTTGGTTGGGCTCAGCATGGGGTATTAAAGAGGTCCTGCTGAAGCTTACAGATATTAATTCCACATCAATGTTCATGTGAGTTTCCTTCCAGTAGTGATTAGCGCTCATGGCGGTGCTGCAAACAGGTCAGGGAGCCACCAGTCGAAACTTCTGGATCCGCCGGCCTTCTTGCTCTGCAACGTAAACGTTTCCTCTAGAATCAACGGCGATGCCGTGAGGAAGGGTGAACTGCCCCACATAGCGTCCTGGTCCGCCACCAAAACTTCCTACGACTCGTCCTGTTTGGCGGTCGAGGATATTGACCAGCACGCTGTTTTGATTGACAACGAACAGGTGGCGCTGCTCTGCATCCTCAGAGAACGCAATGACGACAGCAGTGCCCCGTGTTTCAGTCCGGCGATTTCCTCGAGGAGTGTTCATCGGCCAGGGAACGTCAATATTTCGAATGAACGTACCCTGACGATCGAATACTTGGATGCGGTCGCCTCGACGATCGCACACGTAAACGAGACCATCATTCGAGAGCCGCAGGCAATGCGGTAATGGTACGATGCCACCCTCCTGTTCGGTTCGGTGCAGTCGCCACTGGCGTAAGAATTGACCATCACGTGTGAGTACTGCAATGCGAGAATTTCCCTCAGGAGTCTCGCCATCAGCAACGTAGACGTCACCGGTCTCCGGATCGATATCAACGCTTGCGGGCAGGAAGAACTGGGCACGATTGGAATTCATCGGTCGACCCTGCCGGGTTCCATCGGACGAGTCGTATTTGTCCGATGCGCCAATCTGGAGGAGCCGTTCGCTCCCGTCAGGTGAGTATTTTTGGATGACACCAGTAGCCGCAGCCACAATCCAGACATTTTGCTCGGCATCAACATGGCAGTCGTGGAGCCGGTCGCCGAGTTGTTCAAGGGTGCCCCAGGCACGGGCGATTTCACCGTCTGGAGCGAACTCGATCACTGGCGGTGCTAAGTCCGCCGCATTGAGGTCTGCAGGAACGACGTTTTGGCGGTTGAGCACGTAGATATGGTCTCGGCCATCGATACACATTCCACCTAGGCCACCGGTGATCCAATTCTCCCCGAGGGGCAGTTTTGGCCAAGAAGGGTCGACTTCGTAATGTGGGATTTGTGCGTTGGTAGGAACAGCCAGACTGATGGCCGTTACTGTTAGCAGCACCCGCATTGTGGCGGTAAAATCCCGGTGCGGTTTTCCGTCCATACGTACGGGTAATAGTAGCAGCCCGATGGCAGCACGCGGACGCTGGCGTTCTTATTTACTTTTTGGAGTCAGAAAATACTGGTCAGATTTCAACGTAGCGTCGTCGGTTCCCCAAGAAATATTTCTTGAGACAGGTTGAAATCGCGGAACGTGTTTTGAGCAGTGAATGTAGGCTTCTTCGATAGTGACGAAGATCCACTGTTCTACTAAGCGCCCGCCGGACGTGCCGTAGTTTTGCGTAACGAGGTCCAGCGCGATTGGACCGTCGTTTGGCTCGCGCCGCTCGGCCTTACCGTTTACGTGCAGTCCGACAGAGGTTTGCAAGAAATCGACAAACAACAAGCCTGCGGCAGGATTCTCTGCGATATTGCCTAGGCTTGCGAACACTCCATTACCCCGAAACTCAGGATAGGCAAGCGTCTTGGGGTCGACTATTCTTACGAATCCTGGTGCCCCGAAACGAGGGGAGCAATCACACGCGCCGCTTGTGTCAGCGGTGGCGACAAACATCATCGGTTGGCGGCGGATAAATTCCTGCATTTCAGGTGTTAGTCGATCTTTGACTTGTTTGTCATAGAATCTCTTTGCTCGGGTGAGGCTGTCGCGCTCGTCTTGAATTCGCTCTTCGCTCTGTCTGCCCATTTGTATCTCCCGCAAAACTTATTGGCAGTCGGGTGTTGGATAGCACCAACAACACGGCATCTATTTCGGCTACAAGACTTCAAAAATGGTGTTTGTTCGTGTTTCTTGGAGGCCGAAACAATAAAAACAATGGAAATGGCGGTGAGGCAGGGATTCGAACCCTGGGAGGAGGTTAAAGCCCCCTCAAC
>CAYFER010000039.1:0-17941 GCA_964342185.1 uncultured Vicinamibacteraceae bacterium | reverse complement strand
AATGGCTACAAGGTGTCTCTGCTCAAGAATCTTGTCGCTCGATCAATTCGCGGGACCGAGGCGTAGGATATGGAACTCTTCGAGTGGGGTAACAACCCGTGGGGGCAGGAGGTCTTGGTTCGGATCTCCATGGACATCCTCTATCTGTGCTTTTGGGGTGGAATCGCCTTTATTCTCTTTCATCTAGTTTATGCGGCAGTCTGGTTACCGAAACTGGCCCGTGCGAGTGCCGGTGGTGGAGAAGAGAGTAGCGCACCTGCGGCGGTTGCAGGAGTTCCGGAGAAGGTCACACGCCATACGCTAGCAGCCCGGTTGTTTCACTGGTTGATGGCGGCCGCGATGCTTGCACTCATGATCACAGGATTCTTCCCTTTGATAGGGTTGAGTTTTGGATCTTGGCTGGTCATCCATTGGGTGTCCGGTGTTTTATTGACCGTTTCGGTGTTATATCACATTGTCCATGCGACCTTTTTTCTTGATTTCTGGTCGATCTGGATTGGCCCGAGCGACGTAAAGGAAATCATCCAGCGCGTGAAACGCCAACTTGGGCAGGATGTTGAAGTGAAGAAACATCCCAAATACCCTCTCGACCATCGGTTATATCACTTAGCTGTCATGGCGGCGGGTTTTGCGGTGATCGGTACCGGTTTGGTGATGCTATTTAGGATTGATACGCCGTTGGTGGCTCGGAATGCCTACCTGTTAGCCGATGAAACTTGGGGATTGATTTACGTCTTGCATGGTCTTGGGGCGGCAGGTTTTGTCATGCTTACCTTGACTCACATCTATTTTGCGATTCGTCCGGATAAGATTTGGCTGACGAAAGCGATGCTGTTCGGTTACGTTAGTCGGGAACAGTACCTCGACCATCACGACCCCGATCGATGGGTTGTCTCGCGGGACTCCGGCGAAGGGTGAGTGCGACCGACGAGCTTAAAGCTCAAATCGATACGATCGAGGAAAGCTACGAATACTTTCTGGCCTACGCGGCGCAGGGCGTGTCTGGCGAGCAAGCTACAAAGTCGTCTGGCCAGGTCCGGGAGTTTCTGAAACGCAGTGACGGGGCTCTTCCTCAGCTTGCCGACTTGTTCCAGAAAGTCGTTAACGAGAAGCAGGTCGAGCAGCCTGAGCACTACCAAAACTTCATTGAAGTCTTGAGAAGAGACGCAGAGAATGCGCTGTCGGCAGTGCGTCTTGTACTGGCCCAAGATTCAATTAGCTCCCAAATGATCGATAACCTCAACGCGATGATTCACTTGCGTGCCTTGCTGACGGACGTCTTCCTCATCGATGAGATCTTGAGCCCGCATGGTGGCGCAGCGGCCGTGGTTCCGCCTGGCGAAACTAGCGGTAGCTAGCGACCAGCCGAACCTTTCGGTTGTTCCCTCTGCAGAGGTTGTCTGATTTGTGCTTCGGTGATCCTGCATGCACGTTTGATGTTTAATTACTACACGATTTCGCATCTCCTCATCTGGCTGGTGTTTGGTCGATTCACGAGCATCGGCTATGGAACGTTTGTAGTTCTCGCCATGAGCTGGGAAATATTGGAGCTAGCGCTGCCGTTTGAGTTTGCTGTTGAAACGCTCGACAACAAAGTTGGCGACATGGTCGCAAATACGGTGGCTTTTCTGGTCGGTTTCAAATGGCGGCAGTCTGCTGAGTTGTAATTGTGATGGAGCTGGCTTGTGGTTGTATTGAACGAAGCGTTGCCATGATTCGGCATGATGGATTGATCTGGGATACCGGAAAGTTAGTGCCAAAGGAAACGAAGCGAGACGGTTGAGTATATGGATCTTCGTGACAAGGTTGCCGTAATCACAGGAGGACGTCGCATTGGTGCCTCGGTGGCTGTGGAATTAGCGCGACGGGGTATGCATGTAAGCCTCTCTTATAGGATGTCGTCCGATGCGGCGGTTGCGGCGGCGAAGGAAGTTGAGCGCCATGGTCAGTCGGCGTTAATTACGCAAGCGGACCTGTCAGATCCGGCTGCTTGCGAAGGCCTGATCGAGTCGACCGTCAAGAAACTTGGTGGTCTCCACGTGGTGATTAATATGGCATCGACCTATATGCCAACGGCATTTGACGAACTAACAGAAAGTCATTTGGCTGAGGCACTTCAAGTCGATCTGAATGGCGCGTATGTTTGCAGTCTCGCAGCGGTGCCTCATATGCGCCGAGCCGGCGGTGGTCATATTGTTAATTTCTCAGACTGGACTGCCGCAAGTGGTCGACCGAGATACGAAGGGTTTCTACCATACTATGTGGCGAAGACCGCGGTAATCGGTTTAACGGAAGCCATGGCGTTGGAGCTCGCCTCGGATTCAATCGTTGTTAATGCGATTGCTCCAGGTCCCATTCGTCCTCCCGCCAGTATGGACAGTGATGAGGTTGCAGTGGTCTCACAGGCCACTCCACTGGGAAAGTGGGGGGGCGATGAGGAAATTGTTAAGGCCGTCGTATCACTGCTCGAATCAGGTTTTGTCACTGGACAAACTATTCGAGTTGACGGTGGGAGACATCTAAAATAGCAACGACCCGTTGTGGCTAGGTATCTCGGTTCACGCTTTCTGGAGAGAACGCAGGCTGGCAGACGGCAACATATTCAGCTCCCCCCGGTTCTGGGGTGCTGTAGCGTATCCATTCGCCTGGGCTTGTTATGATGGCTTGGCCAGCGCGTACGTCAACGTGGCCGTTTTCAGTTTCGACCCTGAGTAGACCACTCAGGACTAGCGTGAGTTCCTCGAATTCCGGTCGCTGACCCGGTTCTTGCCATCCTTCAGGTGATGACATCTTGGCAAGACTAAGCTCGGTGTGACCTGTGTTGACACGACCGACAAATTCTTCGATGCGTTTCGGTTTTGTTCCGACTGCTGGAACAACGATTGGCTGTTGGACTAATTGAGGCACTCGACCCCCTTAAAACTTAAATCGTATCGTGTTTTGGATGGATTCTGTCTTACGAGTGATGCGATCAAGAACTAGTAGTGAATCAGCGGCTCGTGCTTATGGCTCAGTCCCTAGGTGACTCCGGCCGCAAATGCCTCATGACAAAATCCAGCATTTTCGTATGTCGATGTTTTTCGAGATCGAGGCCACCAAGTCGATGTCGCGACCGAGGGTAGATCATCATGTCAAATGGTTTCCCGGCTTTCTGAAGTTCGTATGAAAACTGCAGCGTGTGCTGCATATGGACATTCTCGTCCATAGAGCCATGGACCAACAGAAGAGCACCATGTAAGTTCGCCGCAGAAAACCGTGGCGAGCTACGACGATACCCCTCTTGATTGTTTTGTGGCATTCGCATGTAGCGCTCGGTGTAGATCGTGTCGTAGTCTCGCCAATCAGTAACCGATCCGCCGGCGATTCCCATCGTGAAACTTTGACTATGGGTTAGTGCGTAGCTGACCATAAACCCACCGTAACTCCAACCTTCAATCCCAATCCGGCTGGTATCGACGTAAGGTTGACTGTCGAGCCACGCGAGCCCGTCCTCAATGTCTTGCAATTCGAGTTCACCAAAATTTTGATATACCGGCCAAGTTGAGACAGCCCCTTTGCCGCTAGCAGTACTGTTGTCCAATACCCAGACAATCACACCGCGTTGAGCAAGCAGTTGCCAGAAAAGAAAAGTTGAACCACTCCAGGTATTACGGACCCTCTGTGTGTGTGGCCCTCCATAGACATGCTGATAAACGGGATACTGTTTGTTTGGATCAAAATCTGGTGGCTTAATCATCATGGCTTCCATTACAAAGCCATTTCGATTTTCGACTTGGACGAATTCAGGTCTTACCAAGCGGTAATCAGAAAGCGGCGTGTTCTGGTTGGCATCAATTACACGGCTTTCTGTGCCACTAGCTTCGTGAAGTCTGACGCTTGGAGGTGTATTAATATCGCTCCACGTATCAATGTAGTGCGAAAAAATTGGGTTGAATTGAGCTCGATGGTTTCCTGGTGTTGCCGACAACCTCGTGAGGCTAGAACCGTCTAACTGAATTCTGTAGATATCGTTACCAATGGGACTGTGTTTGGTGCCAGAAAAATATATCCACTTGCTCACGGGTTCCACGCCGTGCAATTGTCTGACTTCCCATTGACCATCAGTAATCTGGTGTAACAACTTTCCGTCCGCGCCGTAGTGGTAGAGATGTTTCCAACCAGTTCTTTCTGACATCCACAAGAAAGTTCCGTCTTCCAACCAAACCGGCGGTCCGTTTACATTGACCCAGGCTTCTGTTGTTTCTCGAAACAATCGGCGTATCTGGCCCGTATGCGTCGCTAGATTCAAATCAAGCCAAGTTTGTTCACGGTTTTGAACTTGAAAAACTACGTGCTGACTATTTGGTGACCAGTCGACACTAACGATGAGTGGTTGGTTCGGGGTGTAGCGGTCAATATCCACCCAAGTGGTATGCCCCCCACTGGACCGGACAATTCCTAGGCTGACGACTGGGTTGGGGTCGCCAGATTTTGGGTAACTCCACTCTTCAACCTCAGGATGATAGGGAATGTGGTCAAGCACGGTATAGGTTGGTACGTGAGTGTCGTCCAACTGAAGATATGCGATCCGTGAGGAATCCGGGCTCCACCAATAGCCCTGAAAATCTCCTCGGCCGTAGATTTCTTCCTGGTAGACCCAATCCAACAGGCCGTTACGAATGACATCTGTTCCATTGGTGGTTAGTGCGTACTCACGACGGTCTTCAACATCAACCACGTGGATGTCGTGATCGCGAATGAAAGCGACGAATTGGCCATCTGGGCTGAAGGACGGTTGTTCTTCGGGTTGCGGCGACCGAGTAAGCCGAAATACCTGGGCGCTGGCTACTTCGTAGAGATAGAGGTCATTAGCGAATTCCAAGAGAATTCTGTTTCGGTTCAGGTCCATTAGATGAGTCGAGCGACGAGACAATTGATGTGCGTCAGTTGTCCCGATACCAGGAAACTGCGCAAGAACCGAAGCCATTTCATCGAAATCGAACAGCGGTTCATTTTCACCAGTCTGACTATTAACTTTCAGGAGCGGCGGTTCTCCATCTCTTGGGTGGATTACCCGTTCAAGGTAATGTTCCTCGTCGATCCAGGCCAAGCCCTGCGGAGGACTACCGTCGAAATCTACGCGGCGCTGAGGGTCAAAGATGTCGTCGAGGGTGAGATTGTTCTCTTGTCCGTATGATGGCCTAGCAGCACAGAGAAGGATGTAAATAATACACACCAGCGGAACAGTATGCAGCATGTGGTCAATACGCATCCCTAGACTCCTTGGAGCGCGGCAAGATTCGTGACTCCGAGCCGTTGCAGTCCTATAATCAAGAGCTTAGCAGATTACGGAAGGAGCGCAGAGATGTGTTGCACTAGATTGCTAGTTGTCGGATGTCTGATTGTTGGGTTAGTGGGCTGCGGTGTCGGGTCGAATGGAAACCTTGACAACACGACTGGTGAGACAGACACATCTCCGGGAGAAGACCGACAATACCTTTTGGAGCGGGTGGACGACGCCGCTGTTGCTCAGCTTTATGCAGATAGTTTTGAGGGTCTTCAACTTCGCGAAAAGATTCTGATCTGGCACCTGTACCAAGCTGCATTGGCCGGTAGGGATATATTCTACGACCAGCGTTATGCCCACAATCTTGAAATGCGGGAGGTCTTGGAAGAGATCCTCACCCATGCGGATGGTATCGTTTCTGAGACACTCGATGAAATTCTTCGTTATACGAAGCTGTTCTGGATTAATACCGGCCCATTCAACAATCTAACCGCCAGAAAATTTGTCTTGGACGTTACCCCTGATGAATTTTCAATCGCAGCACACTCGGCTGCCGAAGAAGGGGCAGTTTTTCCACTTGGATCCGGTGAGACTCTTGATGAGCTACTGACCCGCCTTGAACCGATGTTTTTTGATCCGACCTTTGAACCAATCGTTACAAATAAAACTCCAGGTGATGGCGAAGACTTACTGCTCTCTAGTGCCAATAACCTTTATGACGGAGTGTCGTTGCTGGATCTGGAAGATTTTGAAGAGCGTTACCCACTGAATTCTAGATTGGTGAAACGAGAAGGAAGATTGATTGAAGAGGTCTACCGTGTCGACGGTTTGTACGGGGAGCAATTAGCCAATGTAGTAGAACATCTCGAATCAGCTATTCCGTATGCTACAGAGCCGATGGCTGCCGCTCTTGGTGCGCTTGTCCAATGGTATCGAACGGGCGAAAGTGATGACCGTCGAACGTATGATGTTGCTTGGGTCGCGGATCAGAATTCTTCGGTGGATACCATAAACGGATTTACGGAAGTTTATATGGACGCGCGGGGAGTAAAAGGTGCTTGGGAGGCATTGGTTTTTTCAGTGAATGCTGAAAAAACAGCGGCTATACAGAAACTTGCTGATAACGCCCAATGGTTTGAAGATCGAATGCCCTGGGACCCGAAGTATCGCAAACCAGGTGTTCGTGGTATTACCGCGAATGCTATAGATGTGGTCATTGAGATCGGTGACTCGGGGCCTCTTACACCTATTGGGATTAACTTGCCCAACGACCAAAGTGTGCGAGAGGAGTACGGGAGTAAATCAGTCTCGCTATCAAATGTGGTCGAAGCCTATGACCGATCTGGTCCTGGAGCATATCGGCGGGAGTTCGCCTGGGATGAAGAGGAGGCCCTCCGGTCCGAACGGTGGGGTGGTCTCGCCGGTGAGCTGAACACAAATATGCACGAGGTAATCGGTCACGCTTCAGGGCAACTCGAAGAGCGCCTTGAGGGTAACCCTCAAGCGTTTCTGCGAGAACAATACTCGGCCTTAGAAGAAGCGCGGGCCGATCTGATCGCGCTTTACTTTATCGCTGACCCGATGCTCGTTGAATTAGGGTTAGTTCCTGCCGAAAGTCACGCTGAAATCGTGCGAACACAGTATGAGTCGTATGCTCGTAATGCGATTCTTCAACTTCGGCGTGTCCGTGAGGGAGCTCAACTCGAACAAGACCATATGCGCAACCGACAAATGGTTGTGCACTGGCTGATGCAAAACACTGCCGCTATCGAGGTTAGAGTCCGCGACGGGAAGACTTTCTATGTTATGACTGACCCAGAGACATTTCGAGAGGGCGTGGGAGAATTATTGGGCGAGGTTCAACGTATCAAGTCCCAAGGTGATTATGAAGCGGCGAAGGGTTTGTTTGAAACCTATGGAATCCAATTTGATCCCAGTCTTCGTGACCAGGTCGTGGAACGAGTTGGACTAGTCGACCTGCCTTCGTACACAGCATTTGTCATGCCCAAACTAGAACCACTGGTCGCCGAGGATGGAGAAATTGTCGATATTGAGATTTCTTATCCAATGGATTTCACTCAGCAAATGCTTGAATATTCAGGGAAACGTTAGCCGTTGCCAATGTTCATATCGTTCTGTTCTTCTGGTATTAGTAATCCGTTGAAAAGTTACGTATTTCGGATCATTCGGTCTGAGACCTGGAACTTAAGGCTCCATGTGGACGACGGGACTGAACTGAGATGCGAGTGATTTGTGTCTTCAAACTAGTATCACGGTCATTGGACTTTCTGACGAGTCAGTCGACTTCACGCGTATGACGAAGGATGAGAAAGTTGACGTTTTGGTTTTTGGCCCTCATCCCGATGATATTGAGATCGGACTCGGAGGGACCGTAGCCACGCACGTCGACCTTGGCTATCGTGTTGGCTTGTGTGACTTGACGAGAGGTGAACTCGGGAGCAATGGCACAGTGGAGGAGCGAGCTGGAGAGGCTAAGGCCGCTGCTGAGGTGCTAGGCGTGGCATGGAGAACAAATCTCAAATGGCCAGATGGCGGAATTGCGGCCCCTAACAATTCTGTGGTTCAAATTCGGTCAGCCGCGGAATTGATCCGGCGGAGTCGGCCCTCGGTGGTGGTTCTTCCATATTGGCGGGACCGACACCCGGACCATGAAGCCGCCAGTCGCATCCTCAGCGAAGCGGTGTTTCGGGCTGGTTTAAGCCGGTACAGCGCTGATGGAGCCTTTTGGAAGTCGGATTGGACCTGCTATTACTTCATTAATGATGTTGTTGATGCGTCATTTGTTATTGATGTGAGTCGGTTGTATGAACGGAAACTTCAAGCGTTAGCCTGTCATCGAAGTCAGTTTGAGCCAAGTGGGAACGAGGCGGTCGATACCAGACTGACTCACTCGAGTTTTCGAAAGATGATCGAAGCTCGAGATGCTCACCTCGGGGCTCGGATTGGCGTCGAGTATGCGGAAGGTTTGGTTATAAAGGAACCCTTGGTGAGACCGACTTTGTTGAAGTCATGAATATAGGGATTGTGTGTTACGCGTCCGTCGGTGGCAGTGGAATCGTCGCTACCGAGTTAGCCAAAGTGCTTGCGGGGCGAGGGCATCAAGTTCGATTGATTAGTTCGGACCCGCCTTTTCGCTTGGGCGAATTTCAGGCTGGTCTCGTATTCCATGAAGTGAAAACTCCAGGCTACCCGTTGTTCCGCGAGCCACAGTATTTGCTCTCATTAGCCAACAAACTGGTAGAGGTGTCCCGGGAATTTGACCTTGACATCATTCATGCTCACTATGCCATTCCGCATGCCATGGCGGCATATTTAGCGAGACAAATTTTGTCTTCGTCCGCTACCGAGAAGGTGCCTCGGATCGTGACGACACTCCATGGCACGGACGTCACAATCATTGGCAGTGACGACTCGTATTCTCAAACGGCGGCGTTTTGCATCGACCAATCAGATGGCGTGACCGCTGTCTCCGATAGTCTTCGTAAAGATACCTACCGCCAGTTACCGGTTAGTGCTGATATAAAGGTGATTCCTAACTTTCTTGACTGTCAATTGCATCGCCGGATGCCAGACGAGAAACTTGCAGCTCGCTATCGCAATGGGGACGGCAACACAAAATTAGTGATCCACGTATCTAATTTCCGCCCGGTCAAGCGCGCGGATGCGGTCGTGAGAATTTTTCACCGTATCCGAGAGCGTATTCCGGCTCGGCTTTTGTTAGTAGGTGATGGACCGGAACTCCCATTGGCTCGTCGTGTGGCCCGAGAGCTCGGCATAAATGACCACGTGGACGCGTTGGGTGAGCAAGAGCAGGTTGTTCCTATTCTTTCGGTGGCTGATCTCTTTCTGTTGCCTTCGTCAGAGGAAAGCTTTGGAGTTGCGGCGTTGGAAGCTATGGCATGTGGCGTCCCTGTGGTGGCTTCGCGGATAGGAGGATTACCTGAATTGATCCAGGACGGTGTCTCTGGATTTCTTCTTGATGAGAATAATTTGGATGGCATGGCCGAGACTGCCGTTAAGCTATTGACTGATTCTGACTTACACCACCGGACTGCAGTTTCTGGTCTTCAGGCTGTTCATACTAGATTCGAGGCGGAAGAGGTAGTTTCTCGTTACGAGGGGTTATATAAATCCCTGTGCCAAATTGATGTGTAAACCATTCAAGAGCAGTTAGTGAAAAAAATCGATCTGTCCTCAGGTGTATACTCGATCGACATGCGTAAACTGAGGCTTTCACTCTTAGTTGTCATAGTACTGGGGTCTGTTTGCACAATTGGAGTGCGCGACTCACTGGCCCAGGCCGTGGAATCAGGAAACCGACACGTCGAGATGGGCGTATTGTTACGTCAACTTAATTCGGTGGGTAGCTTTATGATGGCCACGGCCCACCCGGACGATGAAAACAATGCGTTGTTGGCGCTACTTGCAAAAGGGCAGGGGCACCGTACTGTGTTGGTGACGGCGACCCGCGGTGACGGTGGTCAGAACGAGATCGGACCCGAATTGTTTGACGCGCTTGCGGTGCTTCGTACCGAGGAATTGTTAGCCGCACACCGCTTGGACGGCGCGGAGCAATTCTTTACTCGCGCGGTCGATTTTGGTTACTCGTTCAGCCAAGAAGAAACATTTGATCGTTGGGGTAAAGACGAAATTCTTGCTGATTTCGTCCGTTTGATTAGGACAATTCGCCCTGACGTTGTCACGGGGCTTAGCCCTGACGGAGAAGGTGGTGGGCAACATCATCAAGCGTCTGCCATCTTGGCCCGTGAGGCGTATAGTGCTGCCGCTGACCCAAACCGATTTCCGGAACAACTACAAGCGGGTCTTCGTCCATGGCAGGCCAGTAAGTTCTATTTCAGAGCCGGCTTTCCGTTCGGGTTTCGCGGGCAGGGACGTAGTGGTCCGCCTCCAGACGCGTTGACAATAAATTTGGCTCATTACGACGCGCTATTGGGTCGCACTTATGCAGAAATTGGCAGTCACGCCCGCAGTATGCACAAGTGTCAGGGCATGTCTCCACTCATTATCTTGCCAGGAACTGCGACGGCCAGCTATCGCTTGGTGGAAACGACGATTTTCGATCAGAGTCAACAGGATGAGGTTTCCCTCTTTGACGGCATAGACACTTCAATAGAAGGACTCGAAAGATTTGCTGGAGCTACGTCACCCGATGCGCTGCGAGCTGGACTTGTCGAGGTGGCTGAACATGCGCGAGAAGCTCTGTCGAAATTTCAGCGAGACGGTGCAGATGGAGTGCGCGAGTCTGTCGTATCAGGACTAGATGTTGTGAGGAATCTCAGAAGTCGCTTGTCTTCACTGGGGTTGAGCGAGGATGCGGTTTGGGAGATTGATTACCGTTTAGCTGCGAAAGAGGATCAGTTCGAACGAGCTGTGATTTTGGCGCATGGGATTCGATTGGAAGCGTTGGCCGATGATGGCGTTGTGACTCCCGGACAAGACGTGAGCGTTACATTTGTGGTCGCGAACCGAGGCGAAGTCGACTTCGTTGTTGGGGGGCTTGACGTGCAGGGTTTCACGGCAGAGTCTGTATCATGTGAAGCTGAAATCACCGTGTCGACAGCGGATGTTTACAGCTGTGTTGCTGAACTCGAAGTGCCTACTGACACTAAGCCGACAAGTATTCACTGGAGTCATGTAGCTGACGCCTCACGGTATATCTTGGATGAAGATGTGCCGTATGGAGCTCCGTTTAGATCGACACCGTTTATTACGGCATTCAATCTGAAATTCGGACTAACAGAAATCACTGTCAACCGACCTGTCCAATATCGGTATGGTGATGACATCTTTACGGGTGAAAAGCGTACGGAACTTAATGTCACTCCGCGATTAGCAGTTAAGGTTTCGCCCAACATTGCGATCATCCCGCGAGCCACCAATAGCGCACGTGTCATTCGTGTCACATTGACTAATACGTGGCCGGGACCGTCTGAAGGTAAGGTTCGACTCGCCCTGCCAACTGACTGGGTGGCCATTCCGGAAAGTCATCCTGTTCTGTTTTCTCGCGAAGATGAATCACAGACTGTTAGATTTACCGTGACACCGCCGTCGCAGGCAACTGGGGAATACGCGATTCGAGCGATTGCAGAGACAGCAGAAAGCCAGTTTGATACCGGTTATCAGGTTGTTGAATATTCGCATACAGGTCAGCGGCACTTGATACATGACGCCGAGGCGACCATTAAATTGATTGACGTTGAGTTGCCCCCCGATCTTGTTGTTGGGTATGTGGAGGGTGTTGGCGACAAGGTTCCACCTGCTATCGAACAGCTGGGGGCGTCCATTGAGTTTGTTGATAGCGATGAGTTGGCTTGGGGAGACCTGTCTCGGTTTGACGTTATAGTGACTGGTGTGCGGGCGTACGAGCGAAGGGCAGACCTTCGCGCCAATAATGACCGGTTACTTCAGTATGTTGATGGAGGAGGAACGCTCATCGTTCAATACAACAAATTCGAGTTTAATGAAGCCCAATACGGTCCCTATGCCGCTGAAGTTAGTCGAAATCGTGTTACTGATCAGCAGGCTCCTGTTCGCTTGTTAACAACAGACCATTCTGTGTTCGGTTGGCCGAATTCTATCGGTCCAGCAACTTGGAACAATTGGGTTCAAGAACGCGGTTTGTACTTCCTTGGCGAGAAGGATCCTAAATATACGGACCTAGTTGAGCTTGAGGATACCTTTGAGTGGAATCCGGGCAGCAAACGGGGTGCCTTGGTTGAAGCGCAGTACGGCTCTGGCCGTTGGATTTATGTTGGTCTCGGTCTTTGGAGACAACTTCCGGCCGGCACGGTAGGTGCATACCAATTACTCGCGAATCTTCTCAGTTTGGGTGCTGTGAATTAGCTATTAATAAACGAGAATAGCTTGTCGCGGTGGAGTGCAGACGGAAAACCACCCGGCAATAAAATGTCTACTGGTCGGTTCGGCCGAGTAGATACACGGCACCGCTTGGTTCTGCTACGCCACCCTCGGTTTCCAAGGTTAGAGCTACGGCGATTGGCAGCTGACTATCAGTTGGCTCGATTTTGACAAACGCTCGGCCTTCTGCGTCGACCCGGGCGAACCCAACTCCGATTGGATTTGGCGGCACCACAAACCAAATTTGATAAATCTGACCTGGTGGCAAGGGTGGTAAATTCGAAGCTACGATTAAGATTCCTTCAGTCTCGCTAAAAAAGACTCGACCCGAAGCATCCGGTGCGTCCGGTTGACCTTGGAGGTCGATACTGGTGACGTCAGTTGCCACCAGAATCTCTGCGAACCCACGCATTTCCGTCGTAGTTTGTCGTGCTGTCGCCGCGTCAAGGTTCGCAACTTCAATCTGAAGTGTTGTTGCTTCTAGATTTGCGCGTAGTTCTTGTGAACGAGTTACCTGGCTGGCTGCGTACCAACCGAGGGCACCCGCAACGATGAGAAACACGATCGCAACGATCTGATAAGGGGCTGACAGGCGTCGGCGGGTCGCCACTGATTTGACTGTTACCGGTTTGCCCTTCTTACGGGGAGACACAGTATCTGCGGTGCCGATGATTCGTTGCCGAAGTCCTTGTGGTAGTTCCAGAGGTGGCGCAACTTGCAAAAGCTTGTGGGTGACCGGAAGTAGTTTCGTCACAGTGTTGACACAAGCGCCGCATGTTTCAAGATGTTGTTCGAATTGTTCGCGCTCAGCTTTGGTCAAGCCACCCACACTATAGAAGCCGGCCAGTCCGTCGCAAGAATGCTGTGATGACTCAGTCATTGACACACGCCTACGCGTCTTGAAGCTTTTGTAATGCGTGTTCGACGTTCAGTCGAATACGGTCACTCGTCATATCAAAACGATCTTTAAGTTCGTCTTGAGTTAGACCCTCAAAGAACACCAAATCAATCGCATGGCGTTCTTCTGGAGCCAATTGTGAAAGTGCCTCGAGGAACAGAGCCTGGTCCTGACGGCTCATTAAAGGTTGTCGGTAGCCACCAGCAGGTTCGGGTATCACAGCGAGATGGCTCTCATTTTTCGAACCAGGGACATGAGAATCAGTTTCTGTGTGTCGTCGCGTGAGAGCTCGTTGGCGAACTAATGAGAGTACGGTATTGCCTAGTAAGTCGATGTTGGCCTGGGCATCTTCAGCGTCGTTACGGATCTCTTCGAACACAAGGGTTACCACTTCCTGGGCAGCCTCTGATTGACCGAGAATCCGAGCAGCCAGCGAATACGCCGGTTCCGCTACTCGGTCATAAAGGTTTGACAGCATTCGAGTATCTTACCGCGAAAAGTGCATTGATTTTCTTGGCTGTAGATTCTTCCATGGGTATATTCAGTTTCTTGGTTAAATTGGTTCACAATCGACCGGAGGTTGAAATGAACAAGAAGGCAAACTGTCGATCAACGCGTCTTGCCAGAGTCGGACGGCGGGACTTTGTCTTTTCTGCAGTTGGCATGTTTAGTTTCTTCAACGGATCGGTTTTGCTCTCACAGTCAGCTGTTTCACGCCAAGAGATTCCACAGAGAGTACGGGGTGTTCGCGCGATGACATTTGACGTTTTTGGTACGGTTGTTGACTGGCGGACGAGTATCGCCAAAGAAGCTGAGCTTGTGGGGCGCCGCTATGGGGTCCAGGCTGACTGGTGGAGTTTTGCTGACGACTGGCGTGGTGGATACGGCCCGGCCATGCAGCGAGTACGAAATGGCGAACTGGGGTGGACTAAGATCGATGATCTCCACCGTATAATTCTTGATCAGCTGGTTCCTCAATATGGATTAACCATGCTCAACGATGCTGAGCTGGACGAGTTAAACCGTGCCTGGCACCGACTCACACCATGGCCCGACACGGTTGAAGGCTTGACGCGTATGAAGAAAACTTATGTATTGGCGTCCCTATCGAATGGCAATGTGTCGTTGCTTGTTAATATGGCGAAGAACGCTGGACTTCCGTGGGATGCAGTTTTGTCTGCCGAGCTAGCCCAGCAGTACAAACCCGATCATGAGGTTTACCTGAAGGCCGCGGATCTGCTCGGTCTGGAGCCTGAACAGGTCATGATGGTGGCGGCGCATAAAGGAGACCTACGTGCGTCAGCAGAGGTGGGTTTCAGAACTGCGTATGTTCCTCGTCCCACGGAATATGGTCCGCATGTCAAGAGAGACCTGACTCCCGACCCAGACTTTGATCTCGTTGCAACCAACTTCCACGATATGGCTTCACAGCTTGGGCTCTGATACCGCTCACTTCTTCGTAGCAGCAGTTCTGAGCCTAACGTAATCGGCGACCCAGACACCTTCGGCCGTTCGTAGCGTTGGTTCCAAGATGTTTCTGACTTCTGCAAGCAGTTGTGGTCGTTCGGGTTTGTCCACTGTCTCCAAGAAGGATTTCGCGAAAATCTTGAGCCATACTGTGATATCTGACGGTAGTGGTGTCGGGCGTGGGAATACACTAAGCATGTCGATGTAAAAGTCGTGTGCTTCGAGTTTCGCTCGATAATCATCGCCTGTTGGAAAGTACCAGGGATTCGCATGACTCACGTCGATCCCGCGACGGTCAAGAGCGGTTTCGAGTGCATTTCGAATTGCCGAGACGCATCCGGCACCTCCGAATTCAGCTACTAGGCGTCCACCTGGTACAAGGGCTTTTTGAATTTGCTGGAGGACCAGATCGGCGTCGGTGATCCAATGCAAGACAGCATTTGAGAAGATTGCGTCGAATTCGTTTTCGAACCCAAGAGCTCTCGCGTCGAGGATACGTGCATCAATACCACGCTCGAGAGATGCCCACACTTGTTCCGGGCTGCTGTCGACCGCTACGACTTGACATCCAGCAGCAAGAAGTCTTTCCGTAAGGACACCATCACCACATCCAAGGTCGAGTACTCGCTCGCCAGGTTTCGGGTTAAGCAGGTCGATAAGGGGCTGACCAAGCTCTGAAACGAATCGCGCATGACGTGCGTATTCATCAGGATCCCAAGTTTGCGTCATATTGCTGCTGTTCTGTGTGGCGTCTAGGGCTGTTTGATTTTAAGTCGACCGGTATAAATCGCCATTCCCACAACAGCGTCGATATTGTGACTTGCAAGTTGATCAATTTCGGCCTGCGTAGTGATACCACCTGCCGCTGTCAGCCGGCGTGACGTCGCGCGTTTTACCGCCAGAATTGCTTTGAGGTCAGTTCCTTCCATCAAGCCTTCCTTGTCGACATGCGTATACAGGAACTCTCCACAGAAGGGTTCTAGGGCGCGTGCCGCATCAACAGCCGTGAGAGAAGTTGCCTCCGTCCATCCCTTGATTACAACCCGCCCGCCTTTACTATCGACCGCGATGATGATTTGTTCTGGATCAATGGCAGAGGCTAGTTTGTCGGCAAAATCGATATTGGGTTTACCTTTTCGAAAAAGTGACGATCCTACAATTACTGCCTGGGCTCCATAACCAAGCACCTCACGAGCGCGATCGATCGAACGAATGCCACCGCCAACACGGCAGGGGAGTGACGAAGCAACTTGACGAACTAAATTGTCGTTAGTGCCTGTTCCCATGGCGGCATCGAGGTCTATGAGTTGCACACAAGGGAAACCGCTAAAGCGGCCAATCCACAAGTCAACATCATCTGTGGCGATAGCAGGACGCTCGCCCTGTATCAACTGCACAACTTGGCCATCTTTGAGATCGATTGACGGTATCAGCATGGGAATCGTACGGGAATACCATTTTTGTGCAGGTGAGTTTTCAGGTCACTTACGGCATGTTCGTCGTAATGAAAGATCGAAGCGGCGAGTGCTGCATGAGCCTCGCCGATCGTAAAGATATCGACAAAGTGATCAAAATTGCCCGCCCCACCTGAGGCAATTACTGGAATGGAAACCGCATCCGATACCGCAGCTGTCAGCTCACAGTCGAACCCAGTTTTCGTGCCATCCCGATCGATCGAAGTCAAGAGAATCTCTCCGGCGCCACGATCCGCTGCTTCCCGCGCCCATTCTATTGCGTCTCGATCAGTTGCTTGTTGTCCACTACGGACATAGATCTGGAACTTATGATCAACGCATTTGGCGTCGATAGCCACGATGACTGCCTGACTACCGTAACGTCGAGCGAGAGTTGTTAAGAGTTCGGGCGTAGCGATGGCAGCGGTGTTAAGGCTGACTTTGTCAGCGCCGGCTTCAATGGCAGCATTAGCATGATCTTCGTTCTTGATGCCACCGCCCACACAAAGTGGTAGAAAGATTTCCGATGCGACCGCGTGGATCGTATCAGCCAGTGCTTTTCGTTCTTCGATGGTAGCAGTGACGTCAAGAATAACCACTTCGTCGATACCTTCGCGATTGTATCGGCGTGACAGCTCTGCGGGGTCGCCAGCCACTTGAAGTCCTTCAAAATTCACGCCCTTGACGACCGACCCATTCCTAACGTCGAGGCACGCGATGATACGTTTGGATAACATGGATTTAGAGGTTAGCGTCCGTATGATGGTCTAATTCGATTCAAAAAGTTTTTCAGGACGCGGAGACCCACTTCACCAGATTTTTCAGGATGAAACTGCACGCCGACTAACTGATCCCGTTCCACAACGCTAGCGAAATCCATCCCATAACGGGTAGACCCGACGCATTCGTCAGTTATGGGTGCTGCGAAGGAGTGCGTAAAATACACTTGTTGGCCTTCCGCGACCCCTTCAAGTATCCATGAGCCTCGAACTTGGTGAAGGCCGTTCCATCCGACATGCGGCACTTTAAACGGTCCGACCACTGAACTGTCTCCAGTTTCCCGTTGCAGTAAACGACAGCATCCATTGATTTCACCTAGTCCTGGCACAGTTGGAGCTTCGTCGCTACCATCAAACAGCCATTGGAGACCAAGACAAATTCCCAAGAGTGGCACACCTCGTTTGATTGCGGTTGAAATGCTTTGACGCCACACTTTGTCAAGCGTAGTCGTGGCTTCGAAGTTGCCAACTCCCGGGACGATGACCGCGCTTGCGTTCCTGAGGCCTTCTGCGGTCGTTGGCGTCTCAAACACCGCATTAAGGTGGCTGAGAGCTTTCCGTACAGACGTGAGATTACCGGCGCCGTAATCGATCAATTGAATCATGAGGTCTTGTCCTGTAACGCAGGCATGATCAGAGTAAATCCTTTGTACTCGGGAGCGCTCGGCCGAGCTGTTTGTCGCGTGAGCAGGCCACGCGTAGTGCCCGCGCAAAAGCTTTAAATAATGCCTCGATTTTGTGGTGACTGGAGCGGCCGTACAAAACCTTGACATGAACGTTCGCGCGGGCGCCTTGGGCGAAGCCGGCGAAAAAGTCATGGACAAGTTCTGCCTGTAGATCACCGACTCGCCGCACTCGGAGCTTCAAGTCGACCACTGTATGTATTCGACCACTTAGGTCTATTGCGGCGACACCGAGTGTTTCGTCCATTGGCATGACAAAATAGCCGGCTCGATTAATGCCGCGTCTGGTGCCGACCGCTTTTGAGACCGCTTCGCCGAGTGCGATTCCGACGTCCTCGACGGTGTGGTGTTGGTCTACATCTAAATCACCCACCGCTTTAATCTTAAGATCGAATAGTCCGTGCCGAGAAAGTAGTTCCAACATGTGATCAAGGAACCGGATGCCGGTACTCACGTCGTATCGTCCCTTTCCGTCAAGCGCTAGGCTGAGCTTG
>CAYFER010000038.1:0-19286 GCA_964342185.1 uncultured Vicinamibacteraceae bacterium | reverse complement strand
CCGGAAAATACGCCATGTTCAACTCGGGGTCGATACTCATTTGGGCCCACACCCCAGAATTTCCGGTATAGCGCCACGACCCATTCTGCCAAGAATCATTTCCAAACTCGTCCGCGGTGGGAGTCGTATGAAAAATCCATTGGCGGTCACCGGTTCGTAAATCAAAACCGCGGATATAACCTTTAACATTTTCCCTTGAGGGCGGGGCACCACCAGGGCGATGCGCTGCGCCAATAACAATAGTGTTGCCTGCCACAATCGGAGCCGCATGTAGACCAATTTCCGAAGTCGGCTCAAGGTTCTGGTCAATATTCTGTTTCAGGTCGACTATGCCGCTACTACCAAAGGCCGCAACAGGTAAACCGGTTCCGGCGTTCAGCGCCACCAATTGATATCCAGGCGTCACATATAAAATGACTCCTGCATCACCGTCATCCCAATAGGTCAATCCACGACCGGAAAGACGCCGAGGCGCTGTCTCACCTCGCTCACCCTCTTCCAATCGGTACATCCATAGAAGTTCTCCGGTCGCCGCATCAAGCGCAACAACCGCCCGCCGCGTCCCAGCCGTTGTATACAACACACCGTTGATCATCAATGGCGTGGATTGGAATCGGCTCTCCGGGGTCGGACCAAAACTGTCGGTACTGAATTGCCACGCAATTTCCATCTCGTTGAAGTTCTCTGCCGTGACCTGGTCGAGTGGCGAATAGCGGTCGTTCGAAAGATTGCCGCCATAGGTCGGCCACTCGCCGCCCGCGGTGCCTTGTTCCTGGCCCATCAGTCCGGTCACAGAAACGGCTGCTACCAAAGTTAATGTTAAAACTGTCAACTTCCGCGTCATAAGAGCCCCTCTTTTATCGCTCACGGCACCTCTGCCATCTAGGCATATTCACCCAAGTGAGATCGTGAATCGTAACACGTAGCTCATGGCCTGTAGCACGGGAAACACTGTTGGTGACCGATTACATCAAATAGCCCTTAGCCGCACCATACTCATCAGCAGTATTTCCATCGCCGGATGCTTGTTAGTAAAGCGCCGTAAAATTGACTGTTCCACCTCATAACTGAAACTGACGCCGAAAGGTTGCATGAGCGACTAATAGTAAAAGGTAACATCTCCGCAACCCCCAAATAAACCACTTTTTGAAGTAGAAATAGCCCCCTGAGAAGCCGTTTATATCGCGTTTCAATCGTGCCCACAGACAGCTATGCTGCCGGTGTCATCAACCAATAGCCCAATCGCACGATAGCACCCGCACAGCGACCAGCCAATGATCGCCCCCCACCCACGTTGGCAGCGATCCGAGGTGAAAATAAGACGGTGCCGGTGGTAAATAGACAGTTTTAAGCAGTAACACATGGGGCGGCGATTGTATGTCGGGAACTTGCCTTATTCCTCTGAAGAAGACGACCTGCGCAACCTCTTCGGCGATGCCGGAAACGTTGTCTCCGTGAACATCCCTACGGACATGGCTACAGGACGACCCCGCGGATTTGCTTTCATTGAGATGAGTAGTGACGAAGAAGCCACCGCAGCAATCGAAAAATTTAATCAATTTGACCTTGAAGGTAGACATTTAACTGTCAACGAGGCGCGACCAAGAACACCTCGGGTCAACCACGAACCTGATTTTGATGGTGGGCGGCGTGAACCGCGATGGTTAGTGGTATTAAGATCGCAGTGTTCTAGTAATTTTTCTCTTTGACTCACAATATTCGCAGGCATCCCGAAACAAATCAGTAGTTTTGGTAAAATAGATAAAATTGTATTGGTCCCTGCGGGGACTTTCCTACCATCTCAATCCGGAGGTTCATTTGGCAAATAGAGGAAGACCAACGCAAACCAAGCGGCAGCGTGAGCGCGGACGAATTGAACGCCAGAAAATCAAGGAGGCCCGGCGCGCTGAAGTGAAAGCTCGTAAAGCCGAGGCTGGACCTCGACCTACAAATTTTGATCCTGACCTAGAAGGCATCAGCGCAGGTCCCCAAGAAATGCCTGACTGGCAACGGGAATTTTTTGAAGAAGAAAAACGGGCCAAGGAAGCGGCCGAACTCGAAGAACGAAACAAACAGCAGTAGCTACTGGCGCTAGAAGCTTACACAAGTCAGAGGGCCGGACCTGCACCTAGAATCCGGCCCATGTTCTAACCGGCTCTCAGCAAAAGATGACTCTTCGGTGTAGATTAAAAGTAACACCTGTTGAGACTTTATTTGACTTCCGCCAAAACCGGCGAGGTAACGCTTTCAATCTCTATACGCCGTGGCTTGGCTGACTCAGACGTAGGAAGCGTTAATTCGAGCATTCCGTACTCAAATGTTGCCTTCACTTTGTCAGGTGCGACAGTATCGGGCAATGCAAAACGCCTCTCGAATCGTCCGTAGCCAATTTCAGACATGTGTCTAATTGTCGTGTCACCCCTCGCACTGCTGCGCTCGCCCGACACCTTAAGCAGCTTGCCTTCAACTTCAATATGAACATCCTTCGGTTCAATACCAGGCAGGGCCAACCTCACCTTCCAACCGTCTTTTCCAGCAGTAGCTTCCGTTGGTGGTAACCAAGACCGGTTCTCCGTTCCTACTCGCTCTCCGAAAAACCGCTCGATGACACCATCAACTTCGTAGTCGATATTCGTAATTTCACTAAGCGGACGCCAACGATTCAGACTTAGCATTTTTCATCCTTTCTACATTAAGTCTCTCTTGAGACAACGTCTTAGTTTGGACTCCCAATGAATATTTTCATCAATTTAACGTCGCAAATATACTAAATGACTCATGTAATATCAAGTTACCTTAGTTCATTATACTCATATAATGAAAATTATAGGCACTTTTGGACCAAGTATCCAAGATTTTTCGCTTCTATGGCTTTAAATTGATCGGCTGGGCTTGTGTAGCAACCAGCAAGTAGGCCCTCTCAGTTTTTGACCATCCTGAGTATCGGGCTTACACCGGTACTCCAAATCTAACGACTACCGGTCTTTAGTTGGTACCAAAGTCCCAGACCCTGGTCACGAAGCACCGTAAATACCTGGGCGGAGTCGTTCCAGATAGTTCGATCTTCAACGCTGACACCGGCACGATCTGCAAACACAAGAGCGAAGGCCACTGCGTACTGGGTTGGCATCCTCGGGTCCTCTATGTCGCCCGCAATCGTGTCGTAATCAAGGTCAGAGTCCACAATCCAAACAGCTGCTTGCTCGACACCAAATGTCACAAATGGGTACAAGGTCGGTGAGCTTGAAACCGTGTAGGTGCCCGTCTGGATCTGATACAACAACGCTTCAAGCAGTGGTTCCGTAGTCGGCGGCATGATATCCAATACGTCACGATCCGTTGGCAGCCGTCGCTCGCGCTGACGACCAACACTCCGCACCGTCCACTCATGCCAATCAGTATCAACGAGTACTACCCACCCGTCCCGGCGAGCCACCATGTCTCGACTGCTTCCGTCAGAACGAAAATAGGTCCCGACGGGAGAAGTCAACACGATTGGTTTGTCTCCAGTTCGTCTGATACGAATCGTTACAGCTTCATTTCCGGCACCAATCGCCTGCGCTTCGACTAAGCCTGAATTGAGTGCGTCGAAGAGATCATGGGAATCAAGTGAACTTCCCGCATTGTCGTCGGTCGAACGAAAGAAAAAGAGGTGTTGGCTCGGAAGAAAATCGTGCAGCGCTACCAACTCGAAACCGGCCGCCTGCCACTCAAGTAAAACTTGGCGCACCGACATCCTGTGATCGGCCTTGATTTGGTCACCAGTACCGTCCTCAACACGATATTCCAGCAAAGCAACCTGGCCGCCGGGAGAAAGTGCTCGACGGATCCCAGCAAGCATCGGCTCCGGATCCGACATCTCATGATAAACGTCAGTGATAATGACCCAATCAACACTTTTCTCTGGAAGCTTCGGATCAACCGGTGTTCCTAGAATGGTTTCTATGCCTGCGATGTTTTCATCCGCAGCCAAACCTTCCATAATTTCTAGCATTTCTGGTTGGATATCTTCACAGTACACGGTGCCGCCCGGCTGCACTAGCGGTGCAATTTTCCGAGCGTAATAGCCCGAACCACATCCCACATCGGCCACGATGTCGCCCGGCTCTAAATCCATGGCCTGCAAAACAAGCTCTGGCTGCTCCTGAACCACTCGGTCTTCTCGCTCAAGCCATTCCGCACCCAGATAACTCATAAACTCTGCGGGGACCCGATGCCGATCCTGCCGATCACTTTGTGCCCTAACCAAAGCGACATCGATTCCAATAGCTACAAACGAGGCCAGCGCAATCAATGCGATTCGTTTTTTCTTCAAGAACACTCCTTCACCAAGCTCCGTATCCCTTCAGCCTAACATCGAACAGCGCCATGATGTTTCCTAAACCTCAAATACCACGCCGTGAGATAAAGCAAGATAGCCCGGAGAATGCTATTCTGCATGATTCTCAATTGTTTGAAGTAAGTGATATGCACCTAAAAAGTTTCGAAGAGCCAGTGGCAACGCTTGGACGCCGGGGCGCCATGCTCCTGACCGTTCTGGTCTTTGTTCTTGGTTCTTCAACAGTATCCGGACAGTCGATTCCCACTCCTACCGAATTTTTTGGCTTCGAGATTGGAGCTGACGGCGAGTTGGCTCGTTATCCCAAAGTGCTTGAATATCTCGAGCACCTCGCAAACGGATCCGACCGAATGCAGTTCGAACAGCGGGGATTAACCACCGACGACCATCCTTACGTACTCGCCACATTCAGCTCAAAAGAGAATTTGGATCGATTGGATCGATTAATTGAAATCAATCACCAACTCTCAGACCCGCGACAAATCGACAACAACGACGCCATCGCGCTCACCCGCGAGGGCGTGCCGTTTTATTTTCTCTACGCCACCATTCATTCGACCGAAGTCGGCAATGGACAAACAATCATCAAGATTGCCCATCGCCTTGCCACTGAAGAATCCGCGGAAGTGAAACAAATTCTCGATAACAGCGTTGTTCTCTTAGTTCCCTCGCAAAATCCCGACGGTCAGATCATGGTTGTCGACCATTGGTATGACACTAAGAACACTCCCTACAGTCGTGTGTTTCCCGACCTATATCATCGATACACAGGTCACGATGACAATCGCGACTGGTTCATGTTCACCCAAAAGGAAACGCGGTTATCAATTGACATTCATACTGAATACCGGCCTCAACTAACCCACGACATGCACCAAATGAGTGCAACGGGAGCACGCATCTTCGTCCCACCCTTCAAGGCTCCTTATGATCCAAATATTCATCCATTACTCCTTGAAGGCCAGACACAAATTGGACAGGCAATGTTCTCAGCGTTATTAACGGCGGGGAAGAAGGGTGTCATCTACGGCGACCAGTTTGATCTATGGACACCCGCTCGACAGTACATGTTGTATCACGGGCAACCGCGCATTCTCACTGAAATTGCCAGTGCGTTTCTGGCCGATCCATTTGTGAATCCGGCCGGTGTCGATCGACCCTTAGGACCACAGGTACCAAGCAACAATTTTCCGGTACCGTACGACTCCGCAGTGTGGCGACTTGCTGACATCGTGGAGTACGGCGAGATTGTAGTTTTTGCCGCATTGAGGCAGATAGCAGACCACAGAAACGAATGGCTGGAGAACTTTTACCGAGTCCACAAAGACTGGGTTGACCGCGACGAAGCACCTTTTGCCTTCGTAGTACCAGCCGACCAACCGGACCCCTTCGAAACGTACGAACTCCTAAAACTTCTTGACTTTGCAGAGGTAGAGATTCACCGGTCTCGCTCCACATTTACCGCTGACGGCACTACGTATCCTGCTGGGTCCTGGGTCATCGATCTAGCACAACCGTACGGAGCATTCGCAAAAACAATGCTCGAACGCCAAGTCTATCCAGACCTTCGCTACTACCCAGGCGGACCGCCCATTCCGCCATATGACGTAACAGCTCACACACTTGGATTACTAATGGGTGTGGACGTTGATCAAATCAACATTCGGTTTGATGCAGAGCTCGAACGCGTTGAAGAACTGACCCCCCAACTAACACCATTGCCAAACAAACCAAGCTGGGCTTATACCATCTCGCCTACATCCAACGCCGCATTTCAAGCCGTCACTCAACTGGAGGATGTGGGGGTGCCAGTTTTCCGGACGGCAGCAGCCGCACAGGTTGGCGACCAATCATTGGCGGCCGGCGCATGGATTGTGCCGCCGAACACAGTAGCTGAACAGGTTTTGCAACGAACCATCGAAGAAACCGGGTTGGTAGTGTCGGCATTGGACCAAGCTCCGCAAGTTTCTGGATTTCGACTCAAAGATCAAACACGGGTTGGGTTATGGCGAGTACCCAACAACATGCCCGGTGGCTGGATGATGTGGCTCTTTGAGCAGTACGGTCTCAACCACCAAGTAATTTCTTCCGGTGATTTCGAAAATAACCTTGCGGATCTTTATGACGTTATCGTCCTTCCCTCCGGCACCACAGCGACGCGCATCATACAGGGACTGTCCCGACGGCGATACGACGAGTCTTGGCGCTGGGCATACGGCGTCGGTCCAGAGGGCTGGACAAAACTTCAACAATGGGTCAAAGACGGCGGGACACTCGTCGCCCTTGGTTCGGCAGTAGAAACTGCCCGTGAACTACTTGACCTGCCAATCAGACCAGTCCTTCCGACGCGACAAGGGAGAAATAGATCTGTTAGCAACTCTACCCAACGGACGAATTCGCGAGAAACGCAACGACCAGCCGGGATTCGTGTCCCATCCATTGCACCACCGCCAGAGCCTGTGCGTCCACTGATGGGGTTCTACTGTCCAGGCTCGTTGCTAAAACAGGAACATGACCCCAACCACCCTGTTGGTTTTGGAATGCCTGACCGGTGGCCCGTTTTCTTTCGATTCGATCAAGCGTATGAACTAACAGCAAGCGATCACATTCCGGCCGAGGTCGTTTCGAAATACCCAGACGAGGAAAAGATGACGGCGAGTGGTTGGCTACTGGGAGACGAATTACTGAGGAATCGGGCCAACATAGTGTCGTTTAAAGTCGGGGAAGGCTCAGCGGTTACCATGGGCAGCCAAATCGCATTTCGTACCCAACCGCGCGTAGCCTTCAAACTCCTGTTCAACGCCATCTTTAATGGCCCCGCGACATCGGTGAATGTGACTCAGCTTGCCCGACTGGAGTAGACGGTCAGGACCTGTAACTCCGGCGTCTCACCGACTTGAGACTTAAGACAAACCGGACCCGGCGTCTTCAGCCGATGAAGTTCCTGCAGAACCAACTGTTTCTCGCAAAGGAATTTCCTTCAGACAGCAAGCCAAGACAAATCCAAAAAACATAAGCGGCACTGACCACCAAAAAATCGACTGGATAGCGCGCTCAACGGATAATGCAATACCGGTCGCCACCTCTGATGGGAGCGCGCGTATCACAGCAGGACTGCTGAGAAGAACACCTACATCCCCTCCAACCTGTGCCAATGCACCCTCTGGAATCAACCTTGGCAGCTCTTGATTCAAGCGGCTATTCATGATGGAACCAAACACTGCGACCCCAAACGAACCGCCCATCTGCCGAAAAAATTGCACGGCCGAGGTCGCAATGCCGAGGTCGGCATAGTCAACGGAATTCTGCACAATCAACAGTGTCACCTGCATCACCGCGCCTACGCCCAGACCCAATACAACCATATAGAGTGAGCCAATCGTAAGCGGGGTGGCACCCTGCATCGTGGAAAGTAACGCCATGCCAACGGTGGCCAACGCTAAACCGCCAATAGGCCACTTACGGTACCGGCCGGAACGACTAATGATCCGCCCGGAACCTATTGAACCACTGACTATGCCAACCGTCAGCGGCAGTAATAGTAGCCCCGAATTCGTCGCCGAAAGTCCGACGACCACCTGGAGAAATAACGGCAAAAAGACAACAGCACCAAACAACGCCGCTCCGATAATGAAACCCATTAAAGAACTTAGAGAGAAAATCGAATCTCTAAAAAGTCGAAGTGGCAGAATGGGTTCCGGCGCACGAGCCTCCCACACAAAAAACACTACAGTTATCAAAATGCCGAAAAGACCCAAGCCGATGATTATTGATGACGACCATGAGTAGTCGGTTCCGCCCCACATTAGTAAAAAGAGCAGACAGGTCACGCCACACACCAGTAGAACTGCACCTACGATGTCCAATCGGTGTGACCGGTGCCCGGTTGGTGCATCTAGCACGCTCGAAATTACTACCAGCGCCGCAATCCCAACAGGTAAATTGATCAGAAACACCCATCTCCAAGACGTGTGATCAACCAAGAACCCGCCGATGAGCGGTCCAATTACGCTCGCGAAGGCCCAGACCCCAGCAAGTAGCCCAATGTAACGCCCTCGTTCACGTGGGGACACCACATCGCCGACAACGGCGAAGGTCATCGTCATGAGACCAGCCGCTCCCATTCCCTGGACACCCCGAAACACCACGAGCTGCAGCATCGTCTGCGCGACACCGGCAAGCAGGGACCCCAACAAAAACATCAGTACAGCGGATTGCAGTACAGGGCGACGACCATAGATGTCACTAATCTTGCCGTAGAGCAGCGTACACACTGTGGCGCTCAAGAGATACGCGGTCACCACCCAAGGGTAATAATCTAGACCTCCCAGTTCACCAACGATTGTCGGCAGTGCCGTCGCCACGATGGTCTGGTCAAGGGCAGCAAGAAACAATGCCGCCATCAAGCCGGAAAAAACAATTAGGATTTGGCGATGGGACAATGAATTAGGTGTTGATATTTCGTTAGTCACGTCACAATTCGACCGGCTCTATGTGAACCATCATCAAATTTTCCATGGAAATTCCATCCCCAATCAAAGTTTCCGCCGCACTGCTAGTAAGGTGCCTTCAAGCAAGCTGCGCCAGATAAGGACGTTACGCGGATGTGCGATGTGAAGACCAATTCACGACCGAATAATCGTGGCGGGTTTTGTCTCCATTAACTCAGCGTAGAAATCATTCCCTTTATCGTCAACCACAATGAACGCCGGAAAATCCTGCACCTGAATTTTCCAGACGGCTTCCATTCCAAGCTCCGGGTACTCAAGAACTTCAACATTGGTGATGCTGTTATCAGCGAGTCGCGCAGCGGGGCCACCAATCGATCCAAGATAAAAACCGCCATACCGAGCACACGCCTCTGTTACCTGGCGAGACCGGTTACCTTTCGCCAACATCACGAGACTGCCACCGTGGGACTGAAACAGTTCCACGTACGAATCCATTCTGCCAGCGGTCGTCGGACCAAAGGAACCTGAAGCAAACCCAGCCGGCTTCTTCGCTGGTCCGGCATAGTAGACCATATGGTCCTTAAGGTATTGGGGAAGACCCTCCCCACGATCTAGTCGATCCTTCAATTTAGCGTGTGCAATATCTCGCGCCACGACCATAGTCCCGCTCAGCGACAAACGTGTAGACACCGGATGCTCGGTTAACTTCGCTAGGATCTCTTTCATAGGACGATTGAGATCAATGCGAACGCAATCCCCGGCAAGGTCGTAACCGATGTCAGGCAGGTATTTCGCTGGGTTCTCCTCAAGCTGCTCTAGAAACACCCCATCTCGTGTGATCTTTCCAAGTGCCTGACGGTCAGCAGAACAGGACACGCCAAGCCCAACCGGACACGAAGCACCGTGTCGTGGCAATCTGATCACGCGGGCATCGTGCGCAAAGTACTTGCCGCCGAACTGCGCGCCGACGCCAATTCGCTCTGCGATTTCAAGAACACTTCGTTCCATGTCAAGGTCGCGGAAAGCTCGGCCGTGCTCATTGCCAGTCGTTGGTAACCGATCCAAGTACTTTGTGCTCGCGAGCTTGACGGTCTTAAGTGTGAACTCCGCCGATGTGCCTCCAACAACAAGAGCCAAATGATAGGGCGGGCACGCCGATGTCCCGATTGTCTTCAGTTTTGTTTCTACAAAAGTCAAAAGAGCTGTTGGGTTAAGCAGTGCCTTAGTCTCTTGGTACAAAAAAGTCTTATTGGCCGAGCCTCCCCCTTTCGCAACAAAGAGGAACGTGTACTCGTCTCCGGGTTCAGAATAAATCTCCACCTGTGCCGGAAGATTCGATCCAGTGTTCTTCTCCGAAAACATGTCAACTGGTGCCAACTGGGAATAGCGCAAATTTCGTTGTTCGTACGCATCAAAAACACCGTGCGAGAGCGCCTCGACATCCGCGCCGCCAGTGAGCACCCGCTCGCCCTTGTGGGCCATTACAATTGCGGTGCCCGTATCCTGACATCCTGGCAAAACCCTGCCGGCCGCTATGTTGGCGTTTCGAAGTAATTCCATCGCCACAAACTTATCGTTGGCCGACGATTCCGGATCGTTAACAACCTTTTGGAGTTGCGCCAGATGCCCAGGGCGAAGAAGATGTGCAATGTCATCGAAGGCTTGCCGCGACAGTTCGCGAAGGACGTTCGGATCAACCCGAAGGAAGTCCAAGCCGTCCACTGTCACAGTCGAGATCCCGTCGGTCGTTAGTTTTCGATAGGGGGTCGCGTCAGGACCGAATTCAAAGAGAGGTTGATATTGGTATGCAGACATGCAATTAAAACCAATCCTGTCGAAGTTAAAAGCCGATTCTAACGTAGAACAACGCCGCAGAGCCGCTACGCTGAAGGATTAGAGTTGCCGATATTTTCGCAACAACTCATAGAGTACAACGCCTCCAGCCGTAGCCACATTGAGTGAATATTTAATCCCACGCATCGGCAATCGGACGTAGGTATCACATCGGTCCAACAACTGGGGTGAAATCCCGGTAACTTCGTTTCCAAAAAGCACGGCGACAGGAAAACTTGGTTGCCAATCAAAGAGATCCACTGACCGCGCGCAGGTCTCGATAGCAACAATCTCAAACTGTTGTCTACGCATTTCGTCGATATACGAAATCACGTCCGACGTCGCTTCCCAAGCCACGTGTTCTTCTGCGCCGAGTGCAGTCTTGCGTACCGGTCGTTGCGTCGGATAACCAGTGATCCCCGAGAGGCAAATCCGATCAATGCCGACTGCGTCAGCAGTCCGAAAAAACGCGCCAACATTATAGAGGCTTCGCACATCGTGAAGAACTACACGGACTGGTAACATCCCAATATCAGCGTAGCTTTCTGCCTGGCCAGTTGCGAGAAATGGAAGGCGCTCTTCAAGCTCGTTGGTCATGTGTTTTACGGTGTTACTACGTTCGCTGACCTCTTTTTATCCTTTGGCTACATTCACCGTCTGAATCTCGGTGAAACCAAGAAGCCCCCACGGTCCGTTCTCCACCCCTATACCAGACCATTTTGCTCCACCAAAGGGAGCGTGTGGCAGAACATTAAGGTGTTGGTTTATCCAAGCAGTCCCACATTCGAGCTGCTCTGCTATCTCTGTGGCGCGGGTGACATCAGAGGACCAAACCGACCCACTCAAACCAAAATGAGTCGCATTCGCGCACGCTATTGCATCCTCGACGGATTCGTAGGGGACGACTGGTATTACAGGGCCAAACTGTTCTTCGTCAACCAAGCGGGTACCATCACCGACATCAGCGACAACTGTTGGTTGATAAAAGTAACCGTGGTTCCCTACGCGACCACCGCCGGCCACAATTCGGGCGCCGTGCCGACGAGCGTCATCGACCAATTCAGTAATCCGCTGAAATTGTGGCTCATTATTCACTGGCCCTATTTGGGTGGCCTCGTCAAAACCATCACCAACTCTGGCCTTCGAGGCAACGTGTGCCATAGCTTCCAGAAAGGATTCATATTTTTCCGCAGGAACATAGACTCGCTTAATCGCGCTACAAACTTGACCGCAGTTCTCAAGGGCACCCCAAAAGACACGCGTTGCTACTGATACCGGGTCCACGTCGGGCAGAACTATTGCTGGATCGTTGCCACCGAGTTCCAGCGTGACACGCTTAAGGTCAGGCGCAGCGGCGACCGCTACTAGCTTGCCCGTTGCGACGGAACCGGTAAACGAGATCTTTCGGACTAATGGATGTTTTGTCATCCAAGCTCCCAATTCATCACAGCCCGAAACAACATTGAGCACACCTGCGGGCAAAACATCTTGGAGCAATTGTCCCAATTTCAGTGTCGCCAACGGAGTAAACGGCGAGGGCTTGAGCACGACGGTATTGCCGGCAAGCAACGCCGGAGCGATCTTCCAAACTGCAAGCGACACTGGATAATTCCACGGCGTGATCGCCGCCACAACACCGTGCGGACGACGACGGACTTCAACATGAACGTAGTCATTGTCCAGCGCCACCTCCCGTGGAATCTCAAGACGGGCCGTATAGTCAAACCATTTAGCAGCACCCTTGAGTTCAATTACCGCCCGCGATAGCGGTTTGCCTTGCTCCCGTGTCAACATCGGCGCAAGATCGCTAATTGCGTTTTTTATAACAGCAGAACATTTCACCAGTGCAGTTCGTCGAGCTGATTCATCTAGCTTCCAAGACTCAAAAACTCCCGCGGCAGCCTCCATCGCAGCATCCAGTTGTGGGCGCGAACACTCGGGGGCATTAGCGAACACTTCGCCAGTCGCAGGATTGATCACGCCGAACTGGTCAGAGCCCACAATTGCCTCACCGGCAATCGTCATCTTGCATGTATCTGCAGATGCGGTCGACATGGCTGCCTCTTGTGGTCAATTCTCCAAAATCTGCGGGAATTGATTCTGAAATCGGCCTGTTATCTTGAGCCTTCAGCTGACGAAGCAGCAGCCCGCTCGTCTGCACGGGCGCCAGAAAGCAAGTTTGTCATTCCGTAGTTACCTTCGTGACACGCATACTCGAACATTGGCTCCACGTTCCGTTGCATCGGAATCATAGCCGTCCAAGGGTGGGAAAACTTCTCAGGTTCATTAACAGTAAATTCGTAGACCAGCGTATTTTCATCAACACGCCGAAACCGTTCCACTAAATGAAGATTCGCGCCCGAACCAGTGAACCCGGTCTCTCGTAGAAAATTAGTGCTCTCAACAACCAAGGTTTCGCCGTCCCAATGCCCGCGGGAATCACCAACCTGCTGCCGAATATCTGGTGCAAGATGAGGCCTTTTATCCAGCGGCACGATTCGTGCGCTGTGTACCATCTCATTCAAGATGACAACGTAGTCGGCTGTCTGAAAAAGCTGGACGTTATTGTTGTACGCACTTGGGAGCATCGGTGGCCCCGAGTTAAACCCGATGATACAGCGCTCCCACAAAGGTCGATCCTCAGGACCAGCGGGAATTCGATTGCCAAAAAGTCGGGCCAATTCTCCCGCACCCTGATTCCGAGGAATTCGGCCATCGGGAGGATCCACTACGAGCGAAGTCCGCCGGTCCTCGGTAAGGCGGTCCCCATAGTCCCACCAGAACTGGTTATAGGCATTTGAAACATCACGGGCGGCAGAAATGCCATCCTCGGCGCGGCGGTCCTTATTGCGCGCAGCCAACGTTTCCTGCTCATATAAAGCTGCTTCTTCGACCGTAAGCACTTCCTTGTCAGCCAATTCTTCTGGGCGTTCAAGCGGCGTGATTGTCCGAAAATCCCAAACACCCTGAAGGTCAGGATCTCCCCACGCCGTGGTCGTGGACTGGGCAGTAATCACAGAGGGAACTAACATGCTAGCCCCCAAGAACAATACCGAAATAAGCACTCGACGATTCATGTGCGCCTCCTATGCCTCGCGGCGAAAATGTTTTCTATTGCGGAATGCGTCGGTCGATATACGGCTGGGCGACTACACCCTCACGCGCCACCCCTATCGAGAGGCTCGCCCCAGGCGGGTCAGGTCGCTCATAGATCACCCGATACCGCTGCGACACCTCAAGATAGTGCCGGGACATTCTTTCTGCGAGCTCAGGAAGTGCAGTCGCGAGCCGCGTGCCAGCCCCGAAGCCCTCGTAGATGCCACCAGTGTTCTCCGTAAGATTGATCGCATAATTAGTCACGTCACTACCGCCACGATTCGACAAAATCATGATGTGGATCGTCACACCATTGGCAATCAATTCGTTCACCATCCCGGCGTACTGGTTTTGATTCATGTTGCCGCTCGACTCGGTACCGTCAGTTGCAACAATCACAAAAATTGGAAATGACTCTTCATCCTCAAAACGACGCTCCCACGTTTCTTTGATTCCGTCGAGGAGAATTGGCCCACCACCGCCCGCGACAAAGACCTCGCCAGCCGATTCCCTCAGCTCATCCCGATCAGTCGTAAAATCGACTCGCCACCGAATGTTTTGGCCGATCGTCGCTAACGCTATTTCATGTTGCTCTGGAATCGTCGTCAGGAACGCGTCCATGCCTGCGCGAAGCGAGGTGAGCGCGTTGGCCGTATTGATGGGATCACTGTTGTCAACCAGTAATGCAATCTTCATCGGTGCCGCACCCAACTCGGCAGACACAATTTCACACTCTACGCCATCTTCCATGACCGCAAACTCATTCGCTGACAAATCGGAAATGGTCTCGCCGCCTTGATCGACGACACGAATGAACACCTGGCCAAGTTCCTGGGCAATTCCGACACTAGGTACACCTATCCCTGCAACGAACAACACGACAACATAGGCGAGCAAGCGATTGGACAGACTATCCATATGAGATCCTCCCGTTCCTCAGGGTAGCTGTTTGCCAGCTTTGTTTGGACGACTGCGTCCGCATTATAGCTCTTGTCTCCACAAGGTCTGACCATAATGAAACACCAGCCCTTCGGAAGATCGACAGGTAAACACACGACTTGCCTTCAACATCGGCATGTCCGTTGTACTATCTATGTAGAGAATTCAACCAAGACAGTCGACAAAATGCCGGTAGTGTATCGAGATAAGCGCGGGGTAGAGTACGAATCGGTTGCCCTTCCGACCCACGAAGTGACTGACGCAGTGCCACTTACGGCCCACATCGTCAGTAAGCGAGTCGTCAGGAAATCAGTGCCACTCTATGAAGGTACCGATGGCGCGCAATTAGCACAAATGCCGCGCAGTCAGCGGCGAAACTGGACAGATGAACAATGGGGTGCCTATGAAGAACATCGAAGACTCGAGGCTGACCAATCAGGGAATCGCGACCCAGAAGCCGCCGTCATTGTAATCCGCTCGGAAAGACAGGCTCCGAGCGAGGAGTCACTCAACCAACCATGACCGATGTGAGTAGCACCGCCGATACCTTTGGGTTGAGTGGAGCACTGGGAACAAAACGAACAACTTAGCAACAATACATTACCGAGAAAAGAGGTAGGTCATCTTCACCGCGAGTTGCCGATCCTGCAACCAGGGCACCTCAGGGCGGTCAGATCGAAGCTCATCATAGGCGATATAGAGATCGCTGCCGGGAAAGTAAATCCAATTAAAACGTACGCTGGTACTGACTGAATCCGTGGTCGAGTTGTACTGGGTCAAACTACGCAACGTCATATCAGGCGACAACGCATAATCGAATCTCAACGACGCCAAGTCGGCCGTAAAAGCTCCACCGGGAAGTTCAACATTACTTCGACTAAAAGCGGCCTCTGCGGAGACGCGGCTACTCGCCCGCAACCCAACGGTGGTCGAATAGTCAACACGGGTTCCGTCGAAAAATGTCTGTGGGGAATACCGTATGTTTCCGTATAACCGGCGAGAGGGGTCTGTCGAATAGCTGAGTCGAGGCTGCCCAAACCGATATGTCCCGGCAGGGATGGTTACATCGCTAGTAATTTCAAACGGCACGTCGAGCTGCTCAAACATGTCGTTGTACATGACGACGAAACTCGACCCGTCCTCAAAATAGAATCCGATCATGTGGTGTAGTCGCCGTGTCAGTAGACGGTTATGTTGGTCCGTCGTGTACTCGATGTTCCACATTGGGTCCATCTGGCGAATATTCCATTTCCCAGGTCTTGGATCCCACTCAAGATGCATTTTTGACCGCCGAATTCCGACCCTCGGAACAAAACCAACCTCTGCGTTAAAATTGTCCTGAATGTCGGTGTACTCCGCGTAAATCCGATAGGAAGGACTTCGCCATAACGCGTTCACGTGACCAGCCATATCATTACCAGAACGTCCGGGCGTCTCCGTTTTTGCAAGAAATCCTGTAACCGTAAAGAATTGGTGTAAAGCCAGTGACGTATCAGCAGCGAACGTTCGATTGAATCCAGCATCGCCAATTGATTCTTTATTAACTAAGATTGCGCCCACTCTTGAGCGCGAGAGGATATCTCGGCTATACCGACCGACAAAAAAGTTCTCGCCAGGGTGCCCCATGGCCTCTCGTGTCTGTATGTTCATCACAGCAACATTGTGTCGGTCGACCTTCCCGGTAAGCCTCGCGCCACCGATGATCGGAACCGGCTGTCCTCTGGATAACCCAATTCGCCGCGTAAAAAAGAGGTCGGCGAGACGCCCGATCCCACCTTCATTCTTAACACTGAACATTCCAGCATTTTCCAAGAAAAAGTCTCGTTTTTCAGGAAAAAACAAGGGAAAGCGTGTCAGATTAACCTGCTGTTCATCGACCTCTACTTGAGCGAAGTCAGTGTTAAAGGTCAAGTCCAGATTGAGTCCGGAAGTGACACCATATTTCACGTCGACACCGACATCATTAAAACCACTACCATCCAGATCGGTTTCCGGACGATCCTGACGCCCGCCTGCGAGGGCGTATGGTGTCACGCGAAGATCTATTCCACGACTCACCTGGCCCAAACCAGACATCGTGCCAGCCAAACTCACTCGGGTCAGTGCGTAGGCTTTCGGAATAGGCGCCCAAAATACTTGTTCGTTCTTGCGGCGAATGTTTCGCATGAGGTTAAAGCCCCACGTCTGACTGTCCGCTTCAGGAAACCGGAGGGTCACCATCGGAATGGCAATCTCAGCAACCCACCCGTTGGCAGTCAGTCGTGAGGCCACGTCCCACACACCGTCCCAGTCGCGGTTGATATTCGAACTAATGCCTCGGCGCCCTCCCTCACCTTCCTCGGAAATCTGCTGTTCCAGTTTTGCGCCAAGTGGATTCGTTACAAACATATAACCGGATCGCGAATCTCGAAACGTGTCAAAGATGACTTGGAAGTTATCTTCGTCAAGCAAGCGCGGTGAATCACGACGCATCTCGGTCGCGATAACACTTGCCCCCTCCGAGTCATACGCCTCAACACCGATATAAACCGCTTGGTCGTCGTACATCAGTCGCACGACCGTGCGTTCGGTCGCCGGATCACCTTCAGCGGGTTCCTGCTGTACAAAACTGTCGATAACTGCAGCTTCCAGCCACGCATCTTCGTCAAGTACACCGTCGAGTTGTGGTTGATTGTGCACACGCGTTGGTTGGACACGATATCGCTCTGCCGGCGGAAGCAAAACGCCCTCTGCGGCAGAACCATCCGCAGACTGTTGTGGACCCAACTGGATCGCACCGACAGCCTTGAAATAACTGTCGAGCGGTAGATCGAGCTGTTGTGCCCCAGCCGTACTGGACAGCAGGCACAGTCCGCTGGCTAAAGAAGTGAGTATGAACTTCGCCGGACTTAATCGCTGTCTGTTTCTAGATGAGACACCACACACGTCGTTATCATGGCATCATTTTGGAAAGATGATCGCCTCGCAGTATAAATCTGTCTTCTATTTTCGCTCTCAAAAAGTGATTCCCATTGTTATTTAGCCTAATCTCCCAGATCTCATGAGCTCGCATACTCTTCATTGCGCAATATATTTTCTTTTCGCTTGGCCGATGGTCGTGCTTGCTCAACAAGTTTCATTACCTATCAAGCCAGCACAGCCGTCGGCTGCCGATGTAGTCACACGGGATGCCGGCGGCAGGGTGACCGTTCGTGCAATCGAACTAACCGAGACCTTGGACGTGGATGGTCAGTTAGACGAAGGCGTCTACCGGAATGTGCCTTCAATCAGCGACTTCATCCAACAACTGCCTGATGAAGGCGCGCTGGCAACCGAAAAGACCGAGACCTGGATCATGTTCGACGACACGGCTATCTATGTCGCGGCGCGGTGCTTCGATGCTAGCCCCCCAGACCAGTGGGTTGCCAACGAGATGAGACGCGACGCCATGCAACTTCGCCAAAACGACTCTTTCTCAGTCCTGTTCGACACATTCTACGACCGCCGGAATGGCGTCGCCTTCTTGGTGAACCCAATCGGTGGATTTGCGGACTTCGCCGTCACAAATGAAGGCATCGTCAACAGTGACTGGAATCCAGTTTGGGATGTTCGGACAAATCGATTCGACGGCGGTTGGACCGTCGAAATGGAGATTCCATTTAAATCGCTCAGGTATCGCGCCGGGACAAACCCAGTTTGGGGTGTTCAACTGCGTCGAATCATTCGTCGAAGAACTGAAGCTTCGTATCTGACGGCTCTACCGATCTCAGCAGCGCGCGGCAACAGTGTAATTGCAGGTCTCTGGCGCGTGTCTCAGGGCGCCACGCTCGTGGGTCTCAAATTGCCGAAAAATAGTCTCAATCTCGAGATCAAGCCCTACGGCATCGGCGGCGTAACCAGCGCCCTCAACAAAGTCCCTCCCCAACGGAATGTTGGTGACATCCAGCTTGGTATCGACGCCAAATATGGCATTACGCAAAATCTCACTGCCGACTTCACCTACAACACCGATTTTGCCCAAGTTGAAGTCGACGAACAACAGATCAACCTGACACGGTTTAACCTCTTTTTTCCTGAAAAACGCGAGTTCTTCCTTGAGGGACGAGATAACTTCGAGTTTGCGCAGGGCGGCGCTGGCGGACGAACCAATGCGCCCCGCCTGTTCTTCAGCCGGCGGATCGGGCTGCAAGCAGGACAAGTGATACCCATTCTGGCGGGTGGGCGGCTTACAGGCAAAATAGGCTCCTTCGATATCGGGGCGCTGAACATACAGACCAACGAGGAAATCTTTTCAAGAGCCGCATCAACAAACTTCACAGTCTTGCGGATCAAACGCGACATCTTGCGTCGTAGCTCGTTCGGAGGATTATTTACTAACCGCTCTGTATCGCTCCACGGCAACGGTTCCAATCAAGTCTATGGCGTCGACGGCCGATTTGCGTTTTATGACAATGTCAACGTTCTTGGGTACCTCGCCAAGACCCAAACACCGGGCCGCACTGGCCGAAACATGAGTCATCTGACGAACTTTGCTTATACAGGCGACCGCTATGGACTTGACCTTAGCCATCTCGTTGTTGAAGACAACTTTATTCCTGAAGTCGGGTTCGTTCGCCGTGACAATATTCGGCACAACTCCGCGGCTGCAC
>CAYFER010000037.1:0-19628 GCA_964342185.1 uncultured Vicinamibacteraceae bacterium | reverse complement strand
CCCACACGTCAATGCCGACATCCGCCAGTGGAACGGAGATTCGCGTGGCCGATGGGAAGGCGAGACACTCGTCGTGGAAACCACCAATTTTTCCGACAAGACGAGCTTTCGCGGTTCGTCGTCAGGTCTGAAGGTCATTGAGCGTTTCAGACGCGCGGATGCCAATACGCTCCAATACCAAGTGACCCTCGAAGATTCAACAACATGGACCCAACCATGGACTGCAGCACTTGCTATGCCTATGACCGAAGGCGACATGTTTGAGTATGCGTGTCACGAGGGAAACTACGGCATGACCAATCTTCTAGCTGGTGCCCGTGTACAAGAGTTAGAAGCTAGTTCAGTCGGATCACGATAATAGTTTCTGGGACAATAAGCGTTCCCGAGCCTCGGTTCGTATCAGTTCTGAGTCAAACGCCAATACTTCTACGATTGTTGGCACCGATCCGATCAAGCAAATAAGTCTTTAATGTGTCGATACCGGCGCCGGTTTTGGCAGACACTGCCAAGCCACCGCTCACCGAACCACATCGGTCCGTCTTGTTGAAGACAAGTGAAACGCGACTCATGTCGACCCCTAGGTCGGCCAGCACCTTCTCCCCTAATTCCATTTGTTCGTGCCACTTGGGTTGACTTCTATCGACGACATGGAGCACAAGATCCGCCTGGCTAATCTCTTTGAGCGTACTGCGAAACGACACGACCAGATGATGTGGAAGCTTACGAATAAAACCAACCGTGTCAACGAAGATGACTGTTGTCGCGCCTCCGATGGAACCCTTGCGCAGCCTCGAGTCAAGAGTGGCGAACAACTTATCTTCAACTGGAACATCCGCACGAGTAAAGCGATTAAAGAGGGTCGATTTCCCAGCATTGGTGTAGCCGGCGAGAGCGACGATCGGCGCGTCACGCCGCCCGCGGCGATGAAGCTCACGCGTCCTTTCGATCTTGGATAACTCTTGCTTTAACTGCTTAATGCGAGTTCGTAACATCCGGCGATCGACCTCAAGCTGAGTTTCGCCCTCTCCACCCCGCACGCCAATACCACCAACCTGACGAGACAAGTGGGTCCACCGACGAGTCAACCGCGGCAACTGGTATTCGAGTTGAGCCAATTCAACCTGCGTACGCGCTTCACGCGTACGTGCACGGCGAACAAAGAGATCAAGGATTAAGGCGGTACGATCGATGACCGCACACTCGATAATCTCTTCAAGATTCCTGATTTGATTCGGCGTTAAATTATCATCAAAGATCACCACGTCTGCACCCAACTCCTCTGCTGCATGGGCAACCTCTGCGACCTTGCCTCGGCCGATTAGAGTCCGTCCGTCGGGCGCTCGGCGATATTGCAGACTTCTTCCAACCACCGCCATGCCAGTGCTTCTGGCAAGCTCTGCTAATTCGTCAAGGTTCTCGTTGACAACAAAACTAGGGTGTTTCGGTAAGGCCAGACCCATGAGGAAGGCACGCGATGAGGGCCTTGGCGATTCTTTATCCAAGTCGCTATCGAGATCAGTCAGTGGGATCTACGAATCAACCACAAGAATCTTTCTTTCCCAACGGTTGACAATTACGGCAGGCGGTAAATAAAAGTGGCGCCCCTCAAAGAGCCAACCTGGCTCCCTAAGGGACACCACAACTCGTACGACAAATGCTAATTACCGGTATCGGACCCCCTTCGGAATCGCGTCAGTCAATCGCGAAACAGTATAAGAGTCCGGCGCCACCAGTTCCAACAAGGTTCTCCTGGCTGCAGCCACGACTGGAATGAACCGAATTCCAGGATGAATTTGGACCACCGAGACGGTCATGGTGGCCGACGATAGCGGCACCATCACTATTGCTGGTCCAATTATCACAGGTGGTCGCCTCAGCCGTGCCGACGGGGCCAACAACCCGACCATGCGAGTCTGAACCGGTCAGGATATCGTGTTCGTTCGGCTGGTCCCCGACTCCCTTTACCTCTTCTCCATTTTCATCCAGTGCAATAGGCTTTCTGATGTTGTTTCTGTCGCGCTGGACGTCGCCGTGAAGATCGGCCACATTCGCCGCAATCATAACCCCGTTGGCGTTGTACCACGGGCCAGTTCCGATACGGTCACGAGCATTGACCACAGGCGGACCCCGAAAACCTGCCTGTTGACTGAGGTATGCACGCCAGGTTGCGCTACCACGACCGGCACCATCTGCAAGCATTTGACAGTGAGCATCGGCCCCTTCAAGCCCGCCGAGGTTGCCGCCGTCACCAGGTCCTTCGCTCGTTACGAAAAAACTCATCGGTGCTTGTTGCGTAAACAAAGGGGCAGTCAGCGCAAAGACCGCCGCCAGAACAATAGCGATTTGAATTCTCTTCATACCGATTCTCCTTGGTCAAATTGATGGTTCCAGATTACCACTAATAGAGACCATTCATTTGAACTAATCGTGGTCTCCACACCCGACAATCGAGCCCCCGGAAAGCCGTTTGAGGCCGCCGAGCAGGTGGTTGCAGTAAGATCGGTGTTCTATGGAAGAGAAAAAGACCTCGCAGGAGAAGGCCCCGTGGATCACGCATCGACCCGAGCTGAAGGTGCTGGACTGCACCGTTCGGGACGGCGGCCTGATAAACGACCATCAATTCACCGACGACTTCGTCCGAGCGGTATACGAAACCTGCCTCGCTGCGGGTATAGACACGATGGAGATCGGCTACAAGAATTCGGAACGGCTGTTCCCTCGGGACCAATTCGGCGCATGGCGCCATTGCCGGGAAGACGACATTCGTCGCGTCGTCGGCGAACATGACACCGAGGACACGGGCCTGACGCTGGCGGCGATGGCTGACGCCAGCAAGAGCGACTGGAAGACCACCATTGAACCTGCGGCCGACAGCGTGCTTGGCATGATTCGAGTTGCCTTCTATGCCCATCAAGTCTCGGAGGCAACGGACATGATCCAACATGCCAGCGAGCAAGGCTACCAGACCATGGCCAATCTAATGGCGGTGTCGAATATCACCGAACAGGAGATCGACACTGTCCTGGAAGCGATCGTACCGACACCCGCTGGCACGATGGTAATCGTCGACAGTTTCGGTCATCTCTACCCCGAGCAGGTCAATCGACTCTACCGCAAGTACGCGGGCGCGATGGAGGGCACCGGCAAACAGATCGGCATTCACGCCCATAACAACATGCAACTGGCCTTTGCGAACACGATCGAAGCGATTGTGCTCGGCTCCAATCGTGCAGACGCGACCATGGCTGGACTCGGTCGTGGCGCCGGTAATTGCCCGATGGAGCTACTCCTCGGCTTCTTGCGCAACCCGAAATTCAAGCTACGACCAGTGATCCAATTACTGCAGAACCACATTCCTGACATTCGGAAGACGGTCGAGTGGGGACCGCTCGTGCCGTACAACATTACGGGACAACTAAACCTCCACCCACGTGCCGCCATTAAGTTCCGCGCTGGGGACGACAAAGAGGACTTCGTCTCGTTCTACGACCAGATCGTGAACGAAAAGGAATAGCTAAAGCTGGATCCGGTCGAGAGCGCCGCACAGCTACACAACCTGTAGCGGAAGCAGCCGAACCCGTCTACAGCTCTCCTACACCACCGACATTGCCTTCTACAATCTGCTGCTGAAACGAAAACACTTCACTCTGCCCAGGATCGACCCGAACCTGCAGCCAGTGCACATATGGGTCGCCAAACGTCTCCACTCGCGTGAAGTTCTCGACGAGCCGCCCCGTCTCTCCGGAACACAACGGCTTGTCCACACGGAAGATATGAGTATCTCCAACTGCCGAGACAACCGGCCCGTCGAATCTGCTCACTTCTTGCTCCAACGCCGGATAAAGACGCGTAATGCCCTCTCGTGGTTCGAAACAATCCGGACAAATCTGGCGAAATAGGGGAGGCGCCGACACAATCCATGGGTCGACTTGCGTCGCCATGAAAACACCGATGCTGCCAGACTCACGTGCCAACTCAAAGGTCTTCCTAATCCAACTCACGGCTGCATCCATACGACGTCTCAATCGCCAGTACTTTCACACCGAGAATGTGAAACGTAGTAAACACGACTCCCTCTTTGGTCCACATTGCGTTCTCGACGAACTCCTCAAAGTCGGGATCGTGACTTTGTGTCTCAACTGCCATTCGCCTCCCCTCGGTCGTCAGCTCAGGAGTGGGAAAGAACATCGCACGGAGAACAACCAGCCGCTCGTAGGTGTCATAACCTCCAGCGCCTAACCGTTGACAATCGAACCAGTAATTGTCACCTGGCGTAAACACCAAGGGCAGGTCGAAGCCCTGATAGAGGTCAAACCGAGCTTGCAGTATTTCATCTGAAAACCCAAAGTTGGTCGGCCGTAAGACATCGCCAACATGAATGACCCAGGAAAGGTGACCCACCGCGTTGACATCTCGGATGAGCGCCTCAAATCTCGGCACATTAGTCGGTGAATATGGGTTGTCGCCCCATAAGGCGAACTTAAAAGGAGCTATCTCGAAGAGTCGCTGAGACTAACGATGCATTCTCAGACTCTCCACAAGCCACCACCAACATCAATGCCGCCAGTGTCACGCAATAACCGAAGCGAACAACACTTCGCCGAACAACGGGAACCATAGACACTCGTTGGGTTGTTATTTAGCAGCAGGACCCTAGTTTTATGTGCCACAGACGTGACGCAGAACCTTCGGCGCAACTTGGGAGAAGTTCTACACATTTGTCGGCGAGTAAAATTGTTTGAAGTCCAGCAGTCTCGTCAGATTACTCCTGGCTACTAAGTCGCACAAACGCAAGTGCGTAGTTACTGTTCAGCGGAATAACCAGTTGATTCTGAGTCGAGTCGTAGCACATGGACGCAGCGCTTGGTATCCCCGAAGCAACGATCTCTGCCTCTTGGCCGACACGAATGCGGGACACGCTGCCATACCGCACACTGCTCACGTACTTCGTCCCGTCGGCGGTGACCACGACGCCATCGTTCCCGCCCTCTACACTATGCTCGATCCGCACCACCTCACCATCCCGACCGTAGGTAATAACGGCATTGTCGCCAACGTTGACCACGACAATGTTTCCGTCCTGGTCAATCGCTACGCCGTTGGGAGCGGCGAGTGGTGCGCCCTCGGCAAACAACGACACGTCGCCGTCAGCGGTTACCTTCCAGATCTGCTCAGGATTCCTAGTATTGGAAGCGTACACAGTCCCATCATCCGCAACGGCAATACCGTTCAATCTCGTAGATTCCGGCACGGAAATCGACCGCAAAGGTCGCCCTGTTTCAAGATCAAACAAGCGGACGTGTCCCGAATCAACCGTATAAAGCACGCCATTGCTAACCGCGCTACCTAAGGGATCATGGAGTTCCAAGCCGTCCCGCGTCGCACCGATCCACTTGGGCGTGTGTACACTCCCGTCAGGATTGATGAGAGAGACAAAGCCATCGCTGTCAGCGGTATCTCCTCGATTACCAGCATTCATGGCCAGAATCAGATTCTTGTCAGGGTCAAACGTGCAGCTTTCAGAAAAGTGAAAGCTACCGTACACCGTAACGTTGTCCGACATGGGATGCCAGACTCCGGCTTCATTATTCGCGCCTATCGGTTGACCAACCGAAAACTCCTGGCCGACCGCTGGAATCGCCGAAACAACCGCGATCAAAGCGGCAAGAAAAATCCTCCGACTCGCTAAGTAGATCATCACTACAGGCATAGTTACAAACCTCTCCATTATTCTTCAAAGCGTCGTTGAACTGCGTCGCCATTCTATCCCATTGTCCATCGGAGTCAGAACAGCCACACAGGGCGATCTTATCCAACGATTTATTCACGAGAACCGATGGAACTACAAGGACCGTTTTGACTAAATTTACCACGGTCGATTCAACCCAATAATTAGACGACTACAACACGCACTTCAGCAACTACACGAGCGGGTGAGTCCCGCCGAGAAGATCTTCTTTACCTGGCTCGTGAGAGTTATGGCCGCTGCTGTTCTTGTCGGATCTGCCTGGATCGATGACACTCCCCCCTTGGACATCGCAGTCATGACCGTCGGTTTCTATGTTGCCGTGCGGGTAGCCACACAGTTCGGTCATCTAGTCTCGGCAGCCCCTTTTAAGAACCAAGCCTCCAAGATACTCTTCGCCATCATCGCGCTGGTTCTCCTCAGTCTCACGTTCTTAGTCTTCGTGACCTTCGTTGAACGACTGGCTCGGTCGGTAGTCGATTGAAGACAATACAACGGACTCAGATATATCAATGTATAGACTATTGCTCAGGGTACGAGGCAACGGCAACAGCGGCGCCATCTTACTTTGAGGCGCGTGCTCGAGAGGCGGTCGCATTGGCGTCGGATCTCACGGGCGACACGGTAGTGAATCCAGGAATTACTACAAAGACGGACGAAGTCGGTACCAGTGTGAGTTTGAATACGACTGGTCCCGAGAGCATCGTATTTATGTATGTCGATAAATTTAACAATCCCAGCGAGGGCGGAAGGACCTCGACTTATCCCGGAGGCGCTGGTACTGCGTTGACTGGTGGCAAACTCAGCTTTAATCAGTCACATGGTTCACCAACCCGTGATAATTCGATCTATATCCACGAGCTGGCACATACCCTCGGATTTATTCCTGGCCACACGGCAAATCTCAATCTTGTGCCGGGTCCATCAATTACGGGTCCAGATCCGGTGGTGGTTACGGCGAAAGACCGATTGCATGCGAAGATCCTGTACAAACGGCTGGTCGGCAGCGTGTCTCCGGATCGTGACCCAACAGGTGTCACCATTAAACTAACAGTCTTGGAACGAACACGCCAATTGTCTGTCACGAAACCGATGATTCCTCTGCACGTTACAGTCGGTCTTCTAGACACACTTAACTGAACAGCGATACTTTATGCTGCCTTGTACAGTGGCATCTCTCGACTAACTGAATGCGCCTGGGCGCTTTTTCTAGGCAAAATTCTGGAAACGGAGAAACGTGATGGCGCGCCGTACAGCTACGCTCTTGACCCGTCTCTATTGACTAGTTTGACGCGATGCACAGTTAGCCAGCAGGCTCCCTATTAATCGATGATCGCCTGATAGATCATCGTCCGCACTTTCTGGTGATCGTCAATGTTAATCGCCGGGATGAGTTGGGTGAGGTAGACGACGACCAGTTCCTCCTCGGGATCAGCCCAATAAGTAGAGTGATAAGCGCCGCCCCAGCCAAACTCACCGACCGAGCCGGGTAGCCCAATGGCGGCCGGGTCGTGCGTAAGAGAAAATCCCAAACCGAAGCCTTGGCCCGCATTGAAAGCAATACCGCCTAGGTGGTCCCTCAGCATCGAATCAACCGTCTTCCGCGACAGGATGCGCGTACCGTTCAATTCGCCGCCGTTCAGCATCATTTGTAGAAACGTGGCGTAGTCGGTGGCGGTTGACAGTGCCCCAGCGCCGGCGGAAAACGCCGTGCGCGGCCCAGTGACGTAATGGCCCTGCCCTACCATGTGACCTGGGTCCGGCGCGCGCTCAAAACTGCTGCCGTCCCCGACAGACGAATAGACGGTGGCAAGCCGACCTACCTTGCTCTCGGGCAGAAAGAAATGCGTGTCGGTCATTCCGAGCGGGTCGAACAGTCGTTCCTTCAGGAACTCGCCCAGCGTCTGACCACTGATCTCCTCAATCATCGCGCCCAAGATGTCGGTGTTGTAGCCGTAAATCCAACTCTCTCCCGGGTGCGCGTCCATCGGCAACTCCGCAAGACGTGCCATTGTGTCGACCACCGGCTCATTGCGGTCGGCGAAATACCAGCCGGTGATTCCCGCCTCTTCCCATTCGTCGGCGGCTGGACCACGGTTGGCCAGTAGGCCCATGCCATAACTGATGCCGGCGGTATGCGTCAGCAGGTCACGGATGGTGATCGGACGTCGTGCCGGTACGACGTTGTAGCCACCCTGACCGTCCGGTTCGGCAACGGTCGTCTCAGCGAACATCGGAAGATACTTGTCGACCGGATCGGTGATGAGTAGCTTGCCCTCCTCCTGCAGTAGCATGACGCCAACGCTGGCAAGCGCCTTCGTTTGTGAGGCGATCCTGAAGATGCCGTCAGATGGCATCGGCGCCTGGGTTTCCACATCGAGGTGGCCGATCCCCTCACGGTAGACCATCTTGCCCCGACGGACCACGATAGTCACCGCGCCGGCGAGTCGCCCCTCGTCGACGTAGTTCTCGAGGGCCAGACTCAGTCGGTCCAACCGTTCGGACGACATTCCAACCTCTTCCGGGTTGACGCGGACCAGCTCCTGGGCGGCCAGCTCCTGGGGAACAAAAAGCAGTGCGAACACGACGGCGAGTGCCGTCAAGCCATTGCGTGATGTCATCGCGTCACCTCAAGGGAACAGAATGGGCGCTATTTCCGATCACTCGTACGAGAATTATGACGTTCTCATTCTGAATGAGTACAGCAACTCCTGCAGCTACATAGATCCAACTCAGGCCAACTTGGAAGGCGAGAGCTCATAGAGACTGAAGACGTCAGCCCAACGATCCCGTCATGGGCCATCACCTTAACCACATTTCTTTGGCTCACGACTCTCCCCTCCACCAATCACAATTGAATGGTATGACGATCGATGTAATGGATAAAGAAAAATCGTTGTCTTACTGCAATCTAAAACGGAAGGAACACAAGAAATACTGGAGTCGACTAGAACGGCAAATCTTCCGCAATCGCCCAGCTTTTTCGGCGATCTGTATTAGCGCTAGACGTCCTCAAGATTCTGGAACAGCGAAGACCCAAATCGTCGCGTTGCGGTCTGGCGGGTTTTGAATCTCCGGCACGAGCACATCGTAGGCCTGCGACTGAAATCCGCCAGCACCCACTACCATGGCAATGTAGTCCGTTCCGTTCACGGAATAGCTAATCGGCGAGGAATTCGGCACGTCGTTCAAGCGGGTCTGCCACAGTCGAGCGCCCGTTCTTGCGTCATGAGCACTGAACATGCGGTCGAGCGATCCGGCGAACACTAACCCACCCGCTGTCACGAGAGTGCCTGAAGTCAGTGGCGCCCGTTGGCGTTCGATCCAGACGGTTTCCTTAGTCTCGAGGTTCACGACTTCAAGACGCCCGTAGTTACCATCGCTCTCCGGCCGAGGCCGAACGGTCCACCGCACCCCTGTCGTCAAACTCCCACGTTCGCCCTCCGGCACGGGGACGAGGTCCATGCACGCTTCGGTAATCGGGATGTACAACATCTTTGTTTCGGCGTCATACGACGTCGGAAGCCACCCTCGCCCACCTCCTACGTGAGGGCAAATCATCTTTGTTTCTCCGTCGCCAGGCACCAGCGTCGGATCAATGATCTTCTGGCCGGTCGTAGGGTCGATAGCCGTGACGACGTTCTGAAGCCCAAGATCAATCGACGTCACGTAGGTGCCCGTGTCGGCTTCCAGAATGTCGAAGATCGACTGCTTCCCACCCGTCACTACGACTCGTTTCGTAATCCCATCAACCGGCAACTCCATGACCTGTCGTTCGAACGCCCAATCGAGGTCCCACTGGCCATTCGCCTGATGCTGGAAGTACCACACGAGTTCGCCGGTGTCCGGATTTAATGCAAGCGTGGAATCGAGATAAAGTGCATCATTCGTCACACCCTCTTGATCAATCGGATCGCGAAGCGGAGCCGTGTCGTAGGTATTCCCTGGCCCGAAGAGTGCCAGGTTGTTCACCGAATCGTAGCTCCCAGGTATCCAGACCGACCCCCCGTTACGCTGCTCAAGCGGCAATCCGTTCCAAGTGTTGCCGCCTGGCTCGCCGGGGCGCGCGATAGTGTAGAAGCGCCAAGCTTCCTCCCCGGTCTCGGCGTCGAGAGCCACAATGTAGGGGCCTCCCTCCAGGCCACGAAACCCTTGCGTCCCCATCATTACTTTCCCACGCGCCACGAGCGGGCCGCCAGTAAGCCGGAGACCAGTCTCCGGGTCACCGACCGGCTTGTCCCAGATGACCGTCCCGGTCTTGATGTCGAGCGCGACGATGTGTGTATCCGATGTCGGCACATACAGACGGTCGCCATAGATTGACAGGCCACGCTTCAAACTTGGAGCCACACCCCTCGGTAACCGGTGCGAGTACTGCCAGAGGCGGTCGCCCGTCACTGCATCAAGGGCCTGCAGGTGGTCACCGTACCCGTGAATAAACATGACGCCATCATGGACGATCGGCGTAGCCTGGTTGGGTCCAGGCGGCAGCGACCACGTCCACGCGGGACGTAATTCATGTACGTTTTCTGTGTTGATCTGTGTCAGAGGACTATAGCCAAACGCATCGTAGGTGCGACGCCACAACAGCCACTCGCCGTCTTCCGGATTCTGCAACATGGCGTCGGTGACCGGCCGAATGCGGTCCAACGGATTCACCCGGCCCGGTGCCGGCGGCAACACCACGCCCGGCGCAAGGCCTCCGCCTGTGACGCGCGGCCAGTTGGGCGACGCCATCGCCAACAAGGCGTCGGGGTCGGCCGGCAACTCGGTCTCACCGGGCTCAGACCCATTCTCCTGAAGGACGTACGCAAGGATATCGGCATACATATCATCGTCCAGGCGACCCGGCCGGTCCTGTGGCATCGTCGCGCTTGTCACGATGAACATTTCTTCCATTGACTGCGCACGCCACCGCTCGCGAAAATCGACACCCTTGAGGGGCACGAACTCGCCATCATCCATGTTCTCGCCGTGACACGCTGCGCAGTTCTCTTGATAGGCGATGCTCCCCTGACCGGCCTGCTCGACCGTATAGCTCAACGGGGGCAGCTCTTCTTGGGCAGCAACGTGACGAGCACGCTCAGACGCCGCAAGCCAGAAGACAAACACCACGATGAGACCCGCACGGACACGCCGGCGACGGCGTTGCCAAACGGAGTCAGTCAGCCATCTCTCGTGGGTGGAGAATTTCATTTTACGTCTCCTGTTCGTTACTACCGTGAACAGCTCTACAACTCAAGGGCAAAATCAGTCGACCACGTAATTTTAACCAGCTGTGCGTGCAGATCGCACCTTTCGATCTCGGGTTCTTTCCTTTCGGTGCGATCTTTTCTTGTCGGTCCGTAATGTCTGTGCTCTACCGCTTCGTGACACCGACGTATCTTTCGACCTATTTAGCTTTCGTCTTGATGGGATTGTCGGTTGTCGTTTCGACCGCCGTTTCGGTTTTAACGTTGAAATGTTCGCGGCAATAATGAATCCGGAAATCAATTTCTGCCTGATTGGCTTTTTGATGAATCGCTCGATAGCAGCCAATTTCTTGCGTTCTTGAGGTGAAACGAGAGAAATAGCATTGCCTCGGCCACCGGCTCTGGCGGTTCGCCCGATCCGATGCACGTAGTCCTGGGGTGCATCCGGCAGATCGAAATTGACGACGTGGCTAATGCCATCAACGTCCAGACCACGAGCGGCAATGTCCGTCGCGATAAAGATGTCAAACTTCCCGTCTCGGAAGTTTGCCAGTGCTCGCATCCTCGCACTTTGACTCTTATCACTGTGAATGGCCATGGCAGCGTGGCCAGATTTTTCCAAAACCTTAGTCAACTGGTTTGCTCGAGCTTTCGTGCGAGTAAACACTAAGGTTTGAGACATGTTGCTGTTCTGTAGAAGGCCCTTCAGCAATTCCTTCTTACGATCCGTTTGCACAGGGTGTATGACCTGCGTGATGCTACTGACCGGTGTTGCTCGACGAGCAACCTCGATCATCACCGGTTCCCGACTGCTACGCCGGATTAAAGATTCGATATCATCGGGAATCGTCGCTGAAAAGAATAGATTCTGACGTTTCTTCGGCAAGATAGAAAGGATACGACGGACATCAGGCAGAAACCCCATGTCGAGCATCCGGTCCGCTTCGTCTAGAACGATGGCACGAATGTGATTCAAAAGGGCCTGTTGTCGGCCAACATGGTCGAGAAGCCGTCCAGGAGTTGCAATCAATAAATCCAATTGTCCGGCCAATTTTCGTTTTTGTGGGTCCATGCCGACACCTCCAAAAACAACGGCACTCCGAAGGTTCAGATGTTTTCCGTGCCGCTTGGCCATATCACCAATCTGTACCGCTAGCTCACGAGTGGGGGTAATCACCAGTGCCCGAGGGCCAACAGACGGCTTTCCGACAAACAACTGCTGAAGGATGGGCAATAGAAACGCAGCGGTTTTTCCAGTTCCAGTCTGGGCACATGCGATAAGATCTCGACCTTCCAGCGCGACAGGAATCGCTTTTTCTTGAATTGACGTGGCTTTGGCATATCCCGCGATAGCGCGAACTATCTCTGAACACATGCCTAGTTCGGTAAAATTCATACGGTTAGTACTCCGCCCCTGGCCCACCCACGCAAGGGCATCTACGCTTACTGATTCACATGAACTGCAAGCGATACTTAGGAAACTAGTTAATAGGTGAGGGCCGTTAGTTTCGGTCGACCAAAACTTACTGACTTAAAGCGGGCCTTCTGGGTGGGAGAAAACCTCGTCTCTGTTCCGCAGATAAAGGCTACCATGTTGCGTTTAATGAGGAAAATGGTCGCCGTAAGAGTTTTAATCTAGAACCAGCGGCCAGTGTAACTGAGAGAGATGATCACGCTGAGAAGGCCCGGGGCATAGTTGGAATCACGTTGGTTAAGTCACTTATACGAATCGAGGTCAAACATGAGTACTATCGTTTGTTACACACAAGGCACACAAAGTTCGGCTCCCGACAAAACTGTGTGACCAGAGGGCAAACAACTACGCATGTGGATACGACAAGTTGACGGCCATCAGGTAGTTCGTATGGAGGCGGACGCCGGTTTCGACTGGACAGCCTCGGTCAAACCATTGCTGCCGGGTCACCCAGATTGGTGTCCCAGTACACACTTCGGTTATCTTGAGTCTGTTGCGATGCGCGTCCGCATGCAGGACGGCACCGAGCAAACGGTTTCCGCCGGCGAAACCTATTTCGTATCACCCGGCCACCTTTCGGTCATCGAACAAGATACTGTCATGATCGAGTTCTCACAGGACACCACATATACCAACGAAACATTCGACTCGAACCGTAGCTGAGCACAAACGGAGTAAGGAACAACTTTGAAGACTCAAGCCCGGGCGGTGATCATCGGCGGTGGCATCAGCGGGTGCAGCCTCTTGTACCACTTAACCAAGCTTGGCTGGACGGACGTGGTGTTGGTGGAAAAGAACGAGCTTACATCGGGCTCAACATGGCTCGCTGCCGGCAATGTTGTTCAGTGGACACCCAATCGCTGCAATACCAGGTTGCATGAATACAGTATTAAGCTTTACCAAGAGCTCGAAGCTGAGACCGGCCAGGAGACGGGCTGGCGGACGACGGGAAGTCTGCGTCTGGCTACGACTTCAGACCGAATGGATGAGTACCGTCATGTACTGTCCAAGGACCACGCGCTGGGAATCGACTGCGCCCTTGTTTCTCCCGAACAGGCCCAACAACTCTTTCCGTACATGAATACCGAAGGCCTGGTTGGCGCGATGCATCACGTGTTCGATGGACACTGCGACCCAGCTGGGATCACGAGCGCCCTCGCTAAGAGTGCCCGTCAAGCGGGCGCTGAAATTTATCGGTTCAACCGTGTGACGGACATTTCTAGGTCCCGTAGTGGAAGCTGGATGGTGCATACCGAACAGGGTGACATCACGTGCGAAATTGTCGTTAACGCGGGCGGTCTGTGGGCTGACAGAATCGCTGCTATGGCTGGCCTGTATTTGCCCACCATGGCCATTGAGCACCATCACGTCTTGTTCGCAGACCTACCAGAAATCGAAACACTGGAGGGAGAACTGACGTCATTACGAGACCCTGACGTCCCCTACTATTTGCGAAAAGAGGGCAACAGTCTGCTAGTCGGTCCGTATGAATCCAACTGTAAGGCCTGGAGCACCAACGGCGTCGCCTGGGATTGGGCTCAGACGGATCTTCCCATTGACCTTGAACGGATTCAGCAGTATCTACTACGCCTAATGGATCGCGTGCCGATGCTCAAGGACGCTGGGTTGAAACACATCTGCAACGGCCCCATCGCGTATACCCCAGACGGTCAGCAACTGCTTGGACCGGTGTACGGCGTACCAAATTTCTATTGCCTGGCGGGCTGTAACTTTGGAATTACTCAGGCAGGCGGTGTCGGAAAATACCTCGCCGAATGGATCGTTGAAGACGAACCCAGTATCGACCTATCTAGTCTCGACCCGAGACGATTCGGTAATTGGACGACTAAGCGGTACACACAGGCTAAGGCTGAGGAGGCTTATCGGCTACAGTACCAGCTTTCTATTCCTGACACGGAGAGGAATGCCGGTCGGCCGGTCAAGACGCCGCCGATATACGACCTGCAAAAAGCTCAAGGTGCCGTTTTCGGGAGCCGCTACGGATGGGAGCGGGCCAACTGGTTCGCCCCTGATGGGGTGGAGCCCGTCGATAGACTGTCGTTCCGCAGACACACCAACTACTTTGAACACGTGGGCAGAGAGTGCCTCGCGGCTAGAGATCGAGTAGCCGTCTACGAACTTAGTTCCTTTGCGAAGTTCATCGTGTCAGGACCAACCTCGAACACCTATCTCGACCGGTTGACAAGTGGTCGTCTGCCGAAGCTAAACCGAGTCGGCTACAACCTTATGCTTACGCCATCCGGCTTTGTCGGCGATGACATGACGGTCACGCGCCTCTCTGAGAACAGCTTCTACGTCGTAGCGCCCGCGACGGCCGAATTGCGCCTGATGCAGCACATGGAGGACTATCTGCCGCCGGATGGAAGCGTAGCCATCAACAACTTGACGAATCACTACGGTGTTCTCGCGGTGGTTGGGCCCAAATCGAGAGCCTTGCTGTCCAAGCTCACTGACACCGACTTGTCTTCCGAACGGTTTCCGTATCTCTCATGGCAGAACGTTCGGATCGGAAACGCTCCAGCCAGAGCGTTGCGTTTAAATTTTGTCGGCGAGCTGGGATGGGAACTTCATCATGAACTGATCTACCAGCGGACAATCTACGAACACATCCTGGATGCCGGCAAAGAACTTGGCCTGGCCAACTGTGGCATGCGGGCAGTGCTCAACTCAATGCGGCTTGAGAAGGGCTACCTGCTCGCCGCTGACATCTGCGGCGAAGAAACCCCGCTTCAGGCTGGTCTCGACTTCTTCGTCAAATTCAACAAAGGAGACTTCATAGGCCGAGAGGCGCTCACACAACAACAGAGACGTGGAGAAACACCTCCACGATTGGTGACTCTAGTCGTCGACGCTGGTGACGCCGATGCAAGTGGCGACGACTGTATCTGGGACAACGAGCAGGTGGTCGGGCGTGTCACTTCCGGAGGCTGGGGACACAGAGTTGACCGGAGTCTCGCTCTAGGCTACATCGATTCTAAAATGTCGAAACCCGGCACGAGCGTCGCCGTTGAAATCTTAGGCGACAAGAGGCCAGCCACGGTGGTTGAAACTCCTTATTATGATCCTAAGAACAATAAACTCCGCCTTTAACACGTTTCGGTGGCGTCCGTTAGAAACTACTGAAAGAGAGCATTTATGAGACCCTGTACTGTGAGCGTCTTTTTCTACGGTGTGATGTTATGCGTCTTGATGTCAGTGGGCATTGCGGCCGATCAACTCACGGTCTATCCCGCGAGCAAGATCATAACCATGGACCCGTCGATGCCGACTGCCACCGCAGTCGCGGTCCGAGACGATCGGGTTGTCGCGGTGGGCACGATGGACACGCTCAAACCGTGGCTCGACGCTCACGAGTACAAGATCGATGAACGATTCAGGGACAAGGTGCTCCTCCCTGGATTCATAGACCCTCACCTGCATCCCGGACTGGGCGCCCGGCTACTGTCGCAGAACGAAATCATCACTGCGGAAGACTGGGAACTCCCGTCCGGTTTCATCGAGGGCGTGACCGACAGGGTGAGCTATCTAGCCAGGTTGCGGGAACTCGTTTCTCGGGAGGCTGATTCTAATGAGCCATTCTTCACCTGGGGCTGGAACAGTTACTGGCACGGTCCACTTACCCGCCAGGATTTGGATAACATTTCAACAACGCGTCCAATCGTCGTGACCCAACGTTCTGCCCACGAAGTCGTACTGAACACTGCCGCTCTAGAGGCCGCCCAAGTCAGTGAGGAAGTCGTCGCGATGGCTCCAGACGGGGTCGATTGGGAAGCCGGCCGCTTCTGGGAACGAGGTCAGGCCGTCGTCAGAGACAGGATTGCTCGGCACCTTCCGAATCCCCGCGCGACTGCTGACGGATTCGATTTAGTTACGGACCTGATCCATCGTGGCGGCGTCACAACGATCGCCGATGCTGGAAGCGCCCCAAGAGTGGGCTCGGCACAGTGGGAAAGCTTGCGCGAAAGTTTTGATAACGACAAAACGCCGTTTCGAATTCTTCATATCGCCAGGCCGGCAGGCTACGAGGAACGAGTTGGAGACAACCTCTCCGCGAAGTTCGAAAACGACCGCAAAGCGAGTACTAACCGGCTAATCTTCACAAAAGGAATGAAGTACATGGCGGACGGTGCGATGTTCGCACAGTACATGCAAATGGGAGAACCCGGGTATATCGATGGTCACCACGGTGAATGGCTCACGCCGCCAGAGGAGCTACAACCAATGATGGCGCCGTTCTGGCATGCGGGGTTTGACATCAACGTTCACGTGAACGGTGACTGGGGTGTCGATGTAACTCTAGATGCGCTTGAAGCACTACTTGAGGAACATCCACGCCCAGACTTCCGCTACATCTTGCAACACTTCGGATTCTCCCGGCAGGATCAGGCGACGCGAATCGGACGGCTTGGCGCAACGGTCTCCGCCACCGGTTACTATCTGTGGCTGTTGGGTGACAAGTGGGCGGAGGTCGGGATTGGAGCCGATCGCGCTGACCAGATGATTCGACTTGGCTCACTAGTACGGAACGGTGTCAAGGTTACGCTACACTCCGATTTACCCATGGGGCCAGTTCGACCGCTCCTCGCGGTCTGGTCGGTGGCCACGCGCAAGACGGCCAGCGGAACGATCCGTGGGCCTCAAGAGGCACTAACACTAGACCAAGCCCTGCGGGCTGTAACGGTCGATGCCGCATGGTCACTCAGGATGGACCACGAGATCGGCACCATTGCAGCAGGCAAGAAAGCCGACTTCGCTGTCGTTGAGGAAGACCCGTACGCTGTGACGCTCGATCACGTCAAGGACATCAAGATTTGGGGTACGGTCTTTGAAGGACAGGTCTACCCAGTGATGTCGTCCCGCTGATTGATAACCGACAAAAATGAGGCTTCCAGATGAACGAACGTACCCAACTTAAGCGAAGTCTCAGCCTATGGCACAGTGGTGCGCTCGCATTGGGATGCATGATCGGATGGGGGTGCTTCGTACTTCCAGGTGACTTCCTTGTCACCGCCGGGCCAATTGGCGCGACGATTGGGATCTTACTGGGCGGCCTGTTGATGGTCTTAATCAGTTGTAGCTACGGCCTGATGGTGACACGGTTCCCTTTTGCCGGCGGCGAATTCGTGTATGCATACTTCACGGCTGGCCCCCATCACGCCTATGTGTGCGGCTGGTTCATGACCCTCGGCTACCTCACGATAGTGCCTCTTAACGCCACGGCACTCGCCTTGCTCGGAAAATTCGTATTCCCCGGGCTCTTCGCGCAAGGATATCTCTACTCGATTGCTGGCTTCGAAGTGTACGCTGGAGAAGTTTTTCTTGCGTCAGCAGCCATCCTCGTCTTTGGCTGGTTCAATTACCGCGGTGTGAGGATTGTCGGTCGGACGCAGCTCCTGTTACTGGTCGTCATGGTCTCAGCGGTCTTCTTAATTGCCACCAGCAGTATTCTGGACGCCGGCAGCACTCTGGCGAACTTGAGACCACCGTTTTCCCCTGACCGCTCGCCTCTGAGCGGGATCCTCGCGATGGTGGCCATCGCACCGTGGATGCTCAGTGGGTTTGACACATTGCCACAAGCGGCCGAAGAATTTGAATTCTCGCCAGCCCGCGCCTTTCGGCTGATGCTGCTCTCGATCGTCCTGGGCGTCATTCTCTATTTGACGGTGCTCCTGGCGACCAGTTACCTCACGCCTTGGACCGAGCTTGTCGCGGCAAATCCCGCGTGGGCGACGGGCTATGTCACCGAGCAGAGTTTGGGTTCAGTAGGCATAGCGATCCTGAGCGTGGCGGTCATGATGGGGATCTTCACTGGAATGAACGGCTTCTTCATGGCTGCAAGCCGGCTGATGTTCAGTATGAGTCGGGCACAGATCCTGCCTGCCTGGTTCGGTCGAATTTCCCCAACGTACGGCACACCGTCAAATGCAATCTTGTTGGTGGCTGCCACATCCCTGCTGGCACCGTGGTTCGGCCGACAAGCGCTCCTCTGGGTCGTAGACATGTCCGCCGTCGGAATTGCCATGGGTTTTTTGTACACCTGCATAGGAGCTTGGTCGCTTCTCAAGACACAGCCGAAGCTTAGGCTTGCGTGGGGCGGCGCTGGCCTCACCGTCGCTGGATCCATTGCATCGATAGGTTTCATCGCGTTGCTTTGTGTGCCCGGATCGCCAGCTTTCATGGCAATGCCGTCGTGGATCGCCTTAGCAGGATGGATAACGCTCGGAGTTGTCTTCTATCTGAGCCGAATCGCTGACCTCACCAGGATGACTCGGAGGGAGCTCGACTACCTTATCCTCGGTAAAGGTAATTCGAAAACAGTAAGTAATCCTTTACCGTGAATGACAGACTGCACACAGTTGGTCATCTTGGCGTCAGATGACGCATGAACTCTCCAATTGAAGAAATCACGGTGCAGTGTCCCAAGTGAGTAAGATGCTACGAAGACTGGTATCGCCGCTCGGGCACCCATCTCCCTACAACACTGCAGCCCCAAGTTGGGATGGACCATCGCTCAAGGGCGCACTCGCACGTACTTCCTGAGCGTTCGGGCATTCACATGAGGGTTGGGAACGGGCTCTCCTCCGAAAATGTTACCTTCGCGATCGACCGTGACGAACTCAGCTCCGTTTCCAGGAAGGATGTGGGGATTCGCCCACGGGAAGCGAATGAACTCCTTCACCCAACCCGTCTCGACTTCGCCAATGCGAATACCCATTTCATACCCTGGGTTCTGCACGTTGTCCGATTCGGAGTCCGCAACGTAGATCCGCCCCTGGTCGTCAAAGGCGATTCCGCTCGGGCGCCCAAACTGGGTCCATGTGGCAGAGTGGTTTCCCTCTTGATCGAAGATCTGGATCCGGCTGTTGCTACGATCTCCCACGAACACACGACCATCCGAATGCAAGGCGATGGCGTGAAGGGCACGGAACTGTCCCGGGGCATAGCCAGTTTCCCCCCAAGACATGAGAAATTCGCCACGGCTGTTGTATTTCATCACGCGGTTGTTTCCGCCTGCGTTGTGGCCGTCTGCGATAAACACGTCACCGTTGGGCGCAACCGCCACATCGCTCGGGGAAGTGAAATGGTTAGGGCCATCTCCCTCTTCTCCAGGCGTGCCAAGTGTCATGAGCACTTCGCCCGTTGGACTAAACTTGATGACCTGATGGCCCCGATCGTCGCCCGCGGGAATGTTGTT
>CAYFER010000036.1:0-19681 GCA_964342185.1 uncultured Vicinamibacteraceae bacterium | reverse complement strand
ACTAGCTCGTCAGGCGGCGCGCCTTCTCAGATCTTTGGTGTCACAGATGTAGACGCATTTGGTTCCATGGCGTCACCTCCTACCCTCGTGATCAACAGCGGTCATTATGCAAGACAGAAACTGGCAGCCATCAAGTGCCATGTGTCGCAGATACGACACAATGCGTTAGCCCATCTTCAGGATGAAGATGCCGAAAATTTACTCGCCCTTGAGTTCTATCGGCGAGCATTGGTTGGCCGTCAAGACGACACCTTTATTGAACAATTCCGATCGGAACACCACTAGGAATTTTATGAACTTGTCCCTGCTTGAACTGCTCCGGTGTCCCTACTGCGGTAACCGCTTGTCACTGGTAGACAACATTTCGTTGAAACAACTAGGAACCACTATCGACTCTGGCGTCCTGGGTTGTGAGTGTTGCGCCTTCCCTGTGGTGTCAGGAATCCCCACACTTATCGCCAACGATACAACGCGAGAAACAGTTCGAGCGCTGGAAGCAGGACACCACGAAACGGCCCTCTTTCTGATGCTTGATCTCGACAATGAAACCCGACGCGCAGATTTTCAAAAGCTACTAGCCGACGCGTCAAAGCCGACTTATCGTGACGCACTGAATATTCTGAGCCGCGACGCGGAAGGGACCTATTTTATTTATCGCTTTTCTGACCCAACCTATCTCGCGGCGGAAACGCTCTTGCGGGCGGTTGCGCAACACCAAACAAAACCCCAACGCTGGCTGGACCTTTGTGGAGGTTCCGGTCATTTGACACGTGTGTTTGACAACATAAATCCTGATCACAAAAATGACTGCTGCAATGTGCTTGTCGACGTAACCTTCTGGAAACTGTGGCTTGCTACTCGATTCACCGCTCCAAGATGCACACCGGTCTGCTGCGATGCCAACCATCCACTACCAATGGTCGATGACGTTTTTCAAATGATTCTGCTCTCGGACGCATTCCCTTACATATGGCACAAGCGGCTCTTGGCGAACGAGATGACCCGGGTCACCGATTCCGATGGCCTGATTGTCATGCCTCACCTTCACAGTGCTCTCGGTGACAACATGTCAGCCGGAAACACGCTCGCGCCCACGGCCTATCGAAACCTGTTCCAACAGTTCCAACCAAAGCTCTTCAGTGACAACCGAATACTGTCAGATGTTCTCGATAATCGAATACTTGACCTCTCGCAATCAATGTCACCAAGCGAACTCGGCACAGAACCAGCCCTGACACTTATCGCGAGTCGTAACGAGAATGTCTTTCGTAAATACGAAGTTCCAGAGCCACCGCCCATCTCGGGCGAACTTAGAGTCAACCCGCTCTATCAAATTTCCCACCAAGATGGTTGTTCCGTTTTAACCTTGGTCTTCCCATCACCCGAGTACGAAGAGGAGTTCCGCGCGGTTCGAGATTATCTTCCCAAGACGATTACATTGAACGGTTCAATTAACTCAACGGTTACACCGGAGACGCGGGGATATGACAATGCGGAACTTCGACGACGGAAAATCCTATTGGACCTGCCACACAACTACTACTAGCGGCTAGTGTTCGAATTCAAGGTGAGCGGTCACCGGATAATGATCAGATGGGTATCGACCTTTATCATGGTCTATGACCGTCTCTATAGAACGAACAGAGAACGGTCCGTCAACCAAGATCCAGTCAATTCTGCCTACATCCCAGTCCACGGGCGGACCAAATTCGCTCAATGTGAAAGCCGGCCCCTGCCGCTGTTCTGCGATTACCCACGCATCCAATAATCCGTCCGCGGTAACCGCCCGCCAAGTTGCACTTGTCTCTGCTGGAGCATTGAAATCCCCTGTGACAATTACAAGGCTATCGTCAGGAAGAGCAGCCATTCGCTCAACGATTAGATTCGCCGATTCGAGTTGCCGTTGCCCCTGCCTGATCGTCAGGTGGGTATTGTAGAAATATACAGCACGACCAGTCGTCACATGATGAAACCTTGCCCACGTCACAATCCTTCCAAACCGACGACGACGACCGCGAATCTCTCGAATCTCAGGTGGCGTATCTGGCGTTTGTGACAACCAAAAGTTTCCCGATTCAATCGGACTTAATTCGGCATGCCGATAAAAAATTGGCGTGTACTCGCTTAGTCCTTCACCACCGTTCAGACCACGATCGATACCAAGCCAGCGATAGTGTGGTAGGACATCTTCTAAGAACTCGATCTGTTCTCGAACAACTTCCTGTAATCCAATTATGTCTGGCCCCCGGCGCCGGATGAGATCGGCAACGAATTCTTTTCGATTCGGCCAACTATCTGCACCGTCATCCACATTCGCCGTTCTAAGATTAAACGTCATGACCTCAAGACCAACTGCAACAGCTTGAGGCAGATTACTGCCCCCAACCACTACAGTGGCTGCGATCACTGCAACACTAAAAAGACTGTTCGAAATTCGTGGTGCCATGCGGAACCTAGTTTCCAAGATTCTGACCCGAAGTCATATCAGGATCTCCGACGACACTCAGCTGCGGTCATTTTCATTGTTAGGTCAAATGTCAAAGACATCCAGAAGAAGCGGCAATAGCGTGTCCATTCGTGCAAGGGTTGAAGAATCCGGTGAAAGGCCATCAACGAAGCCGTGCTGCTTGAGATTATCAAGTAAACCCAAGCGAGTAGTGACGACATGGACCGGTACGTCCCACGACGCTCCTTCACCGCTGACCAACGCCGGAGGCTGATGGTCCCCGATTAATATCAGAACAAGATCTCTATCAGCACGCAATCGCAGGTATCCACCTATCGTTTTATACGCATAGCCTAACGACTTGACGTAACTCGGCCCCAAATTTAACCAGTCTGGATAATCCGCCCAAGAACGATCTAGCTCAACTTGATCGTAAGGGCTGTCACCCAACAACCGAGTCCAATCTGGCTGATAGGGAGGCGTTGGAACAAACGGTGCGTGTGTGGTCACTGTCGGAAAAAACACAAACGTCGGTCGACGGGCTTCTTGGGCTATCTCAATTGAGTCAATTCGCGCTAAGGCAAACTGGTCGTTCAGATCCCACCATCCGAACGGAGGCCCACGATAATCCAAACGAGCAAGGTCGTAAATTTCATCAAACCCATAAAACTCCCCCTGCGGCCAAGAACGCTGTATTCCAGGCATAACAGCAACCGTTCGATATCCATGACGTCCAAATACCTTTACCAACGTGTCACGGTCCTGTGCCATTAGTCGCTTGTTAGTTCCAGGGTCACGAACTTCCGTACCAGAAAGTAGGCTGATATGAGCCAGCCACGATTCACCACCAAAGGTTGTTGATTCAACGCGACCAGACACCACCGTACGTCCCGTGTCCGTGATGTCAGAAGCAAACTGCTCGCGGCTGTCGGCAAGGTCACTAACAAATTCAGTGCGATCCCAACTCACCGTACCGTACGATTCAAGAAAAATAAGGAACACATCGGCCCCGGACACTCCTGATAAATTTGACTGCAGTGAGACCGGTGGGGCCAGCGACCGTACACCAGCACCGGTCATTTCATAAACCAGTTCACTCAGTTCTTCCAAATAAGCTGACGTAACCGGAGCGGCCACCTGAATCCTCTGTGGCACTCTGGCACCAATGTTCTGTGCAACAGCGATAAGAAGCACGACACCGGCACAGACACTCAGAACGAGACGCGGCCCCAAAGAAGGTGCCGCCGAGACTACACATGCCAGTGCCCATCTCACCACGACATAAAGTGCGGCGGGCACGAATAGCAGGGCGGCAATAAAACCGATCCGCAAGAAAGGATCAGCCACTGCCGAAAACATCGCACCCACATTAGGAATATGTTGGAGGTCCCAAAATAAATTTATGTCGCGTCCGTACAGTGACCGAGCCGTGACTTCCGCATAACGGCCGAGAACCAGAACAACCCAGAACGCAGACATAATTCGTAAAGCCACGACTGACCGAGTTACTCTCCAACGCCATGTAATCATCAAGGCCATCACCAAGACCGCCAGTTCGGCTGAAAGTTCATTCGTCACTCGGATGCCGAAGGTCGGCCAAATATTGGTAAAAGTCACTGACAGGTTAAGCAAGAGCAACCCCACGACCAACCAAACCCCTGCCAAAGGTTTCATGCTTTTCTTCTTCTCCCAGGAACACTGAACGGTAGACCTGCTCCACCTACGGCAAGTGCAAACAAACCGCCAAGCACTGGTAGACCGTAACCATTGGTCAAGTATCCAAAGGTAAATATGATGCCCATGGCAAAGTGAAAGTTGATTATCATGAGAAGTGCGAGTGTCGCAGCTAATTGAACGCGGTGCCCAAGGATGAGCGCTGCACCCGCGGCCAGTTCTCCCAAGGGGACCAGATACGCGAATAGGCTTGCGCCTGGAATAGCCACAGTCTCGAGGTACCATCGACTTAACGCCGGGGCCGATCCCAACCACCCGTCCAACTGAGCCAGAAGGATTCCTTCATCCGAGAACCAAGCTGTTTTTCCCCAGCCCATGAGAATCAAAAACACACCCAGCAGAACTGATAGTCCTCGTAACCCAACCTTCATGGACCCTCTTTTCACGATGTGGAATTTTATCGACCCAACAAATGCCTACCGACATTGTAGCTGCACTCGTCGCGCAACAGAATGCAGATTACGACACCTTGCAGAAAGATTTTTACCTAACGGGCACCTTCCGTCTGTGATTAAGAAACTTTACCTGGACTGCGAAGCACCGATATCACCAAAATCAGAAGAACATGTCTGCTCGTTTTAACCTTAAAGAGGTCAGGAGCTACTACGACCGCCACACGCCAGAATTCGTAACCCGTGGTCAAGGAGGACCTCTTGGTGCGATCCATCGAGCGGTCTGGGGTCCAGGAATCCATAATCGCGAAGATGCGTTTCGCTATGTGGAACATCAGATAGGGGACCGGCTTGGCACTTTGACCGAAACGAACACTCTGAGCCAACCCCACGTAATCGACCTCGGTTGCGGAGTTGGTTCTAGTCTATGCACCCTAGCTGAGCGTTTAAATATCCGGGGCACTGGAATCACACTAAGCCCTGTCCAGGCCCGCGCGGCCCAACAACATATCTCCCGCTTAGGTCTGTCCGACCGGATCCGATGTATTGAAGGCGACTACTGTAATCTACCGAAAGACTGCGACGTAGCCGATCTGGCCTACGCCATTGAGTCGTTTGTACACACCCCGGACCCAACAGGCTTCTTTCGGCAGTGCGCCAGTCAGGTCCGCACCGGTGGTCTACTAGTGGTCTGTGACGATTTCAGGGCTGCCAACGACAGTGCAACCGGCCAGCGGGTCGTAGAAAAATTTTGTCGGGGATGGCACATCAACTCGCTCATGAATCCAACCGATTTTCGAAACTTAGCCGCTAGCCAAGGTTTTGAGCATCTAGAAACTGTCGATCTTACGCCGCATCTTGAAATTGGTCGTCCTCGAGACAGGTTGATCGCGCTCGGGATTTACTTGTTTGGCTGGATTCCAACGGTAGCCGATCGATTCGATTATCTGTTGGGAGGTAATGCTCTTCAGGCCTGTCTCTCAAAAGGTTGGGTTCGATACGAACTCGCCGTGTTTCAGCGAGTCGGATAGAGTGTTATGTGATGACTGAGTTGTTAGACCATTCATGGCAATCAATGACCACCGCAGAAGCCCAGAATATCAGCCAGGCTGACCCGGTTGTGATTCTTCCAATAGCTGCTATTGAACAACATGGCCCACACCTGCCACTGTCCACCGACCTCGACATTGGCATAGGCATTCTAGACAAAGCATTCACATACCTACCGTCGCACTTCCCAGTGTGGGTCCTACCAGCCCAAGTCGTTGGAACTAGTGCGGAACATCTGACTTTTCCTGGAACCCTCAGTATCGACGCCAACCTACTGGGCGACTTAATTTGGGCCCAGGGAAAAGCGCTCACGCGATCAGGTATTCAACGTCTCCTTGTAACCAACAGTCATGGAGGCAACCGTCAAGCAATAGATGCCGCGGCACTACGACTTCGGCGGGAACTAGGCCTACTGGTCATCAAAAGCAACTACTTCCTCTTGCCGCGACCAGCGGGTGTAACGCTCCCCGATGCTGAATGGCGCCATGGACTTCACGGAGGAGCCGTTGAGACCGCAATGATGTTGCATCTTAGGCCTGATTTAGTCCGAACGCAGCAACTGCCCGATACACCATCGCTGGGAAAACTCTTAGAGCACACACTTAATCATGTCGACACGAGCAACGAAGCCGCGTCACTGGCGTGGTTGGCAGAAGACCTGCATTCCTCTGGCGTCGCTGGAAACTCGACACTGGCCACCGCGTCCATCGGCAAACACTTGGTGGATGGCTATGGACGAATGCTCTCAGAAATCATTCGAGACACCAAAGATTTTCCACTCGATCGCTTGATGAATGACGATCGAACGAAATAACGAGAGCTACTTCCCTGAAATTACGCCAGACAACATCTCGCCCAACCAGTGCCCAGACCGCTGAACCTTCGCTTTCACATACCGCTGGTTATGAGGATTGAGCGTTCCATACAGTGCCTCTCGCTCGACCACTTCAATCCCACTCTCGCGGACGGCCCGAACCTTTTCAGGATTGTTTGTTAGCAATTGAATGCGCCGAACATCAAGGTGGCGAAGCATCTCAACAGCAGCGTCGTATCGTCGCTCATCAGCACCAAAACCTAGCATACAATCGGCATCAACCGTGTCCAGGCCCTCTTGCTGGAGAGCATAAGCGCGCAGTTTGTTCCCTAGACCAATACCTCGACCTTCCTGAGCCAAGTACAAGAGAACCCCGCCGCCGCGTGAACTGAAAACGCGAAGGCTTCCCTGAAGTTGCTCACCGCAATCACAGCGAAGACTTCCAAATAAGTCACCGGTGAGACAAGCTGAATGAATTCGGACGGGAATCGGGTCAGGCCAGTTGCTACGTTCGCCAATGATCACGGCGACGTGCTCGAGAATGCCGTTAGCTTCTCGGAAGGACATAAAACGGGCGTTCTCCGCCTCTCGCAGTGGAACAGGGCCGTCGCTGACGTGGGTTACCTCCACACGGACGGCACTCGCCATGGCATCAATCTGTGACGTCGTCACCGACAACACAGTCCCACTCTCCACCAATTCTCGAACATCGCTGGCGGTCGACTCACCAACCGTTACAGCAACCACCGCAGGTATCAATCGTCCCAACCTCGCCAGCGTCAAACCGCCAACCTCAGGAGGAGATGCCTGACGAACATCAACTGAGCCTATTCGGTGATTACCGGTGGAACTGGAAAGATTCAGAATCTCATCGGGAGTCACGGGACCACTGAGGGCTAAACTTACGGCAGCTCGACCATGGTCTGGAATTGTCAGCCCCATGGCTTCAGCACGATATCCCGTCACCACTAAGCAAATTCGCCCATCACCGATGTCCTGAATTTGTTTTAAAGTTTTAGGACTTAAGCCTTCGACAGTAGCCAACAACACCGTACACGCGTCGCCGTGGTCCCCCAACGCTCTGACGCAAAGGGGACGTCCGCTCTTGAGATCGAACAATCCACGTTCCGCTTCGTGCATACTGTCAGCCAATCAACAATAGGAGTTTACCTTGACTAGCCCCATAGACGAACAGACCGCATGGAATTTGATCCGTGCCACACCTCAAGGACTAAGCGAGGGTCAACCCAGAATCCACCTACCCAATGATCCCAGTCCAGACGTCTGGTTGCAAATCACACCTGCCGGGCATTGGACGACCTCGGCAACACCAACGCCCGAGGCCAAGGTCTTGCTCGACCTGTATCTGCCACTCCAAATTCAGGCTACATTTACCATGGCCCAGATCGGACAGAGTCTTGATGGTCGAATAGCAACGGAAACGGGAAAGTCTCATTTTATTACAGGACCCGCCGATATCATTCACTTGCACCGTCTTCGTGCTTTGGTTGATGCCGTGGTTGTCGGCGCCACAACGGTCGCCGCAGACGACCCCCGTTTGACAGTTAGAAAGGTTCTAGGAAAAAGCCCCGTCCGCGTTATCCTGGACCCCACTGGTCGACTGACGCCAGACAAGCACGTATTCTCAGACGCTGAAGTACCCACTCTACACGTTTGTCGCGAGGCTGCCCCTACAAAGATCGACCAGCAAAACCGTAATGTCTCAGTAGTAACTCTACCTGTTAACAGAGAAGGGCACTTTAAACCGTCCACCGTAGTCGAAGCGCTACGTGGACGAGGCCTTAACCGGGTGCTTATCGAAGGAGGCGGAGTAACCGTGTCCAGTTTTCTTCAGGCTCAGGTCCTTGAGCGTCTCCACGTAACAATTGCACCGCTAATAATTGGTTCTGGAGTCGCGGCTTTCAGATTAAACCCGATCAGTTCACTTGAAAAAGCCTTACGTCCTGAATATCAGCTTTTTCGTCTCGGAAACGATCTCTTGTTCGATTTCGATCTGAGCAAGATCAAGACGGAGACAAACACTTAACGCTCGCCTAATCAGGCGCCTGAAAGTGTGTCGTCTTTGCACCCATTGCCAACACGATACTACCCGGCAGCGTCGATAGTAAGACAAGGAGTCCATAGGCGACCGAAATGGCCACCCCATCGACCGGTGCTAGGCCAACGCTCCCCCACAATATCGCAGCAAATCCCTCGCGCACACCCCAACCCGCAATAGTGACTGGAATCACCATCGTGACCAACACTGGGGATACCAGAGGAAGCAACACGAAGAAGGGTGTTTCAATTCCAATGGTTTTGGCAGCTATAACGAAAGTTACTACATAGGTCGACACCACAACGACAGAAACCACAAATTGCAATGGAAAAGTCTTTTGTGTAAACAGAGCGGTTCGGGCATCTCTTATGAGGGCCCCCATCACCGAACCGTCTTGGCCGCACCGTTTCAATGTCCAGCTACCGACACCGATAACGCCAATAACAGTTGCGCCGATTCCAAATTTCCACTGTAGGCCAATTCCAAGCGGCAACAACAAGACCGACAATACTGCAACAATGCCCATGACCACCTGACCCGATGCCCGTTCAAGGATCACAGCTCGAACCGCTGGTCCACGGGCGGCCGTAAATACGACTTGGGAGCGGGCGTGCCGCCACGCCCGGGACACATCTCCAACCACTCCTCCCGGAATTACTTGATTGAGAAACATGGCTAGATAGTATTCCTGCACGGCCACAGAAAAGGGCAAGTCGATCCCAAGACAACCCGCTGTAAATCTCCATCGCCATGCCGAAACTAAAACTTGTACAAGAGACAGGAGCAATGCTGCACTCACCCAAGCCGGCTGCATCCGCCCCAAGCGGTTCGCGACCTCCCCAACATCTAGCCACACTGCTAGTGCAACCATCACCGCGAAGCTGACACACAAACGAATCATCCAAAAACGAAAGCCGGACAACACGCGCCAGGTCATATAAGGTCCATCGGCAGCGCAAGCAGGTCGACGTGACCAACCGTTAAGCCCACATCACGCCTCGTTAAATCATGCCGGCGGCGACCGGCCCAAGCCGCAATGGTTGCCTCTTGTTCAGGCAGTTCCTCGGTGGCCGCCTGCTCCCATCCGTCTACGAGCGCAGACGCGAGAACACTGTGTTCATTACCAAGTTGCCAGGGACTAGGACGACACCAAACCCGATAGCCAATTTCACGAAAGCACGCCTGCGCAACATTGCCCGCCAAGGGGCCCAACGCTGGACCAAGCCCTTTATCTCTACTTTGATGCCTATTAACTGCATCTTGAACCATGACGTCACCACAATCGAAACTGTCCCACTCAATACAACCGTTGTATGTAAGAGCAAAGAGAACACCACATTCCACAGACCGACATGTTTCTGCCAAGGTTCGTAGCCACGTTTCCGATACCAAATCAAGCAATGCGGCCCCAGTGACGAGATCGGCATCGGCAACCGACGCGATACCATCTGTGGCAATATCCCCACAGAGACTGGCCACGCTCTGCACTCCATCCGGCTTCTTCACACATCGAAGAAGTCCCTCGTCATGATCGATCAGCGTCCACCGCATTGGCTTCGGAAGATGCGGCGCAAGATATCTCAGATTCGATCCGGTGCCACTAGCCAAATCAACGATTCGGGACCAACCTCCAGTCCGCGCTGCAGCTGCCATAATAGGCAGTAAGGTCTCCGACCGTGCTTTGTGGTCAACCGGTTCACGCAGCGCCAGCCACTCATTGTCAAACGACTTCCGGTCATTAACTGTCGTCACGTCGCGAACAACTCCGAGAGTGCCTCGTCAAATTGTCGTGCCGCCTGATTCCAGTCCGGTAAAGCGGCACCGTATTTTCTCGCGGCTTTCGCTAAGCGAAGACAATGAGCCCTATCTGTTAGAAGGCTAGAAAGTGCCGCGGCTAATAACTGGTCGTCACCAGGCGGAACCAGAATAGCTGCATCCTGTGACACCGTCTCAGGAATTGCCCCAGCCGTCGTGCTAACAATCGGAAGTCCGCGTGCCAGTGCCTCTGTAAGGACCATCCCATAACCCTCATCGTAGGACGGAAGGACAAACATCGAACTCGAGTGGTAGAAGTCGTCAAGCACCCGGGAATCAGATTCCCCGACGAACCGTATTCTGTCCGTAAGGCCTGCCGCGGCTGTTTGTTGCTGCACGGCCTGTGCATAGTCGGGATTACGGACCAGGCTGCCCACACAAACGCAGTTCCACGAAATCTCGCGAAGGGTTGATAACGAACGAATGAGTACATCGTGGCCCTTACGGGGAACAAGAGTCGCTACACACAGGATCTGAGGACTCCCAGTATCATCCGGTCCAACCGCCTCCGGGGCCGGATCGGTCCCTGGACATACAACAGACACTCGTTCAGATGACACGCCGTAGTCGGTAAGACGAAGGGCAGTGGTCGGGCTAGTTACCACCACGCGGCGACAAAACGAAAGCGCAGCCTGTTCCAATTCGGCCAATCGCAGGCGCCGTGCTGTGTCTAGTCCAGTCTCGTCAGCTAACGGGTGGTGGACCAACCCGACTAGGGTAAGCCGTGTTCTATGTAGCTGCAACGGCTCTGGCAATCCTCCCATTGCTAAGCCGTCAATCACAACACACGAGTGGTCTGGTAAATTCTCCAAAACACGAGTCAAACTGTCTCGCGCTTCCCTGTCAGGTCCAGGAAATATTCCAGACAACTCGTGAACGACCACAGACCACTCCAAGCACCTGAGGCCATCCACGATTCGAGAGTCGTATAGATAACCACCTGTCCGTTGGTTGATCGGTCCAGGGACGACCATATGGAGTTGTTTCGGTTTCACACCGACCCTTCGTAACTACCCCACGCCAGATGAGATTCTCGTAACGTAACGCAAATCGCTGTCATACCACGGCCGCGCTCACCAAGATCGCCAACGCGAACTGCCTTAGCCAATCGATCAAAAACAAAACGGGCCAGCACTTCTGTAGTGGTGTTCTTGCCGGCAAAAGTTGGATCTTCGTCCAAATTTGTATAGTTCAAATCTTCCAATGCTGACTTCAATTGAGCAGTGGCCAACCCAATGTCGACAACAACTCCGTCCTCATCCAATTCTGGTCTACGAAATGTTGCATCGACGACAAACGTCGCGCCATGAAGTCGCTGGGCTGGACCGAAGGTATCCCCACGAAAACTATGGGCAATCATGAAATGGTCACGCACGGTTACGCTGTACACGGTTTAGCTCCTCAAGGGCCCGGATATGTGATTCGATGGCACAAAGTGTCCGATGAACTCACGCTTAATGCAGCTAACACATCAGGGAGGTCTTCAAACTGACTCTCGCCGGTAATCAAACACTCCAACGCCGGATCACGAAGCAATGTGAGAGCCAGTAAAGATCTTCGATCAAAATCCCATCTCGGATTCTGCAGCGGCGGAATGAGCGACACTTGACTACTCCGAATGGTGAGTCGCTTCGAATGAAAAGCCTCACCAAGCGGCAGATCAACTGTGTTAGCTCCATACCAACTTACATCCACAATGGTTGATTCCACACCCGCAACGGACAACGCGGTCACCAAACCTGCAGGTTGGCCACTCGCGTGAACAACAACGTCCGCTTGTGTTCCGGACGGTAAATCTGTGACAAATCGCAACTCCAAGTTTCTTGCGATAGACTGCCGAGAATCATTGGTATCGACCACCGTAACTTCTACACCTGGAATTTGACGACATAACCAAGCGACAAGAAGACCGACTGCACCCGCTCCAACCACAACAACTTGGTCACCAACGGACGGGTGCCCATCCCAGACGGCGTTGATGGCCGTCTGCATGTAGGCGGCAAGCACCGCACGCTCTGCTGGCACGTCCTTTGGCACAGAAGTGACCGCACTCTCAGGAACACAATAGAGGTCTTGATGTGGGTAAAGACAAAACACAACTTCTCCAACCAACGACTCTGGTCCGGCTTCAACTACGCCAACATTGATATAGCCATACTTGATCGGGGCTGGAAATTCACCTTCCTGAAATGGAGCTCGCATCGACTGAAATTGCGATGGAGGCACTTGACCTCTAAAAACTAATGACTCAGTACCGCGACTGATTCCCGAGTAAAGTGTACGTACGAGCACTTCATTCGTTCGCCTCATCGGCAATTCGGCATGCACAATCTCGCCGTGACCGATTGACTGGATCCAAAACTGTCGACTCGTCGTAGTATTCGACATACCGTCGTTGATGCTAGGACACGGACCTTAACCCATGACCACGCTCCGCCACAATACGTCGATTCACAGGGTGGCAACGTTGAACCGCCGATTACTGCTGGATCTGGCAGTTGGATCAATATCTCTCATAACCGTAGTGGTCACGACAACCTTAATCTTTAACCTGTCAAACGCTTATCTTTTTCTGTCTGGATTGCAGTACATCGTCTTGTTAGTACTAGTCTTAAGAGTTTTTCAGAGAAGCCACCCCAGCCGAGAATTCGGAGCCGCCAACCGGGTGACTCTTACCCGGAGCACCTTGATATTCGCAGTATCAGCACTGCTCTTTGAATCCTCGCCTTTTAAGAACGAGGTCTACTGGTGGACTATCGCCCTGTCGACGATCGCCTTGATACTCGACTGCATTGATGGAATGGTCGCCAGGCGTACCCGTACAAACACGACCTTCGGTGCTCGTTTTGATATGGAACTCGACGCCTTCCTGATGTTAGCACTGTCGATTTTGGTCTGGCAGACGGGAAAGGTTGGTCCTTGGGTTATCGGAATCGGCGCGTTTCGTTATGTGTTTGTGTTCGCGGGGTGGCTCTGGTCACCGCTAACCGCAGAACTACCGCCCAGTCGCCGCCGCAAGACAGTTTGTGTGGTGGAGAGCATTGCACTGCTGGTATGTCTCGGACCAGTGATTCCGACCAACATCGCAGTCGGCGTGGCTGCGGGAGCACTGTTGTTACTCACTTACTCATTTGCAATCGATGTTCGCTGGCTGATACTACGAGAGTTCTCCTCACCCCCGTTAGCAACTTGAACTAATGGCCCGCCCACACTAGGCTAGATTTACTTAGCTCGTCAACGTAACAGCATAACGGCTTCGATAATGGAGGGTGCCTTGATGAAGTCACTAACGTATCTAGGTTGGTTCTTTGGACTGTTCATTCCGCTAGAAATTGCGGCACAGAATCCAACAGTGGCACCAAGTGGCCTTCCCTGTGGTGAAGCCATTGGAACTGTTCATTTCATTTGCAATCTAATTAGCCCTGAAGATCTGGCTGTAATTCCAGGCTCAGAATGGGTGATCGCTTCTGGCAATCGAGAGGGAGGGCGGATTCACTTGGTTAACGTCCAAAGTAAAACCGCCACAGTGCTCTTTCCAACGGCCAACACTGATGAGCGATTCGATTCCGAGACGTATCCGGGATGTCCCGGACCACTCACTCCCGCCGACGGGAATAACTTCAGAGCCCATGGCCTCTATCTAAAACCTGGCCAAGGCGATATTCATACCTTGTATGTCGTGCACCACGGTAGCCGAGAATCGATTGAGATCTTTGATGTGCAGGTCGCAACAACCCCAACTTTGACTTGGGTAGGATGCGTCATTGCCCCTGGTCCTCAAGCGTTCAATGGCGTAGTCGGTCTTCCTGATGGTGGCCTTGTTGCAACGAGTCCAAGAACAGGCGACGTATGGGAATGGGAAATTCGTACGGGATGGACGCGTGTGCCAGGAAGTGAAGACACCACACCCAACGGGCTTGAGGTCTCAGCAGACGGGCACTGGCTGTATATTGCTGGTTTCAGCGAAGCAAAACTGACACGACTATCACGAGGTCAGACGCCGGTTCAAAAAGAGGTCATAGAATTAGGATTTAACCCCGACAATCTGAGGATGTCTCTCGATGGTTCGGTTATTTTTGTAGCGGGTCCAGGAAATATCCAGACACCGCGAGAGCCGTTGAACGAAACATCGAACGTCGTAACGATGAACCCTGAAACATTGGAGCTTGAACAGGTCTTTCAGCACGCTCCTATTGAAGGATTCGTAGCATCAACGACGGCCATTCAGATTGGAAATGAACTCTGGCTTGGGACTCATCGTGGGGAACGAATCGCCTATTTTTCGCTACAGTAACCGCTACTGCGTTCAACTCTTCCCGTCACATTCACTTCACGGTCCCAACTGTACTGCTGCGAGCCAACTCAACGATTCTTTGCTTGTCGCGTGGAAGAAGCAGTCGTTGGTTTGCCAAGCGATCAGCCGCGGTGCTGACCGCCTGCACATATTCGGAATGAGTAGGATACCGTTCAGTCAGTGACAATCGTGAATCGCCGAACATCTCTCGCTCAGTTTGATTACTGGCAAAAGGAATAAACGAACCGGTCCCGCCGCACTGTCCGCCTTCGCCGAAACCTTCCCGTCTTAGGTTCCAACCGGTATAGGTACCAATCGCTGCTGACAAATTCGGATGGCGTATGCCATCCACCATATTTCCGTCAGTATTTACCCTGCCTACCAACACCGTATACGCCTTGCCATCCTTTGGAGGCAAGACCGTGTGTTCATGGACATGAAGAGGGTTATAGCTTGCCGAATATTCAACATTGGGAATCTCAGGAAAGCCCAACTTCGCGGCAGACACCAATCCCCTATTCTTTACCGTTGGAAAGCGGCTTGCCGGAGGTTCCACGCCGTCGACCACCCATTCGTGTAACGCCAGCGAAAGTGCCAGCCGAATCTCTGCCAACGCCATGGGATTATTCAGGTTCTGGCAAATTCCTCGGTTGGGTATCGCCTCGTGAACGCCGCGACCACCGCCGTGTTGAGTTCCCGCTATCAGGTAGACACGAACGTTGTCTGGCAGTTCGATGTGACCACCCATAGAATCCGTCACTATCAGTGACGACCGCGCCTGCCAGAGCTCGGCTTCACCGTCACTATGAATGATCTTCGGACACGTATTTGACGCGACACATCGCTCAAGCAACCCGTCCGTTCGACCAGTAATCGAATCCGTCAGCGTCGTATACGTAAAGGGAAACTGGTCACCCGGGAAAACATGGTCTTCGTGTTGCTTCTGCCATCGACCAGGTTGCGAAAACTGATAATTGGTAAAAGTCTTTCGTGACCCAGCAATATTTGGATGGATGCCATCAAAAACGATCCGGCCCGACACATCTTCATTAAAACCTTGGTACAGAAAGTCCCTTAATACCCGTCCACTCTGTGAAATGCCAAGGGACAACGCTGCAGTCGGCAACCCCTCAAAAGCAAGAGGGTTTTCATGCCCGACATCATCACGTTCCTCATAGCGGAGGAACGAAATAACGTCTCGCATCGCCACGAACCCAAGCCCCATGACAATCGGATCCCGCGCCTCATAGATAAACTCATAAATAGCCCCACCATCAAAGCCTTCTGGTCGTGTGATCTGAATTTGTTCGGCGTCAGCGAACTTCCAACTGAGCCCATCCGGTGTCAACCGTGGCGATGACTGATTTCGTCTGACCGTTAATCTCGCCTCGCCGGTATCGAGTGTGGCCGCAGGATATGAAAGAGAGCCCGTCGATACAGTTTTGGCATCATTGAAAATAAACTCTTCAAGTGCCGGTCCGACGATGGGCGATCCATCCTTGTTCGTAGCAATAGGCAGGAACGGCACAATATTCGTCTCAGTTGGCGAAAGGTCCCCTTGCCAACCAACCCTCACAAGCGCCAGTCCCATTTCGAGTAGTGCGGGTTCTGCTGCGCCCGCCCCTCCACGATTCGATACCGTGTGATACACAACATGGTTCCAGCGACTCATATCAAGCGGTCGATAAATCTCAACTGTTGTGCTGTATTCGACGTGCCCCCGATCGTTTATCGGTGCTTTATCAAGGTTTACGATGCCACGGTGACGAGGATCATTCGGGTCCACCTCGGCATAGACAATGCCTCGTAGTCGCTCGTATTGCCCAACACTGCCAAATCGTTCGCCACCAAGGGCAGGCGACTCCACCACCTCCACATCAACCCGGGTAACCTGCGCCCATGAGTAAGTCGGCAGTAGCCACACCCATACCATTGCCCAGCATACAACTGGTAAATCTCTCATCCTTATGGGGTCTCCAAACATATTCACGCGAGAGAAAGGTGCCACTATCCCGACAGATTAAGTCCGGGATAGTGGCTTTCGAGATCTTTAATAATTCTAAGTCGGACCACAACACACCGTGCAGACGTCAGCCAATAATGACCGTTCGCGGGAGTTGATTATTCTGTTCAAGAAAAGTGTGTTTAACTTCAAGTTCCTCAGCCGTTGGTTGGACCACACCATTAGCATCTGTCGCACGAGACGTAACCGTGTGCTCACCTGGTGTCGCACCGTTCCACGTGTAGTTGAAAAATTTCCACGCATACTTTTCACGCATCATCGCTGGGTCCAGTGTCGCCGGCTGCCACGGTCCGTCATCAATTTTTACTTCGACTGACTCTAGTGGTGTGCCATCATGCATCACAACACCGAAGATATTGTGAGCACTGCCTGTGTTCGTGACCCGTGCGATAAACGACTTGATGCGCATGGTCGAAATAGCGGTTTCCTTCCACTTCATTTCACCATTAACCATCTCGCCTTTCAGTGTCCGGTAGTGCCGAGCCTGGTATTTACCAAGGTACTGGTCCTTCTGGACATGAATTTCAGACAGGAATTTCACATTTGGCGCACCATACCAACCCGGCACCAACAACCGGAGCGGTCGTCCTTGGTGGGCAGTTAAAGGCTCACCGCCTAAGGCATAGGCGAGTAGCGGCTCATCGGAGAGGGCTTGGTCACGTTCAAGGCTGCGGCCATACTGCTGGTCTACGGTGTAGGTCCGTCCTCGAAACTCGACCTCTTCATCACCATGGTCAGCGCCAAAAAACACGAATTCACGTGCTTCGGTCTGCACCCCAGCTCGTTCGAGCACCGCACGCAGCGGTACACCAGTCCAACGACCGTTACTGGACAACCCGTTCAACGGACCTCGGTTGCCAGAGCATTCGAACCCAAATACCAGTTCACGGCTTGGCATTGCACGAAGGTCTGCTATAGACAGTGAGAGTGGATCGTTGACCAATCCAGAAACACGTAGCCGGTAAGTTGCAGTGTCAATCTCAGGGTGGCCATAGTGCTGCGTCGTAAAAAACTGATCAATTGGAGTAAATGGACCATCAATGTGACGGACATCGATAATGCGTCGGTCCGGGCCACGGATGAGCGTAATCTCGTCAGGAAGGTCAGTGAACTCCATGAGGGTTTCGCCCTGCGCCAAGGCCGGAAACGCCCACTCTGGAATCCCAAGAGCTCCCAGTCCTGCCAATGCGAGACTCCCTTTGAGAACATCGCGCCGAGTGCTCTGTTTAGTCATCTTGGTGCCTTTCGAAAAGGTAAATGAGCTCAGGACTCAATCTGTTGTGTATTAACCTATGGCCTACGAACAAACACAATTTACTCAGCGCCGTTAGCGACCATTCAAAATCTTATAGCGGAACTATCTACATTCCCTCCGATCATGGCAAGTTCTAATTACTGAGCCTCTCGTAACTTGAGCAGAGAGGCCCACCACAACGAACCGTCCTCCGCTTGAATCTCATGACAAGAATCCTGTCCAAATTGACCGACTTCGACAATTTTAGTGTGGCTCAACAAGCACAATCTCAACTCATGAGATAGGTTGTTTTCCAGAAACTCAGCCAACCGCTCGTGGTTTCCCAATCGAGTCTCTGGATAATTCATCACAAGGCACGGGCCGCGTAAGTGTTCTTGAATTGGTTGATAGACAGAAATATCTAGATAATCTCCCTGAACTAGATGCAGACGACTTGAGTCAACCACTTTCTGCTCGCGCAGGCGACCTAATGCACTAACCGCATGATTGAAAAGAATTGGATCATATTCGACACCAAGAATCTGGTGGGTAGGAGCAAGGTGTGAAAAACTCATCGCAACGCGACCATCACCCATTCCTGCATCGATAACAGCGGTAGAAGCGGTTTGCTTCCACCACTCGTGATCCAGTAGCCAGAGAACGGCTTCGTTAGCAACATCAACAGGAGTGGGAACCCAGATGCCCACGTCCGTCCTAAAAATTGGAAGACTCAATCCCAATGAAGACTCTGACCGAGCAAAAACCGCCTTTAATTTCGAAACAGACATCAGCCAAAATGTTGCCGCCGAAACGATTTCATCCGAGTTCGGCCGTAGCTTACCCCCAATATAGGATTAATCAAGAGCATTCGGTGCCAGCCAATTGATTCTGATTCATTAAGGAGAACAGCGCCCGACATTGCCTCGCTTTCTTTTTTGGCAGTAACATGAGTGAAAATTTAAGACCTACAACCCATATACGGAAGAGAAAAATGCTGCGGCCGAGCCTTATTGTTACCTTGTTCATCGTATCTTTGTCCTGGATTCAACCTGCGGGAGCTCAAACAGACACCGCTACCCACGTCAGTGCCGCTGACGTCACAGCAACGCTGAAGCAAGGCGAAGCAAGACTTGCAGAAGAGAACCGATCGATAAGCGACTTGGTCATTCGTCACTCCGACGTGGGTGAAGGCAATCTCGGCGTGTCAGTGGTTCAACGAACCGCTCGACGCGCAGGAGGCGAACTCAGGGGTATCGCCCATGTCGAACTCGACGAGATTTATTACGTCGTGTCTGGAAGTGGGACACTCGTCACCGGCGGAATGCTGGATGACAAGCGAGAGACGAATAGCGACCTACTTGGCCCTATGGAGATTGGAATGATGCGAGGCGGAGAGAGTCGCCTTCTCAATCCCGGTGACATCGCGATCATCCCAAAAGGCGTGTCTCATGCGTGGAGTGAGATCACAACCGATACAATCGACTATCTGGTCTTTCGTAATGACCCTGAGAAGGTAATGCAACTGAAGTAGCCTCGGCAATGTCGACGAAAGAACACTTCGACAGCGCTCAAGGAAGCTGTAAGGCGATGAGTTTCGGCGGACTACCACCAACAGTGAGCGCAATGTACTGCTTGTCATCGACCATATACGTCATGGGAGTTCCAATAGCTCCAGCTGGAAGGTCAACCGCTCCTAAGATTTCACCTGTGTTCTTGTCGTAGGCCACTAATCTGGGTCCATCATTACTACTACCAGTGGTTAGCGCAGTAATGAGAAGGGTACTCGTCAGTAGTGGCCCGTTGATCACACCGTCGCCCAA
>CAYFER010000035.1:1754-22088 GCA_964342185.1 uncultured Vicinamibacteraceae bacterium | reverse complement strand
TCGAACGGTCGATCCGGGTAGACGCCGGCGGTATCCCGGTAGATCTCCTCCTGGCAACGCGGGCTCGCTAGCCGCATCGCCTCGGTGGGGAGTGATGTTTCCCCGACGGATCTCATTCCTTATACCGTCGTTACTCGAGCTTCCTAGGCTCAAACTCGTTGAAGGTGTCAACCAATGAGTCGTCGTATCTATATCGAATTCGTCTTCTTCCTTCTGGGCTTGGGGGTCGGCTCCGCCTCGGCGCAGAACGCTACCACCAGCACTCTGGGCGGGGTAGTGCGCGACGACCTCCGCAGTCGCTAGCAGGGCCAGCTCGGCATCCGCTACTCGTTCGGCCGCTAACTCTGATTGCACTCCTGTCGGTCACCGAGGGGGCCTCTCCGCCTGCTATCATCAGCAGACGGCCTCCCGGTGATCACCCATGACAGTCTTCGCCCAGTCCGCACCCGCCGCGTTCGCGCCTGACGTTCGTGCGTCCAGCGCTAACATCGCCGTGCCTTGGCACCTCTGGGCCGTGGCGTTCGCCTCAACGAGCGTCATGATCGGAGTGATCTGGGACATCTCGTGGCACCGCACCATCGGTCGGGACACATTCTGGACCCCGGCCCACCTAGCCATCTACCTCGGCGGCACCGTGGCCGGTCTGGCCTGCGGCTGGCTGGTCCTCCGCACCACCTTCGCCGGATCGGTTAAGGAAAAGGCCGCCGGGGTGACCTTCTGGGGGTTCCGCGGCCCGCTTGGCGCTTGGGTCTGTATCTGGGGCTCTCTGGCGATGATCACCTCGGCCCCGCTCGACGACTGGTGGCACAACGCGTATGGGCTCGACGTCCAGATTCTGAGTCCGCCCCACGCCGTCCTCGCCGCCGGCATCCTGTCGATCCAGATCGGCGCCATGCTGATAGCGCTGGCCCAGCAGAACACCGCCGGCGAAAAGAGCCGCACTAGGCAGCTCCTCTTCTTGTACTCGGGCGGGGTCTTCACGGTCATGCTGGCCACCCTCGGCACCGAAGAGATCGCGTTCGCCAACAGCCACCACGGGAACATCTTCTTCGTGGCCACGGCGCTCATGTTCCCGCCCGTACTGGTGGCCATCTCACGGAGTGCGATCGGCCCCTGGGGCGCCACCACGGCCGCAGCCGTCTACATGGGCGCGACGATGCTCATGATCTGGATTCTCCAGCTCTTCCCAGCGCAGCCGATGCTGGCGCCGATCCTGCGACAGGTCGACCAGATGGTGCCGCCGCCGTTTCCGCTGCTCCTGGTGGTAGCCGGAGTGGGGGTCGACCTGGTACTCCGTCACCTGCCGGACCACGCGGGTCGGCCTCGGCAATGGACTACGGCGGTCGTCGCCGGGCTGGCGGGGATGGCGGCCTTCGGTCTCGCCCAGTGGTTGTTCGCCGAGTTTCTGCTGTCGCCCGGGGCGCGAAATTTCTTCTTCGCCGCCGATCAGTGGGACTACAACACGGTGCCCGGAAACTGGCAATACGAGTTTCGAGCCTCACCCCTTACTGGCGCCGGCCTGGTCCTAGCGGCTGTCGTCGCCGCCGCCACCTCGCTCGGCGGCCTGGGCTGGGGCAACTGGATGAGCCGCGTCCGGAGATAGTGGTGCTGCGACGGACCGTCCGATTACTGGTTCTGGCTGTCGCCGGACTGGCAGCCTCGGCGCACGTCGGCACCTCGAACGCCTTGTTCGAAGGCACCGCCGGCCCCTACGGTGTCCGGGTCATCATCCGCACCCCCGGCGTCATCCCGGGCTTGGCCCAGATCTCGGTGCGCATCACCAAAGGCGCGGGGGTCGAGCAGGTGACGGTCCGTCCATTGCGCGCGGACGTGGGTCTCGAAGGAGCGCCGCCCCCCGACATCGCCCGCGCGGTCGACGGCGCCCCCCCCCTCTACGACGCCGAGCTCTGGCTGATGACACCCGGCTCCTACAGCGTGCACGTCGAGGTCAGCGGTACAGAGGGCGCAGGGACGGCATTTGTCCCGGTGCTCGCCGTGGCCGAGCGTCGGCTGCCGATGTCCTTTGGGATGGGGGCCACCCTACTCGGGGCCGGCCTGATTCTGTTTTGGGGCGCCATCACCATCGTCGGCGCGGCCGTGCGGGAAAGCGTGCTGCCGCCCGGCGACGACCCAGACCGTCGCCGGCGTGTACGGGCGCGGGTGGTAATGGGCGTCGGCACGATCACCTTGGTGCTCCTCCTCTGGGGCGGATGGGCCTGGTGGGACGTGGTCGACGCGGCCTACCGCAACCGCATGTACCGGCCGCTCGAAACCTCGACCTCGCTACAGGATAGCCCGGCCGGAAGAATCACACTTCGGCTGACCATCGACGACCCGGCCTGGCGCGGGCGGGAGTGGACTCCGCTGCTGCCCGACCACGGCAAGCTGATGCACATGTTCCTGATCAAGGACGAAGACCTCGGGGCATTCGCCCACGTGCACCCGATCCCCCACAATGACGGCAGGTCGTTCGACGTGCCGTTCCCGCCGCTGCCGGCAGGCACTTACCGAGTCTACGGCGATATCGTCTTCGAGTCTGGCTTCGCGCAAACGCTGGTTGACGAGGTAGCCGTGCCGAACCGTCCGACGGAAACGGCCGACGGACGAGATCCTGACGACTCGTGGGCCGAGCTAAAACCTCGCGGCACCCAGGAATCAGCCTACGTCCTGCCCAGCGGCCGCAAGATGCGATGGGAACGAAACTCCGCGGCCGCGGTCACGGACGAAGAGACCACTCTCAGGTTCACGCTGACCGAACCCGATGGCCGCCCCTCTGTGCTCGAGCCATACATGGGCATGCTGAGCCATGCAGTCGTCACCCGTGACGATGGCAGCGTCTTCATCCATCTCCATCCCAGCGGGAACATCAATATGGCTGCCCAGCAACGGTTCGAAGCGGCCGAGGGCACGGGGCAAGGGACCATGCAGGGCATGATGCACGGCGACGCGACCAGCAGCGTCAGCTTCCCGTTCGTCTTCCCATCACCTGGCGCCTACCGCGTCTTCGTACAGGTACGCGTCGACGGCCAGGTCGAGACCGCCGCGTTCGACCTCGACGTCGGTCCGGAGTAACGGTCCTGGGCCGCAGACCCAAAGGGAAACCAGAGGGTATGCCGAACTTCACGCCATCTTCCGCCTCGGCGCAGCACTCAATGTGCTTTAGTGACAGGTCAGGACGGGGAAGAACATGAATGGCGGTGAGGCAGCGGTTCGAACCCTAACGAAGCAATCACGATAAATCCTTACAGGACCTTCCAGAGCAAACATGACTACAAGTGGATACCACCTCGGAATCAATATGGGGCACGACCGCTCAGTGGCCGTCGTCCAGGACGGCAAGGTCATCGTTGCCATCGAGCAAGAACGCCTAGACCGCATCAAACACAGCGTGGGTTTCATGCTGCAGTCGCCTGACGCGATGGGGCAAATCCAGGTTCCCGGCGAAAGCATCACATATTGCCTTGACCACCTTGGTTTGAAGCTTAGTGATGTGGCAACGATCACTCCAAACATGCCCGGCGTTGATCTGGCACCACAAATCGTGCGCGGTAAATTTTCTCGGGACTTAAAGTCAAAGGTCCGCACGGTTCCGAGTCACCACTTAGCGCATGCCTATTCAGCTTACTGGCCGAGCGGGTTTGACGAATCACTGGTGCTGGTCGTGGATGCTAGCGGTAGCACCTCCAAGAACTCGGAAGGTCGTTTTACAGAGTCCTACACGCTTTACGAGGGGCGGGGCGGAAAGTTAAGGGCACTTCACTGTGAGCAGGTCCGCGCCCACTTAGCGGCGCTGTCAACACTCGGTTTTGTGTATGAGACCGTGTCGCGTCGTGCCGGCTTCGTGACAAATTTGAACTCTGGCTTGAGTTTCCCAGAGGCCGGCAAGTTAATGGGTTTAGCTGCTTATGGAGGACCACAGCCCAACTGGGAGCCCTGGTTCACTAAAGCAGACGACCCCTACAAGATTAACCTCTCAGCCTACGACATTTTCCTGGAGATGGCGGCTCTCGAGAAGCGCTACGATGATGATCTAGGAAAGCCATACTTCCGCCCCTGGCTCGTTGATCTTGCTTATAAGGTTCAGGCTGAGCTTGAGCACGTTCTTTGCCAGTTGGTCCGTGATGCCTGCGCGACGACGGGCCTCAAGAAGCTCTGTATCGCTGGGGGTGTCGGCCTCAACTCTGTTGCTAACTACAAGATCCTCCGCGACTGCACGCTGGAGGACATCTTCACTTTTCCAGCAGCAGCCGACAACGGCATCGCCGTTGGCTGTGCATTGTGGGCTTACCACAGCGAGGGCGGGGAACAACGAGAGCCTTTGGGTTCTGCCTGTTTCGGTCGGAGTTACTCGGCGGACGAGGTCGACCGCGCGCTGGCAACGTTCAAAGACCTCGTGACAGCGGAAAAGCACGACACTAACGGTATGGTGCGTCAGGTGGGAGAGGCACTGTCGAAGGGCCACATCGTCGCCCGCTTCGAGAGTGGCTCGGAGTTTGGTCCCAGAGCATTAGGACACCGTTCGATCCTCGCTGACCCGACTTTCGGCCGTATGAAGGACGTCGTTAATGCTCGGGTCAAGTTCCGAGAAGCTTTTCGGCCTTTTGCGCCCTTCGTTCCACTAGACCGGGCCAATGAGGTCTTTGACCTTAGTTCACCGTCGCCCTACATGCTCTTGGTTGCCCCGGTCCGAGAGCACTTCCGCGATGACTTACCAGCCATCACTCACGAGGATGGGACTGGGCGAGTGCAAACGTGCACGCCAGATCAGGATCCGTTTTTCCACGCCCTCTGTCTGGAGGTTGAGGCAAGGCGAGGTGGCGTGCCTGTGCTGTTGAACACCAGTTTCAACGTGGCCGGCCAACCCATCGTGGAAACCCCTGAAGAGGCCATTGAAACGTTCCTCCGTACCGATATTGACTTTCTTGCTCTTGGCGACCGCTGGATCACCAGGACACACCAACTAGTCAAGAACTACGACGAGCATATAGAAGACCTTGAGATCGAGCCTCGGCCTAATGGCCTCAAGCCCGGCCAACCCAGCGTCCTCCCTTTAATGAAGGAACTCGATGCCGCAATCTTCCTCGGGCGCCAGAGCCGCTACTGGAGTGACGCAGAGGTGGCCGCACTGTCGGCAAAGGGGGCACGTTTCAAGGAGACCAGCCGATTGTTCCCAGATGCGGACCTACTCTGCCCATTACGTACACAGGTTGGCATCGATGCAACTTTAATCATCGATCCGATTGGTGGGTCACTGTTAATCGACGAGACAGCGAAACACGCCGATGTCGACCTCGACCGCGACCGCCTAGAAACACTCCTTGCCTTAAAGCCTGATTCGCATGTGCAGCGTGAGGCGTTACGGGTCAAGCTACGAGCCACCCCTGCGGAGATTGAAGACCTCGTCGCTGAGATGACCACCGTCATGAAGCGTTTCGGCATCCCTGTTCATGCTTCCTGGCAGGAGGAGTCCAGCTCCGCTCCTGTGGCGCTCGCCTCTGCCTCTACCTCTGATGGAAGGACCTTGGAAGCTTTTGCCAACGGTGCTTTCCGCATCGACCAGCGGTTGCGCCGTATTCGTCGTGCCATCATTGGCCACGGCTACGACGAAGCCACAATCATTCAGTTGCTCTCACTTGGCTCTCTACAAGCCATTGAGCCGACGCAACTCCATTACTACGATACTTACGTCTTACCAGAGAACGCCCTCGGCGATCTCATCCGTCTCTTTCAGCTCCGTTCCAGTGTGCCGAGACAGCGCGTAGAAGACATATTTAATGTAGAGGACGTGCAATTACTTGAGTCACTGGGACTTCTTGCTGACGAGGGAGAGACGCTGCGTGGCTGCGTAGATCTATTTTGCTCAGGCGGCCTTCTCTTCGCTACAGATCATCGCTATCTGATTCGGGACGGAGACTACTTGAATGAGGACCCGGTAATGTATATCGGCATGGATAGCCATGGCCTGGTGCAGACCGCGCCACAACAGCACTGCGATCGAGTGCTTGATCTATGCTGTGGTTCCGGTGTGCAAGGATTAGTGGCCAGCCGCTATGCTCGCCAGGTCACCGCGGTGGACCTCAATCCGCGTGCTGTGCGTTTTGCTCGGTTCAACGCACAGTTGAACGGTATTACCAACTTTGAGGTCCGCCACGGAAGCCTCTATGAAGTGGTAGCCGGGGAGACATTCGACTGCATTTTAGCAAATCCACCCTTCGTGCCAAGTCCGGATGAATCGTTGAAGTTTAGAGACGGCGGAACCGGTGGCGAAAATATTCTCCGGGCCATCATTGAAGGCAGCGGTGAACACCTCGCACTTGAAGGTCGGCTGTGTATCGTAACGGACTTGGTCGATGCTGACCGCTACGAGGCAAAGCTCAGAGTCTGGATGGGCGAGACCGCTTGTTACGGCTTGATCCTGACCACGGCGGACCGTAACGAGAGTCTGTTCTCGGTTCCGCACTGCCATGCACCATTTGGGCAGTCCTTTGAGGACTACAATGGCGAACTTGGCCGCTGGATCGACAATTTTCGTAGCAGTAGTCTGCATGCCGTCAATTTCGGCTACATCCTAATTTGGCGAAGACCCAAGAGCGGGTCTAGTGACATCACCAAACGGACAATCCACAATCCGTCGTCACCCATCTGGGAACAGGTGCAAGGCTGGGTCGAACAGCGTCGGTTGTGGGACAGTGAAGAAGCGAACTCGATGGTGCTTGCCTTACATCCAGACGTACGGATGGTGACTAAGGAAACACCTGGCGGGGAAGAAAAGAGTTGCGAACTGCACCTCGGTAACAATCCGTTCTTCACGACCTATGCTGTGAGCACAGCCATTGCCGATGAACTGAGACACATTTACGTTTCTCAGCCAACTCTGATGGACCGTCTTAGCTCGCCAGACGCCGACTGGGTGGAGAACCTGCACCGCAAGGGCGTGTTGCGACTGACAACCGCGCGCCGTCCGCTGAGGGCCCGGCAACAGGCGGCAGGCAAGGGTGCAAACGGGATTAAAGAACACGCCACAAAAACGACACCAACATGTCTCTCAAGCTATCTCAGGTGAGTAGGACGGAGCAGAACCACGTGCCTTACAGCCGAATCCTCGGCCTCGGCCATGCCTGCGACCTGCTCTTGGCGAGACTACCGACCCTCTATCTTCACAGCTGAATTGTAAGTCCTGAGGTTCACATGTGTGCCTGCACGTCGTTCGGCGATACTTCGAGGCCTTCGGCGTCCATGGCCCGGAGATTGTATTGCTCCTCGGCGTGTCCCAACACGGCGACGGTTAGCGGGGGCCTGGGAAAATATTGAGGTTGGGAAGGGTCGCCAAGATCAGCACCTCTGATCCATGGGTCATCTCATCTTGGTTCCCGAGCACCTCACTAGACGCATCAGACCCCACGTGCCTCACCGCTGGGTGCGTGACTGCTCAGTCGAGACCGAGGCGTTTCCTTCGTCGCTCTACTCGGGCGTCATCGAAGGCTGTGGCGCCGCACAAACACCGAGGCTCTGACGAGAACCAGGAGGAAAAAGGCTAACGCAGGTGTCAACACGTGGCTGTTGGTTACAGAACAGAGTATCTTCACCGCCGGCGCAGAAACCACACCGCCATTAACAGTGGTGATACGTCGTTGATGACACAAGATCACGCTTCGCAGAAAATTCCCGGGCGACCACTTCCGCCCAGTCAGCCCTGCAATAACCGTAATCTCGAACAAAATCTTCTCTTACCCGTTGTACTGCATCATTGCGCCACCAAGTTTGGACATTCTCAAGGCCTCCATTCAGGACTTCCGCTGTCTCCCTGGCGCTGGAGCGAAACATACCAACATCTTCCATCGCATCAACGTGCCTATTCGCCTCGTCTCTCAATGGCCACAGACTTCTGTCCCAGAACAGTATTGTCGGGATGTTCAATATCAATGCCTCAATCATAGAAGTTATACAGTGATCAATTACTACAACTTCAGACCCTTTCATTGCATCTAATGCGGGTTGGGTGCAATCAAATGTGAGTTCCGGATACTTCTTCCGCATTCCCGCTTCATCTTCCCTACCGTAAGAGCTCGGGTATAGACGCACGACGGTCTCTCTCCTCAGTGCCGTGGTCAAGCTCGAAACGAATGTGGTCCGATCGAAGTCATAAGCTTTCTTCCACGTACCTAAAGACGAAAACCGTAGTCGATACAAACTGGAGGAGCTCGATACAAATAAGAGTCGACCCTTTCTCTGACGGACACCAACCGTTCTCACTTTCAACTTTGGCCGTGGGAGATTCATTACCTTCGACTTCTTTCCGCCTCCCCATCCCCACGCATAATAACGACTCGTGATCGCACGTTCATGCTCTTCATGAGGGAAACACTGGGCCATTCCATAACCACCGCCGTGTTGCATTCCACGCAGTTCGGTACCACTCTCCGCTGCTTCAGCCGCATACAACTTGAAGTGTTCACTGCCGAAGTAACCAACCGACGAAATTATCGTCTCCGGAAACGGCTTCTTCCCGGCTAAAGATTTTGCTCTTGCTTCCTTGTAATTCTCTAAATAGAGAGACGGCAAGTAAAGCGCGGTGAGCTCAAGAGCTAGCCTCAAAAACTCATCTCCGTGGGCTCCAGCTCCTAGTTGCTCCCTCAAGGCCCCATCTCTTACTGCCTCACTCACAAGCGATGTCATCGGCCTGAAACTCATCGGGCGGATTTGGCCCTTCGCCGATCGTAATAACCTCACTACGTCTGCAACCGTCCAATAAAGCCGATATATACCGACCTTGCCCTCCGGATAGATCAGCTTTGCGAGTGCCCTGTCCCATACGACGGTCCCGTATTCATTCCACAAGGACCTGATGCCTGGCACACGACGCACACTCTGGCTGACCTCGTTTCTTTGTTCAAGAGCATGGGCTTTCTCCTCAACAACGACCATCGAAGGCAGTCGCATTCGTTCAATCAGCTCACCGAACATCTGCAAGTTAAAGCCATCTCGCTGCAGAGCACTTTTCTGCTCTGAGTGGTCCGCAGGATACACATAGAGGCTCTTCCTCATCACGGCAACCGTAGTTACCCTATTCTCGCCAAAAGCGTGCCTCAGGTAGCAGTAGCGATCATAGAGTGAGTGAATATGATGCAACAGCCACGGACCGACCACAATCCGCCAATACAGGTCACTGTGAGAAGACCCGTGAATTCCATTCAGCGCCTTCGCTATGCTCTTTAATGACTGCTCGTAATAGTCATTCGCAGATCGGCAAGCTTGATCGAATGCCTCAGCGTCTGGCCAAGGCGGGTCCATCAATTCTCCCAGTCCTTCACTCAATGGATCACACCATTCGCCGACCAATAGCCTAGCCCCATCTTCAGGCCAATAGCGCTGATCAGCTGTTAAAGCCAGAAACACATCAAAACCCTTGCAGGATGTCACCCTGCTCACGCAGCTTAGGCATGATCTGAGACAAGCTCATGCATGGAGAGAGCTCACGGCACACGTGAGCCATCTTCTCGTAGTCCTCTGAAGTATCAATATCTAACTTCAGCATGTCGTCGCCTGCCTGAAGCTCATTACTATCTGCAACACACTGAACATCGTAGTCCTCACCATGTCGGCGAATGTAGTGAGTCACATGCTCACGATCGTCGCTCGTAAGGTCATCCTTAGCGAGCAACAGTCGGAGATTCTTTGCGGTCAGCATTTCTCCACCCAAGCCGTCAGGATAAAACCTATGCTTGGCGGGAATGTGATTGAAGAGATAGTCGCAATCACTCTCCGCAAAACTTTTCACCAAATAATCGATGAGCTCTGGAGCGACTAAGGGATTATCGGCGCAAATACGCACGACAGTCGTCGCATCAAAATACGTGCTCGCGTCCGCGCAGCGCTTTAGGACATTCCTCTCATCTCCTCTCCACACTGCGACGCCGAGCCTGTCTGCCAGGAGAGCTAATTGGTCATCGTTCGAATCGTCGCCGGTGGCTAAAACCACATGATGTACTTCTCGCGCTAACGAAACACGACGCAAGACCCACTCTAGAAGTGGCCTGCCATTCAACGGCAGAAGCATTTTTCCTGGCAAGCGAGATGAGGCCATGCGCGCCTGAACGATCGCCACCACCTTTCCGAGGCGACATTGGACGTCATCCCACTGCAAAATATGGTCTTCCTGTAACTCCCGGGTGGTCTTCTTGCCGACCACAGAACGGAACAACTCCGGTGAAATACCATGGGCGGGTCGCTTAAAAGTTAGGTCACGAGCGTGAATCACGGTACCCACTGGTAGAGCCCGCTCCACTACCAAACTGCGACGCGCATGCAGACGCGCTGGACGTTCACTGTCTAGCGCGCTCTTTCTCGACAGCCCCTCAAGTTGGCGAATACATGAAATGGATCTACGAAACACACAGATGTCTTCCATGTCCATCGCATGGTAGTGGTCATTGCCTTTCAGACTCTTGTCATGTGTAAAGTGCTTCTCTATAACCTGGGCTCCTTTCAGGTACGCCGTCGTTAAGACCAACATCGCTTTATCTGGCGGCACATGGTCTGAATAGCCAATGACATCGTCAGGAAATAGCGCTCTTAGGTGCGAAATCATGTTGAGGTGCGCACCACTTATGGCAGTCGGGTAATTTAAGACGCAATGCAAGAGCACGACATCCACCACACCATTAGCTTTCAGCACTCGCACGGCCCGATAAATCTCATCGATATTAGAGGCGCCTGTCGATAAGACAACGGGCTTGCCTTTGCTGGCCACCCGCTCCAACAAAGGCAGGCTAGTAATGTCGGCAGAAGCTATCTTGTAGAAAGACAAGAATGGATCGAGCAACTCCACAGCGTTTATATCGAATGGCGTCGACGCAAACTCTATACCTACGGTCTTGCAGTGATCGTAGAGAGCTTTGTAGTCAGAGTCTTCAAAATGGTCAAATGCCGAAAAGAGCTGTCTCTGTGAATCGGTAGGTTCTTCGTTCAGATCCCAATAGGCCGGACTCTCTGAAGCAGCCAAGCTGTCGGCCTTATACGTCTGGAATTTCACCGCATCGGCTCCACCCTGATGAGCCAACTCAATCTGCCTCTTTGCGACCGCAAGGTCACATCCATGGTTCACGCCGATCTCGGCAATCAGATACGGTTCCGCTCCTGCCCCAACGATGCGTTCACCCAGACGCAACTGTGCATTCATGAGCGGCTCCCCTCATTGTTCGCACACGCTGTCAATCCCCCAATCATCTGATCCACTTCCTCATCAGTCAGGCCTTCATAGAAGGGTATGGAGAGCATATTGTCGTAAAAACTTTCCGTGTGAGGGCACATGGCCTCACCAAAGCCTGCTTTCACAAAGATAGGGTAGCGATACAGCGGGTAGTACTGCGTCACGCACTGAACACCAAAATCTTCAGCCATGCGTGTAATGACTTTATCGCGGTGCTTGTCTGCCACGCGGATAGGCAGTGCATAAAAGGCACTGGTTCGATCGTCTGGAAGTGATTGAAAAGTGAAGAAGTCCGTGGTCGAGAAAGCCGCTCTGATGCGACGTGCCAACTCTTCTCGACGCCTGATGGTTTTCGCTAGCCGCTGGAGCAAACTGAATCCAAGGGCACACTGTGTCTCGCCCAGGCAGAACTTGTACGGCCATTGTCCTTCTATGTCGAAGTCGACGTTCGTCATAGCAGGCAACCAATAGCGGTCTCTGTTCCCGTCGAATCCTCGCATACCGTTGTGGCGTAGTCCCGCAACTAATCCTTTCCACGCCGGTCTATTTACGGCAAGCAGTCCCCCCTCGCCAAGGGTCGTCAGAATTTTGTGACTGTGAAAGCTAAAGCACGATGCCTCTCCAAAACCACCTGCAGGTTTGCCTTTGAAAGTAGCTCCTAGCGCTTGCGCACAGTCCTCGATCACGATGATGTCATTGGCCCTCGCCAGCTCCAGCAAAGCATCCATATCTGCCGGCACACCATAAAGATGAACAACCACCAAGACTTTGGTTTTCTTCGTGATTAATTCGGCTACGCTATCAGCGGACATAACCCACGTGTCTGGATCAATGTCAGCCCATCGAATAGTTGCCCCTGTTCTTGCAAACGGGAGGGCAGTCGCGGCAAAGGTGTGGGCGGGAGCGATGACTTCATCCTCTGGCTTCAATTGACAGAGGATGGCGGCGAGTTCCAAGGCTCCTGTGCAGCTAGAAGTGGCAAACGCTGAATCAAGAGAGAAGTGTGAACAAAAAGACTCTTCAAACCGTTCTTGCCACCTACCTTGGGTGAGGCCACCGCGTCCTTCCATGGTGGATAGAACGATGTCTTTATCTTCTTTCGTGTATTGAGCCCCACGCGCGCCAAAAGCAATCTTGAAGTTAGCTAATGCCATGATTTAGAGCCCATGCTTCTTTTCGAGCGCTCTCTGGTAGTACTTCATGTGCGCTGTATCGTTTGTCATGTTTGCGGCATGACGACGATAGCGATAGAGCGGAAGCGCCACTCGATGGATAGTGTATTTGGTCATGAAACGAATACGGAGATCTTCGTCTTCTCGACCTAAGAAGTCTTCATCGTAAAGACCCACGTCAATCAACTGCTCTTGGCGAAACATCACTCCACAGCCGATGGGTGTGGCCTCACAACTTTCAGTGGAGATGACAGTCTCATCGTCGTCTACCAAAAGATAATCACATGCAATCGCGTCAATGGCCTTGTTCATCTGTAGGTGCAGAGCCAAAATATTCAAGTACTCTTGGTGCACATAATCGTCTGCATCTAAGCGCACAACAAACTGGCCGCGCGCTTGCCGAATGCCTCGATTTAGTGAGTAAGACAAACCACGACAAGAATCATTCTTCAACAATCGAATCTGGTCGATATACGGTTCGAGAGCCTGGCCCGTCTTGTCATGACTGCCGTCGTCTATGACGATGACCTCGTATCGATCGTGCGGATAAGTTTGATTGGCTATCGACCGCAGACAACGCCCAACGTACTTTTCTGCATTGAACGCTGGAATGATCACTGAAACGATCGCCATTAGGCTAGGCCTCTCCTGTATGTGCGTTTGAGTAGGTCGCGCAAGCGTTTGTGTTGGGTGGCGATCTGATGCCTAAGGTGTTCTCGCATGGTGCTCACGTTCTGGGAGCTATGCCGTTGGTGAAGCGTGTGGCAGGGAACTCTCAGTAAAGAACGCCGGGCTTGTTTGCGGTCCCGCTGTTGTCGCTTCTGGTGCTACTTCAAGAAACCCGAAGAACATTTAGCACTTCGCCGATTTCCGTCTCGCCAAAAGGCACCGGGTTTTGTTCCAGGGCCCCGCTCAGCTTCAGAGTGTCTGCGATCATCAACGGACGACTGATATCCGGGGCCACTCGAGTCAAGTGTGTAGGTACTTTGAGGCGAGTCCAACATTCCGTCATTTTGCGACAGAAGTCATTCGCAGTTACGCAGCCTCGCCAGAGGTCTCGATAGCCTTCATAGCCAAGGTCAATGTTCTTCTTGACAACATGTGGCAAGAAGATGCCACCACCGATACCGTGTGGGACCTTGTGGTGAACACCGAGAGGATACGAAAGGGCCGCGGCCGGACCCGTACCAGAATGCATCAGGGCCATGGCGGAATAGTGTGCCCCCAACATAACGTCCGTTCGTAGTGCGATGTCATCGAGACGCTTCATTAACGACGGCAGCGCCTCAATCACCAGATTGAAGCCATTGAAAGCAAAGAGACGAGCCCACGGATTGGTTTTCTTCGCTACAAAGGCTTCGGTGGCATGAACTAAGCTATCGACTGCTGCTGATAGAGTCGGAGCGGCTGGGCAGGACAACGTTAATTCAGGATCAAGCACAGCGTAACGAGGCCTCACTGCATCCCCGTTAATGCCCATCTTGAATTTAGAGGCTTCATCGACAAATGAGGCGTTCGGCGTGATTTCACTGCCCGTGCCAGCCGTTGTCGGCACAGCAATGATGGGAAGCGTGGGGTGCGTCATTTGATCAAAGCCGCGGTACGTTATAGCTGGCTCAAGATTGTTGGCCAACACAGCCATGGCCTTGGCCATATCTAGAGCGCTTCCACCACCGATACCGATGATCACCTCTGGTTCCGCTGGCACGAGGTGTCGCCGCTTCGCCTCAAGCGAGGCGTAGGTGGGCTCTTGAATGTCACAGGAGATCATCGTCGCCTGCTGACAAGTGTCTCGCAGTTCCCTGATCAGCTGTGCGATCAGAGGCTGTTCAAGGAGAGCATGGTCGCAGACGATGCAGGCGCGTGCCCACTTCTCTTCCCGCAGCAATGAAATGAGCTGGTTGCGCTCTCCGGCACCAAAGAAAACTTTCGTTGGCGAAAAGGCGGAAAAGCGTTTCTCGATGCTCACCTGCTTCCCTCGTTGTTTGACTGATGGGCCCGAGTGTGCCGACTCGTGACTAGGTGGTCAGCTCACCAACCAGTCAATCACGATAACGCATTGAGGGCGCACTACTTGCATAGATTTACGGCGTATTCACTGTGCTCGTATCGCTGGTCGCCTGTGCACGGGCGTCCACGGCAATACGCTTGAGTGTACCCCTGTCTGGGAGAAATTGGGGAAACGCCCGATCGCAGATCGGTAAGTGCTATGAACAGAACAAGATAAATGGCGGTGAGGCAGGGATTCGAACCCTGGGAGGAGTTTCCCCCTCACTGGTTTAGCAAACCAGCGCCTTAAGCCTCTCGGCCACCTCACCGGCTGGGACGGGTCCGGGTGGACGTGGAGTCCAGCCGGTCAGAGCCTTCTACGATATCACTACCGGATAAGCCACAGTTCGGTCTGGGGGCCAGACAGATACTCGCCTCCATCGGCCGCCGTGACCTTTAGGTCCTCTTCACGCATGATCGTGACCGCCTGGTCGTCCCACTCAGGAACGGCGGCAGTCACGGCAAACTCGAGCGAGACCCAGTCCCCCTCCTTCAAGGTAATCCGGGCGTGGTCGCCGTAGCGTTCGGGCCAGTCGTAGATCGCCCACATCCCAGCATCGTGCACCCAGTAGCCCTGCACGTGGGAGTACACCAGCAGATCGATCCCTTCGGCGCTAGCGCGCGACTCGGCGGCGCGCTTGATCTCGATACCCGTGCGCCCCACCTGCATCTCTTCGACGATGATCGCCGCCGCGCGAGACGACCGGTCGAAGGCACGGGTTAAGCCGGCAGGCGGTGCCGTCTCGGCCGGGTGTAGCACGTAGGCCATCTTCTGCTGGTCGGTCACGATACCGGCGCTGCGAATACCGAAATCGACATGCAGTAGGTCGCCCAGTTCGACCACCGGATCGGCCGAGTCGTCGAGACTCGACCCACCGCGCCGCTGGAGATCGAGGGAGGCGGGGAAATTGAACTCGTAGCCCTGCCGCTTCCACTCGGCCGTGATCCAGTAGTGCACGTCCATCAGGCTGGTCTGACCCGGCGTGATGACCTCGGCCGACATGGCTCGTTGCAACAGGGCATAGGTCGCGAGGCTCGCCTCCCGCTGCACCACGTCCTCGGCCGGCGTATGCGTCGACGCGTAGTCCACCACCAGAGGTTCAGCGGGAGTCAGCCGGTCGGCGTAGCCGGCCGGCAGTGCGTCCAACAGGTAATTCTTGAGCTCGGCCGTCAGTCCATCGGCCATGCTGATGGTGCGGGACTGGTTGATGGCAATCCGGCCGGGATCCCGGCGCGCCAGATACTCGCGCAGGTGAGGTTTGAGCCCCTCCTCACCGTAGAGCGTGCGCGTCTCGAAGAAGGGCGCCAGATGGTCGCTCAGATGCGTTCCGATCGCGGTGGTCTCGAGAGCGCCCCCCGAGCCGCTGTCGTAGAACAGGTAGGCGTTCCGATGCCCGTACCAGCCCGTGATGCCGTGCCCGCCAAACAGCTCTAAGATCGGATCAGGAGCGTTCTCTCGACTCAGGATGATCCACAAGTCGATCTGGTGGCGTCGCATCAGCGGCAGCAGATGCTGCCGCATCTTATCCGCCTTGAGCGACCACTCGAGCTCGGTGCGCTGCCGGATAAGCTCAGGCGTGATCTGCGCCATAACCGACCCCGAGGTCAGCACCGAGGCCAGGATCCATGCGCCGATCACATCCCTGCGCATCGAAGCGGCCTACCCCTCGTAGATAATCCGATAAATCGCGTTGGCGGTGTCGTCGGTCACGAGCATCGAACCGTCCGGCAGCACCTCGACATCGACCGGACGCCCCCATGACGTGTTGTCTGGATCGAGCCAGCCTTCGGCGAAGACCGAGTAGTCCGTAACTCTGTTGCCGTCAAGGGTCGCCACCGTGATCCGGTAGCCGGTGTGGCCAGCCTCTGGAGTCCGGTTCCAGGACCCGTGCTCGGCGATGAAGATCTGGTTCTGGTAGCGAGCCGGAAACATATCGCCGGTGTAGAACCGCATGCCCAGCGCGCCGACGTGGGGACCCAGCACCTGAGCGGGAGGGGTAAACTCGTCGCAGCCACGCCGCCCGCCAAACTCAGGATCCGCGATGTCACCCTCATGGCAGAACGGGTAGCCAAAGTGAAGACCTCGCTCCGGCGCGTGGTGCAGTGTATCGCCCGGCGTGTCATCACCAAGGCGGTCGCGACCGTTGTTAGTGAACCAGAGATCGCCGGTCTCAGGATGCCAGTCGAACCCGACGGTGTTCCGCACCCCGTGGGAATACACTTCCGGACTACCGCCATCGACGTCCATCCGGGTAACAGTCGCGAACCGGATGTCCTCGCCTGTCCGATCGCAGATATTGCAGGGGGCACCCACCGGCACGTAGAGCTTACCGTCCGGTCCGAACCGGATGAACTTCCAGCCGTGGGCCCGCTCCGACGGAAACTCCTCGTCGATGACGGCCGGCTCGGGCGGGTTTTGCAGCCGACTCTCAATACCGTCGTAGCGCAGCACCTGGTTCACCTCGGCGACGTAGAGCGCGCCGCCGCGAAAGGCCACACCGTTGGGCATATTCAGCCCGCTGGCGACGGTAATGACCTCATCGGCCTTCTGGTCCTGATCCCGGTCGAGCACGGCATAGACGTTTCCGGCCTGGCGCGTGCTGACGAACAGGGTGCCGTTGGGCGAACGGGCCATGGACCGAGCATTCGGCACGTTCTCGGCATAGACCTCGATCGCGAATCCATCGGGCAACCGAAGCTTATCGAGGGGAATCTCCTGGGCGAGGGCAAGGTTGCCGCCGAGGACGGCCAGACCGAGGGCAAGGCTGATTCGGAGCACAGGGACACCTCCAATGCGAAGTAGGAAGGAGAAGGATGCTGGGAGTCAGTACCTGAACAAGTACGAGATCTTCGTGAAGAAGGCGCGGTTGGTGCGCGCGAAGTCGCTAGTGAGATAGACCTCCTCACCATCGTCATCGAACAGAAGATTGCCCGCCTGGTAGCGGTCGTCGTAGCCAATGAAGAAGACGGTGCCGGAGTTGACCCGGTAGGTCAGCAGCAGGTTCGCGCCCAGCGTCTTGCTGAAGGAGTTGTGCTCCATTATGTTGCGGAGCAACAGCCGATCGGTGAACTGATAGGTGGTCAGCGCCCGGTAGATCTTCACGTCAAAGATCTGTGCCTGCCCTTCAGGATCAACTAGTCGACTGGTATTCAGGTTGATCTGTGACTGCAGCCGGCTGAACGGACGGAGCGACATGAACAGTCGCCCGGAAGACCCGGCACCAAGGAACGGTACGGTGCTGAAGCGAACCTGATCGCCCCAATTGTAGCTGCCTCCTAAGGAGAACAGCCGGCTGGTCGAAACATTCCCGCCAATCGACTGTCGTGTCTTGTCGAAGTTAATCCCGCCGAACCGCTCCATCTCCCTGCGGACGTCGCCATAAACAGACAAGTTCCTGGCAAACGACACTCGCATGCGCAGCCGCGACTCCTCGTCTTCGAGGACGTCCTCAAAGTTCCAGTTACGGCTGTACTGGAATTCTGGTCCCCAGTTGATGATCCAGCTCTCCGGCCACCACCGGTAGCCGACGCTACTTGAAATGCGCCGGATATCTCGGCGGCGTATGAAACCGACCTCCGTGTCGAACTCTGGATCGAGCTGATACAACGAGACCCGGTAGCTCAGGTTGCGACCGTTGCTCCTTAAACCACCATCGAGCATCGGACCACCTGTGCGGTTTCCGTCCAAGTCCTGGTTGACTGTGGTCAGGGCCGCAAAATCGACCGACGTCGTGGGTGAGATCTGGAAGCGACTGTCGACCCCGGCCAGGCGGCTGTAGGAGCCGAGAAACTCGCGGTCGGTGACCACCGCACCGACGTGCGACTGGGAATACAGGTCGTAGCGCACCCGCCCGATGAGCGTGTTGGCACTCTTACCGAAGCCGCGCTCGGTCGGGTCGTCGAGTTTGCCCGGGGCTTCGTCGTTGGCGAACAAGAAGCCCATGGTGGTCTTGCCCACCTTGCCCGTAATCTTCCCCCCATAGCGCGGGTCCACAATGGTCCGAGTGTTGATGAACGTCACCGGTCCCTGGATGTCGAAGATCTCCTGCCCTTCGAGGAAGAAGGGTCGTAGCTCGGAGTAAAAGAGAGGGAACCGCTGATTCACCTCAATCTGGGGCCGGTCCGACTCGATCTGGGAGAAGTCTGGGTTATAGGTGAAGTCGAGCGTTAGGTTTGGCGTGAGCCCGTACTTCAGGTTGACGCCGCCTTCCGGCTGACTCTCCTCCTCGAACCCGCGGGTGGACCGATTCAACGATCCGGCCTGAATAGCTGTGACGGTCGGGAGAATCTCCAGGTTCCGGCTCGTGGATAGACCAGATAACCCGTCAAGGAGCCCCATCTGCGGTAGGAAGCCCGAGACGTCGCGGGAGACCGGCGCCCAGACCACCGTCTCGTCTTTACCCCGGATCGACCTGGCGATTTGGAAGCCCCAGCGATGGGCATCGCCAGCGGGATAACGCAAACTCTTGAAGGGAATGGCAAGCTCTGCCGTCCAGCCATCGTCGACCAGGACACCACCTGACTCGAAAAGGGCGTCCCACGAACGGTCGCCCCACGGGACACCGCTAAAGCCACCCCGGAACCCTCCGCCGGAGCTACCCGCCATCAACGAATCGCCCTGCACCCCGTAGCCGTTGATGGTGAATACGAAGGCCCGTTGCTGATCGAGGAACGTATCGAAGTACACCGAAATGGTGTCGTCGCCGAAAAAAGCCTGGTCACGGTCTACGCGGTTGGCGCGCACCATGCCTGAGTTCGAGTAGTGGGCATACATGCCCAGATACAGGGTGTCGCTGTCGTAGGCGATGAAGATCTCGGTGTCCTCGGTCGCCAGCGCACCCTCGACCGGCGCAACCTGGACGAAGTCGGTCACTCGAACGGCGCTATTCCAGACCGGGTCGTCCAGCAGGCCATCAATGGTCGGTGCATCCGGCGTTCGGGTCGCGACTACACTGGGCCGCCCTGTCAGGATGCCGGCGGCGGCCGCGGCTACGGGTAACGACTCCGCCCGTCTTCTCCCGCCTCGACCGGCCTTGGGCACGGCCTCCGGTAACACGATGCCCCCGGTGACCGGACCCGGGGAGGGTTGACGGGGCGGTGGCGAGAACCCCAGTCCTTCTCCCTCACCCTCTGCGCTGCCGTCGGGCACCAACTCGGCAGCCAGCGTCGGCTCACTTCGAGCCACCGCCGGAACACTAGTCACACCAGCTAACAGGCCCGCCACGAGTTGATCCTGCAAGTCGAAGATTTCGTTGATGGGTCCGTCGGCGGTCAAGGTCTCGACCACCCGCGCGGAGCGCGCATCGACGAGCCGCGCCGTGATTCGGAGCATCGGACCAACGCGTTGGTAGCCGCCGATCACAGCCCAACGAGCGTCCACCATCTGAGCCAGTTGGACGGCCCGACCGGTGTCCGGCAACGCGGACAGACTGTCGCCGGTCGGCGAGGCGACCGTCTCCCGGCCCACAACGGAAAGCCCGCCCAGCGACTGCAGGTCGGAAGCGACGGTCTCGGCGATCCCGTCGCCGATCCAGTCGTCGTTCGGGTCCTGAGAGATATTGGAGAACCTAGCCACGAGCACCGACTGGTCCGCCTCGCGCACGGGCTGTGCCACAACGGGAATTGCGACGACCAACAGCGCAGAGAAAGAAGATACAAGCCGGCGAGTGGTCATACTGGTCTTGACGACTGACCGTGGCCCATCGATATGGGCAGCAGCAGGTAACATCGAGGCACCGACAAGCCCCGATATTACTATACGCAATAGTCCCCACCGGCATTTACCGGGTAGGACCGCCCAGGCACCTGAACCGAATCAGTACCTGAAGAGGTAAGAAATCTTGGTAAAGAATGCGCGGTTGGTCCGCACCAGGTCGGTCGTGAACAACTCCTGGTTGCCGAAGT
>CAYFER010000035.1:0-1654 GCA_964342185.1 uncultured Vicinamibacteraceae bacterium | reverse complement strand
AATGCGCGGTTGGTCCGCACCAGGTCGGTCGTGAACAACTCCTGGTTGCCGAAGTAAGCCAGGTCGTTCCCGTCGTCGAGAATCAGGTCGCCCTGTTGGTACCGGTCGTCATAGCCAATAAAGAACACCGTCCCGGAGTTGACCCGGTAGGTGAAGAGCACGTTAGCCCCGACGGTCTTGCTGAAGGTGTTGTACTCGAGAATGTTGCGCAGGAGCAGCCGGTCGGTGAACTGGTAGGTGTTCAGAGCGCGGTAGATCTTGACGTCGAACACCTCGGTCTCGTCGAACGGATCAATCAGCCGACTGGTGGTGATGTTGATCTGCGACTGAAGGCGATTGAGCGGACGCACCGTTAGGAACACTCTGCCCTGGGAGCCGGAGCCCAGAAACGGCGCCGTCCCGAAGAACACTTGATCGCCGTAGCTGAAGAACCCCCCCACCGAGAGCTTGTTGAACGTGCTCACGAACAGGTTGGTACTGTAGCGGGTCTTGTCGAAGTTGATCCCGCCGAACCGCTCCATATCCCGATTCACCGACGTCCCGAACCGGATGTTCTTGGCGAACGAGAAGTTGACGCCGAGCTGGCGTACTTCGTCCTCGAGGATGTCCTCAAAGTTGTAGTTGCGGGTGTAAAGGGCCTCGGGTCCCCAGTTGATGAGCCAGCTCTCGGGCCACCACCGATAGCCAACCTGGCCGCCGAGCAGACGGATATCACGCCGGCGAACGAACCCCACCGCCGAATCGAACTCTGGATCGATACTGTAGCCGCCGAGCGAATAACTCAGGTTCCGTCCCTGACTGGTCAGCACCGCGTCGAACATCTCGCCGCTCGTGTCGAGATCGCTGAGGTCGCGGTTCTGCGAGCCGATGGCACGGAACCCGAACGAGGTCGAATCATTGAGCCGGAAGTTACCGTCCACGCCGCCCAACCGGCTGTGTCCGGACAGGAACTCGCGGTCGGTGACAATCGCCCCCAGGTACGACTCAGCGTACAGGTCGTAGCGCACCCGGCCCATGAGCACGTTGGCGGTCTTGCCGAACGCCGGGTCGCTGGAATCGTCGAGGTTCCCCGGCGCCTCGTCGTTGGCGAACAACAACCCAAGCGTGGTGTTCCCGATCTTGCCCGTGACCTTAGCGCCGTAGCGAGGGTCAACGATGGTCCGGGTATTCACGAAGTTCACCGGCCCAGCCACACTGAAGATCTCCTGGCCTTCGAGAAAGAAGGGGCGGAGCTCGGGGAAAAACAGCGGGAATCGCTGGTTCACTTCGATCTGCGGCCGGTCCGATTCGATCTGAGAGAAATCAGGGTTGTAGGTGAAGTCCAGGGTGAGATTCGACGTGAGCCCATACTTGAGATTGATCCCGCCTTCGGGCTGCGACTCGGTCGGGAACGCGGCCGTACTCTGGTCCAACCTACCCGCCTGGATGGCGGTGACCGTAGGCAGGATCTCGAGGTTACGGCTGGTCGACAGTCCGGTCATCCCGTCGAGGAGCCCCATCTGCGGGAGGAAACCTGATACGTCCCGGGAGATCGGCGACCACACCACGGTCTCGTCCTTGTCCCGGATCCGTCTGGTGATCTGGAATCCCCACCGATGGGCCTGATCGCCCACGGCCGGATAACGGAGGCTCTTGAAGGGGACCGCCATCTCGG